>JBDHJR010000048.1:0-6422 GCA_039586815.1 Gemmatimonadota bacterium | reverse complement strand
TTCCATGGCCCAGGAGCTGTTCGGGTACGATCGGATGGACGTTCTAGACCAGTCCGTGGAGCTGCTGATGCCCGATCAGTTCCGCGGCCGACACGTCGATGAGCGCCAGCGTTATACGCAGGCCCCGCACGTCCGACCGATGGCGTCGGAGCGGAACCTGTTGGCCCGACACAAGGACGGCCGCGAGTTCGCTGTCGAGATCACCCTGGCGCCGTTCCAGACCCCGGAGGGATCGCTGGTGGTGAGCGCGATCCGTGCAGTTGCGGGACGGCGAGGAACGCGCGACTAGCTCCCTTTCGCAGCCTTCAACAACCCATCCATCAACTGCTCCGCCCGGCCCCGCGCCGGGCGCTGTCGTGTCCTTCAGCCAACACGACATATCACGACACTTGACACGACATCTTGTCGTGTCGAACCGGCATTCTGCCTCTCAAACCCGGCAACGGACGACACAAACCCGCGTTTAGTGTGACATTCTGCCGGGTTTCGGGCCCCTAGTGCCGACGCTCTGGATCTGAAGAGTATTGGCTCGATGCCAAAGCCCCAATGAGGATCACATCCGTCCCGTTAAGCGCAACCCTCTCCGCACCACGCTCATCTGTATAGTGGTGGCGGTAGGACCTGATCGGACGGTCCGCGCCGAAGCACGTTGCGTTCACGAAACTCAACTAGGGGTGGTGATGGGATAACTCGTCTCCTCATCCTGGGAGCAGCTCTGGTCCTGCTGCTCTCCTGCGGATCGGACGATCGGCCGGATGCAGCGCCCGGGCCGGCCGTGCACGTGACGATCTCCGCTCCCGAGGACACTGTAGCCTGGCAGGTCACTGCTGAGCCGGTGCTTCGGATCGGGACCGAAGGCGGAGACGCGGCTTATCAGTTCCACGACATCCGGGGCGCCGTCCGCTTACCGGACGGAGCCATCGTGGTTGCCGACGGTAGCTCACGCGAGCTGCGGCTGTTCGACTGCGCCGGGAGATTCCTCGCCAGCGCGGGGCGAAGAGGAGGTGGTCCCGGCGAGTTCGAGTCGATCGGGCTGCTTGGCCGCACCAATGCGGATACCCTGCTGGTCGTCGATCACTCGCTGCGCCGCGTATCTCTCTTTCTCGCCGACGGGTCCTTCATGACCTCGGCCAACCTCGCACATGACCTCCCGCCTCACCTTCAGGCGTTGGGTCAGCTGGGCTCAACGTCCGTCGTCATTGGTGAGCGGCCCTCGCGACGGTTTCCCACGGCACCGGGGAGTCACGTAATGCGAGACTCCCTGGACGTTCTGTCTGTCGGGCTCGACGGAGAAATGCAGGTGGCATTCGGCGAGTTCCTGGGACCCGAGACGTACCTTAGGGCGAGCCCCGGCTCGAATCGCGCGGCGCCGCTGGCCTTCGGCATGGAGACGCTGTTTGCCTTCGGAACGGACCGGCTGTTCGCCACGGCAGAAGACGGGAGGGTAATCCAAGCGTTCTCCCCCACCGGAGATTTGGCCGAGGTTTATCGACTGGAGCGACCACTGATCCCCGTCCGCAGGGATGACCTGGATCTGCTGATAGAGGAACTCACGGACCGGTACGGTAGGGGTCGCGCATCTGAGATCGCGCCGCTGTATGGAGAAATGCCCGTACCGGACCACTTCCCCGGAGTCGGTGGTCTCGTGGTGGATAGGCAAGGGTACCTCTGGGTCCAGGACTACCCCCGCCCGGGTGTGCAACGGGTCCGGTGGACTGTCCTTAGCACGCAAGGGCAGGTGCTTGCCGGAACCGACCTTCCCCGGGATCTCCGGGTGAGCGAGATCGGGGAGGACTACATCTTGGGTATTCAACGCGACGAGTTCGGGGTGGAAAACGTCGTGCTCTTCGGGCTGACACGTGCTGTCATGGAAGTGGACTGACGGGCCGCGTACCCTCGGGGCGCCAGATCGCACACGAACCGCCTCCAGGTCTCGCTGACCGTCGCCACTCCACCCTAGCCGCCCACTGGGCCAGGGCGTACTGTAGTCCTGTGCGTAGTGAGCCCGGGCCCGGCGGACGCGAGCAGGAGGATTGCAGTGGCCATCATTACCATATCGCGGGGGGCGTACAGCGGCATCGAAGGCCTGGCAGAAAGCCTGTGTGAGGAACTGGGCTATCGTCTCCTCTCCCGAGAGGAGCTGCTGGTCAACACGGCTGAGGAGTTCGGGGCGTCGGAGAGCCAGCTGGAATCGGCTCTCAAGCACATCCCTGGGCTACTGGAAGGACGTGGCCTCACAAGGCTGCACTACATCCACTGCGTGCAGGCAGTCATCGCCAAGGCCGTCCAAGGTGACAACCTGGTGTATCATGGTGAGGCAGGGCACCTCCTGCTCAGGGGGATTCCTCACCACCTGAGAATCATGCTCGTGGCCAACAGGGAGAATCGCATCGCCACCGTCATGGAACTATGCAACCTCACGCGGGAGAAGGCGATTGAGTACGTGAGGAAGCTGGATGAAGACCGTGACAAGTGGGGGAAATGGGTGCATGGTGTCGATCCGAGCGATCCGGCCACGTTTGACCTCGTGATCAATCTCCAACGCGTCCCGGTTTCAAGCGCAATCGCGATCATCGCCCAGACGGCAAACCGTGATTTCCAAACAACGCCTGAGTCCCAGATGATCGTGGACGATCTAGTCCTTGCCAGCGAGATTCGGGCCAAGATGGGTCTGGATCGGAATATCTCGGACGACAGGATCGAAGTCGAAGCCAGCGATGGCATTGTCACGATCACAGCCACCGCGCGCAATCTCGCTGATGCGGAAAAGGTCAGGCAGTTGGCGCAGCAGGTCCCCGGTGTCAAGGACATCGAGTCGAAGATAGAGACGCGATAGCTGGTTGATCCTCGTGGGCGCGTCCACTCCCCGAACATCTCACCGGACGTCAACCTGGAATCCTGCAGGATCTTGGGGTTTGAGAGCCGGCACGCCTCAGTTGGAGCGCCACTCCCTCACCACCACCCCACCGCGCTCTGCTGCGCAACGATCCCACGCGGGGCGACTAGGGGAGCTAACGACGCGACGGTGGCTCATCTGAGCTGCGGAACTCTCAGAACGGCATCTGGTTGGCCCTACTGAACTACATGTGTTTCCAGCCACTTCGTCAATAGGCGGTCGACTTCATCGAACTCCTGACCAAGCTGTTGCGGCATAACCTCGCACCGGTAGCCGGCGTTTACCAGGAACCATGCGGATGCAATAGCCGGTTCCTTGCGCGCTGCGTTGGCGCGCTGCCCTTCGTAGGACACGAACCGAAACGTGCGGCCGCGATGCGTAATGTGCCGCTGCTCTACCGTGTATCGACTGCGCATGTCTCACCCCGGTTGGGCGTGCATTGTGTTGTGCCGGGGCTGCCGGGGCCCCACCGACGATGTCGATAGGACCCCGACCACCGTGGCTCGTTAGGGCGCTCGGTTAGCTGAGCTTGGTGACGTTCTCAGCCGCCGGCCCCTTCTGACCCTGTACCTGCTCGAACTCCACGGCTTCGCCCTCACCGAGCGACTTGAAGCCGGTGCTCTGGATCGCCGAGTGGTGGACGAAGCAGTCCTTTTCGCCATTGTCGGGCGTGATGAATCCAAAGCCCTTCTGGTCGTTGAACCACTTCACCTTGCCAGTGATGCGTGACATGTCGTACTCCTCTGTCGCTGATGCTCGTCGGAGTCCGGAATGCCCGCACTGACCGACTATACATCGTGTAATCCGCGCGTTTGCCCGCGCGGCAGGCCGCCGCACCGTGCGGCGTGCTACAAAAGAAAAGGGGCAACCGCGCGTGTTGCCGGGTGCCCCATGCAATGTTCGCCAATTCTTCTGTGGCGCTCGGAAGGAGCGCCTTTCAGTCTGACTGAAGGTAACCGCGTCAGGGGTGAATGGGAAGGCTCAGCGCCGCGTCTGGCCAAGGCTGGACTCCACGCCGTCGCCCGATAGCTTGCGCGGAAGGAACCCTCCCCAGGGTCCGCGCCCTGCTGATTACAATCCCAGCTGCAATCGGATCGTCTTGTCCAGCGAGGCGACGAGCCACCTCTGCGGAGCGGCGATATCTCCCAGCAGCTCCAGCAGCGCGCCATCCACATCATTCTCCGATGGTTGATTCCGGAGGGAGTATTGCAGGGTTCTGCAGACCGTTTGCATACGCTCGCGAATCGGAGCATCACGAATGTTTCGTGCGCAAACGGCGAATGGCTGAGCGGTGTGCAACTCTCCCCCGATGGCGCCGAGCACGATTTCGAGGTTGTCAACGAAGTTCCAGTTGCATGGAAACATCAAGTCGATGGCCACGGCCAGGGAGACGTCGGCAGCCTCGCCATTCACGGTATCGTGAATGCGCGTCTGCATGGTTTGCTTCCAGAAATCTTCGTGCTCACGATAGTGCTCGGGGCACTCGGCATCGCCCGGAGGTTCCATGTCAGCGCCACATTCCTCCAGGAAGACATACACCGAGTCATTCTGGTGCATCGAACGAGGCCAGCCGATGAACTCACGAATGCGTTCAACCAGGCGCTGAACCTGCCACTCCTTGAGAGCCGAGCGCTGACCGAGCTTGCTCAACAGACTGCTTGCTGAGCGGCCTCCTATCTCGATTTCGACGGAAGCGGCCGGTTGTCCGGCACACCAGGCTGAGAGCGCCGTGCAGGCGTTTATCCAGTCACGCTCCGCCGGATGGAGCTCGCCGGCCGATCGGGTACCGAGTCCCTTGGATGTATCTCCCTCGCCGATCGCCTCGATGATATTCGTGACCCAGCGCTCGGCCTTGTGATGGCAGAGCTCGAGGGTGGAAATGAGTCTTCTTATACGCGTGATATTTTCGGGCAGCGGCGAGACCTCGTCCTCCAGCCGGTCGATTTCTCGCATCTCCTCGTCGGTCGCGACACCACAATTTGTCCAGCACTCCCTGCAGGGTGGTGTGCTCTCAAGCTCAGGGTTCGCATCAATCGTCATTGGACGCTCCTGTCGACGCGCTCCTACCTCCTACATGTAACGATTTCACCATGGATGAGAGCAGTCAAATAGTAGAGGTGATTTGCTTCCTCTCAGCTGCTTCAGACCTGCCCTCGCGACGTTTGCCACAAAACGAAAGCGCCCGGCTGAGTGCCGGGCGCTGACGCTATTACCTACTGGGCCCTTACTTGGACCAGATCTTCACTTGTCCATTGAAGGGGGTGTTGAGCGCCCCCACAGGCAGTTCCGGCATGTCCGTGCACGTGGTCCCTTCCGGAAACGCGCTGAGGGGAACCGTAAAGCTCAGCAGGTCCTCAAACGGATCACTCGCCGAGGTGCCCCGATCCAGCGCCAACGTTATGACGCCATCGCCGACGCTGTAGAACGGGTTGCTCGATCGCGTAACCACGCCACTGACCCAGGCTATGGGCCAGCTGTATATCCCGACTGCAAAGTCCGAGACTTCGAGGCAGTCGATGGAGGCATGTACTCCGCCGAGCTGCTCACCGTTCTCATCCTTGCCGAACTCATCATGCCACTGGCCCCTGACGGTCCCGTCGGCCCACTTGTTGGCGACAAGCGAGAAGTTGGCGTCGCAGCCGGGTGGCAGGCCCAGCCCGGGGCAGATGTCATTGCTGCCCACAGACATGTGTTGGATCACACCGTTGCCGCCCTTGGCAAACAGCGGTTCGGGAGACTCGGCCGTCGTCTCGGTGGGTGAGTCGCAGCCGAAGGCGAACAGGCCGACGGCGGCGAGGGCGATCAGGTTCGGTTTCATAGGGCGCTCCTGGGAGGGGAGGTACGGGATACCCCGTCACACGGGGAATTGGCGCGCAGACAGTAACACCCCGAATAGGGGAGTGCAATAGTCGGGTTGCGTGTGGAGGGTGCTTATTGACCTGGTTGATCAACAAGTCATGCGAAGAACGACACGAACTCGCGTTTAGTGTGACATTCTGCCGGTCTTGGCCCCCTAGCGGCCGCCCTCCGGATCAGAAGCCCTTGCGTTTCCTCTGCACTGTACAGCCTAGTCGCCGGTACTTGGGACCTGTGCTTGCGGCCTGCTGTACTCCGAGCATCTTAGTTTCAATCTTACCAACCGCTGCAGCAGGAAGGACCGTGGTGGAGAACCCGCCCGCAATCGAGATGGTCAACTAGGACACAAATCCTGGGTGTTGGGAGGACTTGATTATGGTCGAGGGACTCGAGCGGCTCGCGGTTTTCGAAGGCCTGACGGGAGACCAACTACGCACGGTCGGGGAGCGGTGTCAGATCATCAGCGTTAAGCGGGGCGAGACGGTCTTCAGGGCTGGTGAACCAGCGCAGAATCTGCTCTTTGTGCGCTCTGGACGGGTCGAGCTTCGGTTTCAGGTGGTGTACGCCGGTTCCCCGAGTGAGTACCCGCTGGATACCGTCACAGCCAACGAAGCGTGTGGCTGGTCAGCGATGATCCCTCCCCACAAGTACACGCTCACCGCCTGTGCAG
>JBDHJR010000012.1:0-78871 GCA_039586815.1 Gemmatimonadota bacterium | reverse complement strand
GCCCTCCAGGTGCATCCGCAGCACCGCCTCCTCGCGCGCGGCATAGAACGGGGGCTTCCCGGCCAGGCACTCGAACAGCACGCACCCCAGCGAGTAGAAGTCGGAGCGGCGGTCAATATCCTCGACGCCCTCGACCTGCTCCGGGCTCATGTAGGCCGAGGTTCCCACCGCGAACCCCGAGCGGGTGAGCCGGTCGGTGCCCGACTCCGCCACCGCCTTGGCGATCCCGAAGTCCACCAGCACCGCGTCGCCTCCCGACAGCACTATGTTCTCGGGCTTCACGTCGCGGTGCACGAGTCCCTTGGCGTGCGCGTAGTCGAGCGCGTCGAGCAGGTCGTGCGCGATCTTGAGGGTGTCGGAGATCGAAGCCTGCTGCACGCGCGCCAGGTGCTCCCGCAGCGTAGGTCCCTCCATGTAGGGCATCACGTAGTAGACCAACCACTCGTTCTCGCCCGAATCGATCAGCTTGCCGATCTTGGGGTGGTCGATGTCCAACAGGAATGAGATCTCGCGCAGGAACCGGTCGGCGGTCACCGACACCGCGAGCTGCGGGTGCAACACCTTTAGCGCCACGGGCGTGCCCGTCCTTGAGAGCGTCGCGCACTGAAGGGAGCAGGTCGCGGCGGATAGGTCACCTCGGGGGTTAGATCGGTTCAATACTCGCGTTCGAGGAATGCTACGGCAAGGCACCGAGGGCTCAGGCCAGAGGGCGCAGCCCTGCGGGGCGAAGGAATTGGCCCCCTAGTTAGCCGCCCCTCGCCCCGGCATCGTGTCGCCGTTGCGAATCTGACGAATCATCGAGAGGTGCTGCCGGTAGGTGCGCGTGAAGTAGTGCCGGCCCGTGGCGTCGGCCACGAAATAGAGGTACTCGCTCGGGGTGGGATAGAGCGCCGCCACGATGCTCGCCGTGGTGGGCTGGTTGATGGCACCCGGAGGAAGTCCGTACACGCGATACGTGTTGTATGGCGAGTCAATGTCCAGATCGTCGCGCGTCAAGCGGCGCCAGCGGCCCAATGCATAGACGACAGTGGGATCGGCCTGCAGCCGCATGCCGCGCTGCAAGCGGTTGTGATACACCGACGACACGTACGGCCGGTCGGCCTCGTGCGGCATCTCACCCTCGATGATGGAGGCCAGCACCACGACCTGGTGGCGCGACATGCCCAGCTCCTCGAGCCGCCGGTCCCAGTGCGGCATCCAGCGCGCCTCGAACGTGTCCACCATCTGGCGCACCAGCTCGTGCGCGTCGGCGTCCGTGGGGAAGTAGTAGACGGTGGGGAAGAGGTACCCCTCGAGGGTCTCTCCCCTGGAGCCCACTCGCCTCAGCAGGTCGGCGTTGCCCGCGGCGGCCTCCAGGCTCTCTGCTTCGACTCCCAGAGTCCGCTCCAGACGGCGCGCCACTTCTGCCAGAGTACTGCGCTCTCGGATCGTCACCGGCTTCACCGCATGCGTGCCGCGACGCAGCGTGGCCAGCACCTCGCCCATCGGGCTGTGCGGGCGCAGCGGATAGGTGCCCGCCTCGACTCCGAGGTGGCGCCGGTTCATCCGCGCGAACTGCTCGAACCGCTCGGCGGACTTCACGATGTCGTACGCCGCGAGCGACTCAGCCACCGCGAGCGACTCAGCCACCGCGGCGATTGAATCGCCGGTCGGAATAGTCACCCACACCGAGTCCTGCGGAGGGGGCACTTCGCACCCCGTCGCAGCGACCGCACAGAGCGTCGCGAGCAGAGATCGGGCGTTGAGCATGCGCCAGGCTAGTGATGCACGGCACATGGGTCGGTGATGTAGCTAACGGTGGCTCTGTGCGCTGGTCGAGAATGGGTGCAAGTCGATACTGCGGTGGGACTTCTACCCTCACGCCAGACGGACGGTTGGCCCGATCAAGCTCTGACCGCGGCTGCCCTCGCCCGCAGCGGTTCCAGCCAGAACACCCATGCCAGCGCGCCGGCCAGCGCGGCCGCCACGAACATCTGCGTCATGAAGGTCTGATAGGTGGGAAACATCCCGAGCGCGGGCAGCGAGGGAAGCCACTCGAGCGGCGTGATGGAGATGACGCCCGCCTCCTGCAGCTCCGACACGCCCTTCCCCGCGAAGCTGAACGCCATGACGTAGAGCAGCGCGCTCGTGGCTATGAAGAACGGCTTGAGCGGCAGGCGCACGCCGTAGCGCTCGATCGCCAGGTAGACTACCGCGAGCAGCGCGAGCCCCAGCACCAATCCGCCCACGATGCCGCTCGTTGCCGCCACGGTGCCGTCGGAGGTAGTGAACAGCGCGGCATAGAACAGCACAGTCTCGAACCCCTCGCGGTAAACGGCGAGGAACGCCACCGCGGCGAGCGCCCAGGCGCGCTTGCTGCCCAGCGCCCTCTTCATCTGTGAGCCTACGAACTGCTGCCACTTGCGCAACTCGATCTTGGATACCAGCCAGTAGGAGACCCAGAACAGCACCGCGGCGGCCACGAGCATGGTGACGCCCTCGAGCACCTCCTGTTGCGCAGCGGCGTTGCGGAACAGTGTGGCGAATCCCACCGCGGTGAGCAGGCTGGCACCGATCGCCACCACCACGCCGAATCCCATGTCACGCTTGCGATCGGTTGCACCGGCCTTGGTGAGGAACGCTACGAGCGCACCAATGATGAGGATCGCCTCGAGCCCCTCGCGCAAGATGATCACCAGCGACTGGCCGAACAGCAGCCCCGGCGAAGCCTGCACGGTGATGCTCTCCACCGCGGCGTCGAGCATCTCCTCCACCCGCTGTTGTAGCACGATCACTTGATCCGTCGGAGCGCCGCCCGCAAGGGCACCGCGCAGGTCGGCAAACGCCCGCTCCACCCGCCGCGCGACCGCTGCGTCGCGCGCCTTCACGGCGCTCTCGATGCCCTCGAACACGAGGTACGCGTCGAGCGCATGCCGCTCAGCTGCTTCACGGTCACCCGCACGCGCCGCGAGCACGGCCTCCTGCAACACCGCTCGCGTGTTCCCTGCCGTGCGCACGGCCGCGAGACGGCGGTCGGCCCCCAGCTCCTCGGCGGCGCCCGCCACACGCGCGTACGCAACCAGCGTCGCCATCTCGAGGTCATCGAGTTGCCCGCCGGTGCGCGCCGCGAGCACAACCGCCAGCGAGTCGTCGCTCAGCTGTGCCGTGGCCGCGAAGTCGCTCACGAACACGGCACACTCGCCGCAGCGGCGCTCCAGTTGGCGCGCACCCTCCGTGTGAGCCTCGACCGGGTAACGCAGCGCAGCGGCGTAAAGCGCTACGGCCCAGCGATCCTCGGCATCGAGCTGCTCGGTGAACCCTGGCATTGCCGTGCCGGCCACGCCCACGTTGATCTTGCGAAAGAACTCCAGCGGTGGGACGGTGCGCAGTGCCTCGAAGTCACTGAGGTCAGCGGGCGCGGGATCCAGGCCGGCCGCGAGGATGCCGTCGCCCGAGCCCGCGTCGCCGTGGCACGACGCGCAATACCGCTGGTACAGACGTTCGCCCTGCACCAGCGACGGCGCTTTGGAGGGTAACGGATCGAGCGGCGCACCGACGGCCGCCGCCAGATCGCGCCGCAGGCCGGCCAGCTCGACTTCCAGCCCTGCCCCTGGCACGAGCGCCGCAACGCCGGTCTGCATTCTCTGGAGATAAGGAAGGGCGGCAGCGCGAGCCTCTGGCGCGAGATCCTCGGCCGTGCGCAGCGCGTCGGCCAGGAACAGCGTCGCCTCGTGCAGCTCCTCCGCCGCGACCACTTCACCGTCCACCACACCCTCGGCGTACTCCGCGAGCGCGATGGAAGCCACGTCGGCAATGCGCCGCGCCAGCCCCACCTGGTCCTGCTGCGCCGTAGCAGGTACGGCCAGTAGCCCGGTGAGCAGCCACGGCGCGAGAAGGCGAACTGACATATGGAAAGACAAGCCGCTTCGGTTCCGATTCAAAGGTCGCGGAATCTAGACAGAGATTGTCGGGATTGCAATTTGACCGGTGTACCTGGCGGGCGGAGCGGCTAGGGTGCAGCGGGCGGTGGTGTGGCGGCGCACCAGGGTCACGCAGCGCGGCGGAGTGAGGGTGGTTGGGCAGGGTCGCGACGTGGGCACGGGTGGTGCGAGGCCGCGGCTCTGCCGGAGCGAACGTACGGCGGCGGCGAACGGAAGGTGCCCTGCCTGGGAGTTAGGTCAGGTGCCAGTGTGGTGAGCTGCTCGGGGAGTCCGGGCCGCGCCGGCAGTTCGCGGAGGTAGAGCCCCGCCGAGCGCGTGCCCCACGCCCCTCAGCTGAAACAATCTCAGCCCAACAGAAGCACCACCGCGGCGGCTTGAGTGTCCGTGTGCGTCAACGACACCAGACTCGACGTAACCCCGAGCCGCTCCGCCGCATCACGAGCCTTGCCGCGCATCACCAGCGACGGCCTCCCATCCTCCGCCCTTCCCACCTCCACCTCGTGCCAGCCGACGTACCCGGTGTCACCATTCTGATTGAGTGCCTTGTACGTCGCCTCCTTGGCGGCAAGGCGGGCGGCCACGTGGCGCGCCGGCGCGGCCTGCCGCTCGCAGTAGGTGCGCTCGCTCTCGGTGAGAAGCCGCAGCATGGCGCGCTCGCCCTTGTCACTCAGCATGCGCTCCACGCGCGCTACCTCCACCAGGTCGATCCCTACGCCCACGGGGTTCATCGCCGGAACACCCAGCTCCACGCGTCCTGCAGCCATGCGGGCGCGGCGACGAAGCCACCCATCACCAACCCGAGCCACGCGGCGCCGACTATGGCGAGCGCGCCCACGAGCAACACCGGCCAGAGGGGCTTGCGCCAACGCGCCACTCTGCCAGCCACTCGCTCCCAGTGGCCCCACTCCACCTCGATCGAGTCCTCCATCTCGAGCCACGCCGCCTCGAGCCGGCGCGCCGCGGTCGTCAGCGCATCGCGCCACGCATCCATGGCCTCGCGATCCAGCGCCGTCGCCGCGAGCGCGGGGACGGCCCGCTCCTCCAGCAGATCCAGAGCCGGAACCAGACCCGCTCCGGCCGATCCCAGGCGGGCTGCCAGCGCTCCCTGCTGTGCGGCGTCGAGCTGCAGCCGTTGGCGTCTCCGCTTCGGCATGCGCACGGCTCTGGCCTCCAGATCGAGCCGTGTGGCGATCCGCGCGAGCATGAGGTCCGCGACCCCGGCCACCGCTTCGTCCCACGCCTCGAGCCACATCGTGCGACCCACGGTCGCCACCGCCGCGCGGCGCTCATCCCGCGAGGCCAGGCGCCGTGCCTCCCCGGCGGCCTCGAACAGCCGCGTCGTGAGCCTGTGGCGGATCACGTCCAACTCCAACCCGCCGGGATCGCGACCCGTGCTGGTCACGATCTTCCCGAGCGATGGCCCCAGCTCGGGGATCCTGAGCGGCAGGAGCAGCTGGGAGTTGGTCATGCGTAGATGGCCTCGACCACCTGCGCCGGATCGGAGAAGTCGTCGAACACCTGGTACGCTCCGTTCGCCTCGAGCTCCTCGCGTGAGTGCCACCCGGTCGCTACCCCGATCGGCCGCGCTCCGACCCCGTTGCCGCAGGTCATGTCGGCCGGCGTGTCGCCCAGGATCACGATCTCTTCGCCGTGGGGTACGCGCCCCATTAGTGGCGCGGCGCGCTCGGCCGCGATCGCCGGGAGATCCGACCGCGCCGCAGCGTCGGAGCCGTAAGCTCCCGGTCCGAAGCGTGAGAAGTCGATTCCCGCCGCACCCAGCTTGAGCCGCGCTCCCCGCTCCAGGTTGCCGGTGAGCAGTCCGACCAGCGCGTCGTCCCGCCCGTGCAGCTCCTCCAGCAGCGGCGCGACGCCGGGATAGAGCTTGATCTGCTGGCGCCGCTCCTCCAGCGCGGACACCAGCAGCTCCACGTAGCGGCCGCACACGGCATCGACGTGCTGCTCGCTTTCGGCGTGAGGATGCTGCGCCGCCCGCATCAACTCCATCACGATCTGCGGATCGGTCTTGCCCTCGAAGCGGAAGCCCTCGATGGGGCCGGTGGCACCCATTTCATCGAGCAGCGCCCGGCTGATCGCCGAGCGACCCGCGCCCGCCGTCCACACCAGCGTGCCGTCTATGTCGAACAGGATGAGCTTCTCAATGCCGTTGGTCATGTACTCACGCCGCTTCCCGTTTCCGGGGGATGCCGTACCCTTCCCGCTTCCCTCTCGCCCCCTCCATCATCCTCCTAACCCCGGGACTTCTTCCGTCCCCTCGGCAGTTCGGACCGCGCGCTCGATCGCCATGGCGACCACTTCCTGCGCCAGCATCTCCACCGCGATGGGCGAGACGCCCGTGATCCTCTCCGTTGAGACGGCGAACACGATGTCCCCGTCGAACTGAGTGCCTACCGGTGTGACGCGCTGTGCCATGGCGTCCACGCTCATCGCCGCAGTCTCGGCCAACTCGCTGCGACCGAGATGCGCGTCCGTCCCGACCACCACCAACGTGGTGTTGGCACCTGCTTGGGCGAACGAGCCGCCGGGTGCCCCGCCGTCGGCGAGGTAGCGCCGAGCATCCACGAACTCTCCGTCGCGCCGTGCGCCCGCGATGATGTTGCCGTCGCCGTCCCGCACGTCGCCGAACGCGTTCACCACCGCGAGCGCGCCCACCGTGACGTCGCCACGCCGCTCCGCCCAGGTCCCCACCCCGCTCTTCATGGCGCCTTCGGCACCCGTCACCTTGCCGACAGTGACGCCGGTCCCCGCGCCGACCGAGCCCTCCCCGACGGAGCTGCCCGCGGCCTCGCACGCCTTGTAGCCATCGGCGGGCCCCGGCCAACGGTCGGGCCGTCCCACGATGGCGAGATCGAACACCACGGCTGCCGGAACGATCGGCACGACACCCACTCCTACATCGAACCCGCGTCCCTTCTCCGCCAGCCAGCGCATCACCCCGTCCGCGGCGCCGAGGCCGAAGGCCGAGCCTCCGGTCAGCAGGATCGCGTGGATTCCTGGCACGAGATGGCGCGGCGACAGCGCGTCGAGCTCCCGCGTGCCGGTGGCGCGACCGCGCACCGACGCCGCGGCGGCCATGCCCTCGGGCGGGGCGAGCACTACCGTGCACCCGGTGCCGGCCTCCCGGTCGGTGGCGTGCCCGACCAGCAGGCCGTCGACGCTCGTTAGTGCCGGAGTGGATTGAGCCACTTAGGTGGGTGGTGGGAAGGTGGCGCTACGCGCTCTCAGGCGCGTCTCCCACCTTCGCCTCACAGTCCTTGCATCGCGTCACGCCGCGCATGGAGCACACCAGGCAGACGAAGGTGCCGCATCCGTCGCAGGGATACCCCTCCGACGCACGTTCCTCGTTCCCGCAGGCGCGACAGATCATGGCGTCGCGTTCCTTGAGCTGCTCGTCAGGCATCTATGCCTCCTTTGACCGGTGCCTTCCAGTCTCCCGGTACCACGATCTTTATCGCCGCGGGCACGATTTCGGCCGAGAACGGCGTCTCACCGCACAGCTCGCCGTCGAGCTGCACGGGGCGCGGAGTCTCGGTCTCGACAGTAATACTCTTGGCGCTGTGGAACGCCACCCGCTTGCCGCCGTGCCCCAGACCCGTGATCATGCGCCACGCGGCGTCCATCGTCTCGACGAAGGTTCCCGCGTTGATGACCAACACGTCGAACAGGCCATCGTCGAACGAGATGCCCCATTTGAGCCGCACGACCGGAGGAATGATCTCCCCACAGTTCGCCGCCAGCACCATCAGGGCGTCCGTCTCGAACGTCTCGCCGTCGATAGTGATGCGGTGCGGCACCGCGTTGGGCGCCCCCAGCAGCTCCAGGCCCCGCGCGACGTACGCTCCCATGCCCCACTTCCGCTTGGCCCGGGTCGTCGTCTGGGCCATGATGTCCGCATCGATGCCCGTGCCGGCACCCACCGCGAAGTAGCGCTCGTCGCCGTTGCACTGCATGCGCCCCAGATCGATGGGCCGCGGCGTTCCCCGAATCGCGGCGCGCGCGGCCGCCCTGGCATTGCGCGGGACGCGCAGGTTCCCGGCCAGCAGGTTGCCCGTGCCGCCCGGAATGATCGCCACCGGGGTGTCGGATCCCACGACCCCTTCCATGGCCTGCGTGGTGGTGCCGTCGCCCCCGTACACCGCAATGAGATCGGCGCCGTCCTTCACCCCCTGGCGCGCCAGCTCGCTCGCGTGGCCTTCGCGAGTGGTCCCCGCAATGTCCAGGTCCCACCCCTCCCGCAGGAACTCGTCCACCACCCGGCCCACGATGCGGGTATCGGTGCGGGACGCGATCGGATTGAAGATCAGCTGAGCGCGCGGCACTAGTATCTCGTTTCCCAGAATAGGTCCAGACCGAACTGATATCGTGTTGGGAGCTGAGTCGTCAACGCCTCACAGCTGCGCAGCGGGTCCACGCTGCCCGCCGCCAACCAGCGACGGGTGAGGCGGAACTCGAGGCTCGCGCCCACATCGAACGTCTGCTGCCGGGGGCAGATACGCGGGCTGGCGGTGAGAAACGCCGTGGTTCCCAGCACCGTGAACTGCTTCCCGGCCGAGAGCTCCGCACCCGCCAGACCCTGGCGCCCGGTTTCGGGGCGGATCTGGAAGTAGTCGAGCGGCGCTCCGAGATCGGTGATCAGCGAGTACTCGATCTGGCTCGATACCACCCCGAACAGCGTCTGTGAACCCAGCCGCCAGCCGAATCCGCGTTCCTGCGCGGCCACCTGGAAGCTAGGTGCTCCGAACAGCAGATAGGAAATGAGCTCGGTCTCCGAAACGGCCGGCTGGATGTCGCTGGTGAGCCTCAGTTGCGGCTGGTACAGCCTGCCCGTGATGTGCACGAACACCTTGACGTCGTCGCCCTGCGTGGTGCGCACCGTATGCTCGGCCTCGACGTCGAGGTCGGCGTCGAGGTCGGGGGTTCCCAGGTAGCGCACCTCGCCCCGCGTCACGTTGAACTCGCGCACGCTGCCCAGCGGCAACTGCAGGCGGTACGTGCCGCGTGACGCGCCCAGCGTGCCATCCAGCTGGTAGCGGTCGCGCACCTTGCTCACGAAGACGGAGCCCTCCAACGGTATGTTCGCCTCGCTCGAGCGCAGCCGGAAATCGGATCCCATCGCGACCTCCAGGCTGTCCACGCGCAGGCTGTCGAGGAAGCGGCTCTCGAACTGTGCGCCCAATCGATGGCGCTCGATGAGCGTGAGCACCGTGTCGGCGAACTCACCCCCCATCTCCCCGCTTCGCGCAAACTCCTCGAGGTTGAGCACGTCCTTGCGCACCAGGTCCTCGAAGTAGAGCGCTCCGCGTGCGGCGGTCCCGCGCCCGGTCAACGTCGCGTTGTAGAACGGGCCCCGTAGCTGGAGCTCGGACGTCGCAGTGAGGCTGAGGAAGTCGCGCACGTTGATGGTCTCGAAGTCCTGGGACCCGATGTCCACGTGCAGGACCGGTCGGCTCAGCTCCTCGAGCCGCACGAAGCCGCGCAGCATCGCGATCCCATCGCCGCTGCGGAGCGAGAGATCGTCGATGGTGATGGTGTCGCCGGAGAGCGCGAGCGATCCGTAGAGCGCCTCGTGCCTCACACCGAGCGAGGGAAAAGTCGCTGCGCCGCCGTGTATGCTGATCTGCCCGGTGAGCTCGGGCTGCTCCCAGGTGCCGGCGATCCCGAACGCGGCATCGAGCGTGCCCTGCAGATCGCGCGCCACCGGTGTCGTCCGCTCGAGCAACGCCAGATCGACGCTGTCCGCGAACGCCCGAATGGTGACGGGACCCGGGAGACGGCGGCGCTCGACGTTGGCGAACGCGAGGTCGAGCGGCAGCGACAGCTCGAGGCGCAGGACCACCTCGGTCAGGCGGGTGAGCTCGAGTTCCCCCGAGAGGCGGCGGTCATGGTACCGCACGATCCCGCTGGTGAACGGCGCGCGGAAGTCTCCGAAGACCCCGTTGCGCACGCTGGCGGACGCGTCGAAAGCAGGGGCTTCAGCCGACCCCCCCAATACGAACGTCCCGTTCAATTCACCACCCACCCGCTCGTAGTCGGGTTGCTGGCCAAGCAGCCAGAGATCGGCGAGCGGGAAAGCCACCACGGATCCGGTGAGGCCGCCCGCACCCGTGAGCGCGATGCGTCCGTCCAGCACCACCTGGCTCGCTCCCCTGGCATGTTGGAACGCGACGTCGGTGAAATCGACACTGCTGCTGTCCACCGAGACCACCGCGGCCGTGTCCACGAACCAGGGACCGCTGAGCAGCAGCACGCCCAGCGAATCCACCGCCACCGTGTACGATGACGAATCGACGGAGAGCTGCCCCCCGCCCAGCCAGGCACCGTCGAGCCCGAACGCCCCGCGCCCCTGCCAGTGCAGCGAGTCGGGCCGACCGTTGAGCCTCGCCTCCACATCGAAGAACGCGAAGCCGCCGAGCTCCAGCGAGTCGGCATTGCCGTCGAATACGAAGATGCGGGACGCAGACGTCCAGTTGCCGCGACCCGAGAGGCGCGATACGTAGAACGGCCCGCGTCGCAAGTCGCCGGTCTGCAGATTGCCGGTCAGCCGGTATGACTCGAGGTTGCCGCTGAGTTGACCCACGAGCCGTGCCGTTCCGCCGGGCAGTCGAGACGAGTCGGCGGCCACCAACGGGCCGAGCCACACCTCGACCGCCGGCTCCAGCACTCCGATCGAGTCGGCGGAGGCAACGAACCGCAGCGTGCCATTGCGCGGGGCGTCGAGACCGAAGCTCCCCTGCGCCTCCACCGAGAGGTTGTTGGCCCACACGCGCAGCGTGTCCACGCTCGCGAGCGTATCGGCGATCGTAATCGAGGCCAGTGCGCCCCCGACGCTCACGCCCTGGATCAGGGAACTGTCGAGTTCCACCCTGGTACGCAGCGCGAAGCTTGGCTCGTCGAGCCGCTCCTCCCCACTACCCACGAGCCGCCCGTACAGGCTCGTCTCGGGAAGCTCCTCGTCCGCCACTGCGAGGTCGAACGCCTGCAGCTCCAGCGATAAGTCGTGAGCGCCACGCCGGTCGGGCAACAGCAGCAGCGCACCCTCGATGCGCGCTGCACCCGCCGGACCCGACAGGTCCGCCTCGAGAGCCAGGGAGTCGAACCGTCCTGCGAGGCGCAGCGGACCTGACCAGGATCCCACGACGCCGAACCCCGGATAGCTGGAGTGGAAGCTCGCCAGGCGCAGCGAGTCGAACACGACGTCACTCCACAAGCCCAGCGTGTCGCCCCGCGAGTCCAGGTGTATCGAGCCGCGCGCCACCGTCTCCGGCAGCGGCTCGTGCGCGTAGCGCATCTCGCCCTCGTACGTCGCGTTGCGCCACGGGCCGCTGAGCGTTCCGTTCCCGCGCAGGCGCCCAAGCAACTCGATGGCCGGAACCAAGCGCCGTACGGTCGAGAGCTCTATATCGGCGTGCGCGACACCGAACCGCTGGAAGATGAACTCTCCCGGCACTCCCACGGCTACCAGCCCCTGGCCCCGGATCATCGACTCGGGCCAGCCTTCCACCAGCGAGTCGCGGAACGACACGTCCAGACCGAGCTGCATTCCCTCGCGGGGCCCGTCCAGTGCGACGTCTCCCGTCACACGGCCCGCCATGGGCAGAGTGTCCAGGAAGCCGCGCACGTACTCCAGGTCGAAGTCTTCCAGGTCGAGTTCGGTGCCGTCGAAGCCCCACGTCTCACCCGGACCCAGCACCATGGCCAGCCGGCCGCGCGCCCTACCGCCGCCACCGGCGCCGGCCAGATCGATTGGCTCGCCCACGAAGTGCAGCTCGTCGGCGCCGTTGGAGCGCACCGTGAAGCGTCCCCCGCCCACCAGACCGGCGGGGATCGCCGATACCAGCCCGCGTACCTCGTTCGTCACGGCGTGCTCTGCGTCGATCTCGAGATCGTACAGAATCGGTCCGTAGGGCCACGACAGCGTGCCGCCCACGAACGCCCGGCTCTCGGGCAGGCGGACGCGCATACGATCGAGCACCAGCGTGTCGCCCACCAACGTCACCCACCCCCGTATCTGCGTCACGGTGATCGCCGGGTCCGACCCGACTACTCGCAGGCGCTCGAGCTCTGCGAGAATCCCGTCCTCTCCCGGAAGCGGCGACGAGATCCGCAAGTACCCGAGCCGCGCGTTGAGCGAGCGGAACCGTCGCACACGAACCGGGCCGAGGGGGCCGCGCTGCCGCTCCACCAGCGTGTCGCCCGGACCGGCCGGCGTCCGCACGGTTAGCGTGCCATCGACGATCTGCACGTCGTTGAACGCGACGAGCGCCGACGGTCCGCCGCCGCCGTCACCCTTGGGCAGTACTTCGTCCAGGTTGAGCGGTGCTCCGCGCCCCCACTGCACGAGGTTGATGTGCGGTCGCGTGACGCTGAGGCGTCCCAGCACGATCCGGCCGCGCAACAGGTCACTCAACCCGTAGCGCAGCCCCACGCGGTCGACGGTGAGCAGATCGACCCCGGCGGTGTCGCGGATGACGACGTCGCTAACCTCGAGGCCACGCAGGAACGAGCCGCCGACCTGCCCCACGGACATCGTGCCACCGAGCGCACCGTTGGCCACCCCCAGCGCCCAATCCACGACGATGCGGCGACCCTCGTCGGTGCGCAGCGCGGCACCCGCCACCCCCAGCACGGTGCCGCCCAGCCAACACAGCACGATGAGAATCCAGACGAACGCCGAGCGCCGCATCAGAATGCCTGTCCGATCGAGATGTGAATGCGGAACCGCTCCCAGAACGTGGGCTCCTTCGGTACGAATCCCTCTTCGAGCAGGATCAGCTGGTCCCGCGTCTGCAGATACAGCGGACTCGGTTGTGGATCCCACGGGTTGTAGGCCGCATCCAGCCGCACCGGTCCCAGCGGCGAGGAAATGCGGAGCCCCACTCCCGGAGTGATCTTCACGTCGCCCAGATCGCCGATGGTGCTTCCCTCCTCGCTGGACAGGCGGGTGCGTAGCTGCCCCGCGTCTACGAAGACCGCCCCGAATGCGCGCCCCGACATTCCCAGGGGGAAGCGCAACTCAGCGTTCACCAGAAACAGGTCGTTGCTGCCCACCGGAGAGGTGCGAAAATTGGTGACCGGCTGCAGCTCTCCGCTCGTCGTGACCGTGTCACCTTCGATGACACGCACCACCACACCCATCTCGTTCTGACCGAAGCCCCGCACAGTATTGGCGCCACCCAGATAGAAGCGCTCCTCTGTGGGGATGGAGTCTATCCCCCGCCCTCTGAACCCCGCACCGAAGATCGTGCCCCACCTGATGCGCCAGGCGAAGGCGGCGCGCTTCCCCACCGGGTGATACGATGAGAACTCGAGTGACAGTTTGTTGAACCGGGCACGGTCGTCGGAGAGGGTGACGCGCGAGGCATGGCGGAACTCGCCGGAGAACAGCGTGCCGCGGGTGGGGTTGAAGATCGAGTTGCGACGATCGCGCACTACCGCCAGCGACAGGGTACCCTGCCGCTGGTTCTCACCGAAGCCCTCGGCATCTTCCAAGCGGCACACGTTGAGCAGCGCGCAGATGGTCGCGGGATCCGCCTGCGTGTTTCCGTACGTGAGGAGATATGAGATCGTGACCGGCATGCGCCACGGCGTCCTGTAAGTCACCGCGACGTCGCCGCCGACGGCCTGGCGCACGAACGCCCTGAACTCGGTGTACCGCTCCAGGAAGGCCGACACGCCCGCGCCGAAGTGGCGCGACAGGAAGAACGGCTCCTCCAGTGATGCGCTGAGGTTATAGTTCAACACCAGCCGCTCGGGCTCGTCCCTCTCCAGGACGGGACAGACAGATCGCTCCAGGTTCATCGGATCGCCGGCCCCGATCTTCGAGAACCGCGCACCCAGTTCCAGGCGTCGCCCCCCACCGAGCATGTTGGCGGTGGACCAGGTCGAGAGCACGCGGAAGCAGTCGATCGTGCCGTAGCCGGCGCCGACTCGCACCCGTTGCATCGCACCTTCGGCTACCTGCACGCGCACCGTGACCAGTGAATCGTCCGGGCCCGACGGAATCGAGTCCACCGGTGCCACCCGCACGTAGTTGAACAACCCGGCGCGATAGAGATTCAACTGGCTCTGGTAGAGATCCCGCTGGCTGTACACCTTGCCGGGCTCCACCGCCACAGCGCGGCGCACCAGACCTTCGCTCACCTTGCTGGTGCCGGCCACCTCAACTGCCTCCACCCGCGCCTGCGTGCCGGTCACGACCTCGAACGCCACTACGGCCGTGCGCCTGGCACGCAACTCGTCGAAACTGATGAACACTTCCGCGAAGGGGTACCCAGCGTCGGCGAGGCGCAGGCGGATCGTATCGGCCGAGACGCGCATGAGGAGACGGTTGAACGGCTCTCCCACCTGGAGCGGCAGCGCCTCGTACACGTCCTGGACGTCGAAGATCTCCTCGATACCACTGAGCCGCAGCGACGTGACCCGAATCGGCTCCCCCTCATCAATGAGGAACCGCACACGCACGTCGTCGCTTCCCCGGCGCACCAGCGTATCGACCGAGGCCTCGGCAAACCCGCTCTGACGATAGAGCGCCCTGATGCGCAGCACGTCGCGGCGGAACTCGGTCTCGTCGAAGTATCGCTTGGCTCCGAGCCCGATCCAGCTGACCAGCCCCGCGCGCGCGAACCACGACGACTGCGACGTCGCTATCGAGATGGCGAGGGTGTTGTCGTCGATGGCGCGGTTGCCTTCGAAGGCGATCCCGCGCACGATGAGCCCCCTTGGCTCCTCCTCCTGCCCGGCCAGCCCGCCTGTGAGGAGGGGCAGGAACGCGAGCGGAAGCAGGACGGACCGCATCACCTCGCGGCTGCCTCCAGCATTTCCTCCACACTGGTGAGCTTTATGCGCGGGCGCCCCTGCTCCTTGCCGCACTCCACCTCGCGGGCGTCTATCCTGCACCAGTCCTCGTACGTGACCGGCCGGGGCTGCCGCTCGCGCACCAGCGCCTCGGCGGCTGCGGGATCCGGCTGCTCGGGCGCCAGCACCACGCCGTCGCCGACGTCGGCCACCATCGCGGCCACGGTTTCAGCAGCGCACGGCTTGTTGGTGCCGATCACGCCAGACGGCCCGCGTTTGATCCACCCGGTCACATACAGCCCGGCGAGCGGCTTTCCATCCGCGACGACCCGCCCACCTTCGTTGGGCACCACTCCCCACTTCTCATGGAACGGTAGGCCGGGCAGCGGCACGCCCCGGTACCCTACCGAGCGGAACACCAGCTCCACTGGCAGCTCCTCGACACGGCCGGTGGACCTCGGCCGCAGCGATCCGTCGTCGCTGCGGAACAACTCGTTATGGACCAGCTTCATCCCCACAACCTCGTTCGCCTCGTTGCCGACCAACTCCACCGGCGAGACGAGGAACCTCAGGGTGAGACTCTTCTGCTTGCCCGCCCGCTCCGCGGCGGCGAATCCCTGCAGCAGCTCCACTTTCTTATCGAGGGAAGGCTCGCCGGACTGCGCGACCGCCTCCCGGCTGAGCGGGTCTAGCGCCGTTTCCTGCGGCAGCAGCACGAAGTCGGCTCCATCCAGCTCTCCCAACTCCTTTACCTCGGCGTTGGTGAACGCCGCCTGTGCCGGCCCGCGGCGACCGAGGACGTACACCTCCTTCACCCGGCTCTCAGCCAGAGCCTCGAGCGCGTAGTCGGCGATGTCCGTGCGCCTCAGCTCCTCGGTCGTGCGACACAGGATGCGCGCCACGTCGACCGCGACATTGCCGATCCCCACCACCGCAACCCGCGTTACCGAGAGGTCGAACTCGTGCTCCCGATAGTCGGGGTGGCCGTTGTACCACGCCACGAACTCCGTCGCGGTGTGGCTCCGCCTCAAGTCTTCACCGGGGACGTTCATGCGGCGGTCCGTCTCAGCGCCGGTGGCGAGGCAGACCTGGTGGTAGTGCCGTCGCAAGTCCTCGAGGGCCAGGTGCACACCGAACTCCACGTTGCCGAAGAATCGGAAGCCCGGGCGCCGCGCGATCTTGTCGTACACCCGCGTCACGTTCTTGATCTTGGCGTGGTCGGGCGCGACGCCGAATCGCACGAGTCCGAACGGCGTGGGAAGCCGCTCAAACATGTCCACCTGAACGACGAGGTCATCGCGCCCCAGCAGATGCTCGGCGGCATAGAACGCGGCGGGGCCAGAACCGATTATCGCGACTCTGAGGGGATGCTCGGGCGTGCCCAGCTGTAGCATGGCGATGTCACCTCGTGACTGGCGGGCCACCACATGATACTAGAAGGAGCCCCCGGTCGCCCTACCCGCGGTTGGTGGCGCGCCCCACCCTACCGCCCCCTCAACGCAGCCCGTAGCTTCTCTCAAAGTGGCGAAGATCTACACCAGAACCGGCGACCGCGGCGAGACCTCGCTGCACGGCGGCGACCGGGTGGCCAAGGACGACGGCCGCGTCACCGCCTACGGCAGCGTGGACGAGCTCAACGCGCGCCTCGGAGTCGCCATGGCCACAGAGCCTGAGGACTTCGAGCGCGAGCTGCTGGAAGGGGTACAGCGAGATCTCTTCAAGATCGGCGGCCGCCTCGCCAGCCCCAACCCGGAGAAGGTGGCGCGGGCACTGCACAAGGCGGTGATTCCACCCGAGCGCATCACCGATCTCGAGTCCGCCATCGACCGCGCCGAGACCGAACTCGAGCCGCTCAAGCAGTTCGTCTTGCCGGGCGGCACGCTCAAGGCGGCCCATCTGCACGTGGCCCGCACGGTGTGTCGCCGAGCTGAGCGGCACGCGGTGCGTCTCAACCGGCAGGACCCGATATCAGAAGAGATCCTCCAGTACCTGAACCGCCTGTCCGACCTGCTGTTCGTGCTGGCGCGGCTCGCCAACCACCGGGCCGGCGTCACCGACGTCACCTGGTAGCGTGTCCACCTATCGCTTCTTTCAACTGGATGTCTTCACCGACCGTCCGCTGACGGGAAACCCGCTCGCCGTCTTCCCACATGCAGAGGGGCTCGAAGCCGGACAGATGCAGGCACTTGCACGGGAGATGAACCTCTCCGAGACGAGCTTCGTCTTTCCGTCGGAACGGGCGACGCGGCGCCTGCGCTTCTTCACGCCCGCCGAAGAGGTGCC
Organism: Gemmatimonadota bacterium; assembly: GCA_039586815.1. Classification (GTDB taxonomy): domain Bacteria; phylum Gemmatimonadota; class Gemmatimonadetes; order Gemmatimonadales; family GWC2-71-9; genus WVYX01. The sequence continues at coordinate 61,856 of JBDHJR010000012.1, read as the reverse complement.
GCTGCCCGGGCATCCTACGGTCGGCACCTGGTGGCTACTCGCAGCCACGGGCGAGTTGGGACTGCCGGGCACCGGGGCGCACCAGGTGACACAGGAGACCAGTGTCGGGGTGCTGCCGGTGGACATTCACATGGAGGGCGGGGCACCGCGGCTGGTGGTGATGACCCAGGCCCAACCCGAGTTCGGGCCGAGCGTCGAGGATACGACCCGGCTAGCGGAAGTCCTGGGCGGCGGCCCCGAACTGATCCCCTCGGGCACCGCCCCGCAGATCGTGTCCACCGGGATCCCCCAACTGATGATACCGACCGCCTCCCTCGAGGCTATCCGGGCGCTGCCGAGCGGCGGCAAGGGAGGCGACCTCTTCGCCTTCCTGCGGGAGTTGGGGAGCGACTGCGCCATGTGCTACTCGCTCGAGACCGAGTCGCCCGAGGCCACGGTGCATTGCCGCATGTTCGCCCCGGGGCTCGGAGTGCCCGAGGACCCCGCCACTGGGAGCGCGTCGGGCGCCCTCGGATCGTACCTCGTGCGTCACGGGATCGTGCACCCGCGAGACGGAGTTGCGACGGTGATCGTGGAGCAGGGTATGGAGATCGGCCGTCCCAGCCGCATCACCGTCGAAGTCGCGTGCTCGCCCGACGGTGCCATCACGGCGGTGCGCGTGGGCGGTCAGGCAATCACGATCATCGAGGGTGAGGTGAGGCTATAGCGCCCGCCACCATCAGCGTTCCCCTCGGAGACGCGTCCTACGACATCGTGCTCGGGGAGGGGATCCTCGCGGAGCTTCCGGACTACCTGCAGCGGTACTGTCCCGCGTCGCACTACGCGGTGATCACCGACTCGTCGGTGGCGCCACTGTACGGCCGGCAGGTAGCGAGCGCGGCGGAGCAGGTGGGCCACGCGCACTTGCTGGCCTTTCCCGCCGGCGAGTGGAACAAGAACCGGGAGACTTGGGCCGACCTCACCGATGAGCTGCTGCGGGCCCGGCTCGACCGGGACCTGGTAGTGATCGCACTGGGAGGCGGCGTGGTAGGCGACCTCGCCGGCTTCGTGGCAGCCACCTACCTCAGGGGGGTGCGCTGCGCGCAGCTGCCGACCTCGCTCCTGGCCATGATCGACAGCGCGATCGGGGGCAAGACCGGGGTGGACACCGAGGCCGGCAAGAACCTGGTGGGTGCCTTCCACCAACCCGAGGTGGTGGTCGCCGACGTGGCCACTCTCTCGACGCTGCCGCCCGTGCAGCTGGCAACGGGGATGGCCGAGGCGTTGAAGCACGGCGTCATCGCCGACGCCGACTACTTCATGCACATGCGGGAACAGCACGACGCGATTCAGCGAGGCGATCCGACAGCGCTGCTCCACGTGGTGCGGCGCAGCGTGGAGATCAAGGCTGAAGTAGTGGGGGCCGATGAGCGCGAGCGGGGGAAGCGGGCAATCCTCAACTTCGGGCACACAATGGCGCACGCCCTGGAGGCAGCCTTCGGGTACGAGCTGCTGCACGGCGAAGCCGTGGCGATTGGCATGGTGGCGGAAGCGGAACTGGGCGAGGAGATAGGCGTCAGCGAGGCGGGGATGGCGAGCCAGGTGAGGGACGCCTTGGAGATGTTCGCCTTGCCGACCACGGCGCCCGCCGTAGTCGATCACGAGCGCATGCTGGAGGCGATGCGGCAGGACAAGAAGGCGCGGGGAGGGTCTGTCAGGTTTGCACTCCCCAGTCGACTCGGCGAAATGGCCCGCGGGGAGGCCGGTGAGTGGACCGTCCAGGCTCCCGAACGGGCTGTGAGCGCGATTATCGACCGAATCACGTAACTCGCCCTTGTTCAACGGGTTGTCCACAGGTCGCGCACATTCCGACACGGCGCAACCATTTTCCACATAAGGACTTACCCGCCCCAGCCACACTCACGAACATTCCTTCCACATAGGCCCCAGGTGGACAAAATCCGGAAGCCACTGGGGTGGAATGATTTGTGATGTGGAAAATGCGGTTTTCTTGACGCTGTGCCCAGTGGTTCTTACATTGGGCGCGCCTCCTGTCAGTCATTTTGGCGGGGTTTTCAGTACTTCTCGTCCTCTCCCACCCCACGAACGCCTGGGGAGTGTATGACCCAACTGCGCACCGCAAAGTCGAAGGGTTTCTTTCGCACCCCCGTTTCGGGCGCATTTGATCAGTATTTGCAGGACATCCAGAAGCTGCCCCTCATAGGCTCGGCGGAGGAGGAGCGCCGCCTGGCCCGGCGGGCCCGCGCGGGCGATGAGGCCTGTGCCGAGCGCCTGGTGACGGCCAACCTCCGGTTCGTGATCTCCTATGTAAAGAAGTACCAGGGCCACGGGCTGGACCTGGCCGAGCTGGTGGCGATCGGGAACGAGGGGCTGCTCAAGGCGGTGAAGAAGTTCGACCCCGACCAGGGTGTGAAGTTCATCTCGTACGCCGTGTGGTGGGTGCGCCAGGCAGTGCTCAAGGCGCTGGCCGAGCAGACCCGCAGCGTGCGCATCCCGCTCAACCAGAACAGCCACCTCATCCGGATGGCACGGACCGAGACGTACCTGTCGCAGGAGCTCGGCCGCGAGCCAACCGACGAGGAGATTGCCAAAGCTCTGCAGGACAGCGTCGAGAACGTGCGCAGCGCGCGGCGCATGACTGCTGCTGAGATGTCGCTCGATGCTCCCATCGATCGCAGCGACAAGGACGCTGCCACTTTCGGTGAGCGCTTCGCCGGCCAGGAGGGCGGCGAGATCGAGGAGCGGACAGACGGCCGCCTCATGCGGGAGTTCATCGACGAAGTGTTCGAGAAGTACCTCACGCCGCGCGAGCGGAAGATCCTCTACCTGTACTACGGTCTCGAGGAGGGCTCCGAGGGCATGACGCTCGAGAAGATCGGCGAGTTGCTGGGCGTAACCCGGGAGCGCATACGCCAGATCCGCGAGCGCGCGTTCGAGAAGCTGCGGGAGAGCCCGCACGGTGAGGCCCTCAAGGGCTTTTGGGTAGCAGCGTAGGTCCCAGTAGTAGGGTTGGTCCCCTCCAGGCGGTCGGCGTGAGTCGGCCGCTTTTGCTTGCACACCCAGTAATCACGACACGGAGCTTTGGCGGGCCTCTACCTCCGCGAACCGGCACTCCCCAACGGGCTCCCCGGAGCTCCTATCTGCGGAGTAAGTAAGGCCTGCCATCACTGCGATAACTTCCTGCCGGTCAGTGCTCGTGAGGTTCGCTCCGGCAGAACCCCGGCCTCGCTGCACCCACCCTTCCCGTTTCCCGCTGCACGCAACGCGGCCGCCTGCCGCTCCCACTACCGTTGCACCCTGAACGGCCCGTTCCCCGTTCCCCGTTCCCCGTTCCCCGTTCCCCGTTCCCCGTTAGCTTAGACCAATGCGCGCCCGCACCCTCCCGATCTTCCCTCTCCCCCTGGTGCTCTTCCCGGGTGCGCTGCAGCCGCTCCACATATTCGAGCCGCGCTACCGGCAGATGCTGAGTGATTGCCGTGAGGGCGACGGCTGCTTCGGCCTGTCGTACGTGCGCGCCACGCCGTACACGGACCCCTCGCCCTCGCCCGGGGCCGTGGGATGCCGCGCTCACATCGAGAGCGTGCAGCAGCTACCTGACGGACGCTACAACATCATGACCGCAGGGCAGGAGCGGTTCCTGCTGCGCGAGTTCGTGGAGACCGATCGGCTGTATCGCGTGGCAGTGGTGGAGCCGTTCGAGGATCACCCGTCGGAGGACGACGTGGCAGAGCGTGCCGCCGGGGTTCGCACCGCGTTCGAATCGTATACCCGGGCGGTGAGCGAGCTGGCTCAGCTACCGGAGCCCACCGTAGAGCTGCCGCAGGACCCGGCGCAGCTTTCCTTTCAAGTGGCGGCCGGGCTCGACATCGAGCCGCGTGACAAGCAGGGCCTGCTCGAGCTGCGCTCCGTGAGCGACAGGCTGCGCCGCCTCGCAACGACTCTTCGTCGACTGCAGCAGGACGTGAAGAAGCGGGCCGACAGGCAGCGACGCACCAAGGGCAACGGCAAGCGCCTCCGCGACATGGACTTCCGAGAGTAGAATGGGCATCCCCGCGGGAGTGGCCGGCGCCCTCGCCGGCATCGTCGGCCCGGGGTGGATCCGCACGGCTCCAGCGGAGCTGGACACCTACGCAGCCGACGGGCTGCCGACCCACCACAGCCGGCCCGGAGCGGTCGTGCTCCCCGCAACGCGGGACCAGGTCGTTGGCGTTGTGCAGCTCCTGGCGCACCACAAGATCCCGTTCGTGGCCCGCGGAGCCGGTACGGGTCTGTCCGGCGGGGCTCTCGCCGACAGCGACGCCGTGCTGATTTCGCTCACCCGGCTCACGCGCATCCTGGAAGTCGACCCCGCGAACCGCCTGGCCGTGGTCGAGCCAGGCGTGGTCAACACGCGCCTCACGGCCGCCGCCGAGCCGCACGGGCTGCACTACGCTCCCGATCCGTCGAGCCAGACGGTGTGCACCATCGGCGGCAACGTGGCCGAGAACGCCGGAGGCCCGCACTGCCTGAAGTACGGCGTAACCACCAATCACATCCTCGAGCTCGAGGTCGTGCTGCCCGACGGGAGTGTCACGACGCTCGGCTCGAAGCACGGTGAGCCGTGGGGTCCGGACCTGGTCGGGTTGTTCGTGGGGAGTGAGGGGATGTTCGGGATCGCCACGCGCATCACGGTTCGCCTCACACCTCTCCCCAGGGCGGTGCGCACCCTCCTGGCCGATTTCGAGGCGCTGCGCACTGCCGGAGAGGCCGTCACGGCGATAATCGCGGCCGGAATCCTGCCGGCCGCCTTGGAGATGATCGACCACAACTGCATCGGGGCGGTGGAGGCCTCGATCTACGCCGCCGGTTACCCGACTGACGCCGGGGCCGTACTGCTGGTGGAGCTGGACGGCGCCACCGACGAAGTCGTGGTCTCGGGGGGCGCCGAGGTGGAGCGCATCCTGCGGAACAGCGGTGCCCGCTCCGTGCAGGTAGCCAGCGATGAGGCCGAGCGGGAGAGGCTGTGGCAGGGACGCAAGAAGGCATTCGGTGCGCTGGGCCGCCTGAACCGCGACCTGCTCGTGCAGGACACGGTAGTGCCGCGCTCGGCGCTGCCCCACGTGCTCGAGCAGGTGGTTCGCATCGCCACGGCCCACGGGATTCGCGTCGCCAACGTGTTCCACGCCGGGGACGGCAACCTGCATCCCAACATCGCGTTCGACAGCCGCGACGCGGACGAGTTGGAGCGCGTGGAGCAGGCGTCGGCCGAGATCCTCGAGCTGTGCGTCGCGGCGGGCGGCACCATCACCGGCGAGCACGGGGTGGGCGCCGACAAGCTGCGCTACATGCCGCTCATCTTCGACGGCGACACGCTGGGCGCCATGCGCGCGGTGCACCTGGTGTTCGACCCCGACGAGATCGCCAACCCCGGCAAGGTGATCCCGGTCCACGCCTGCCGCGAATCGACCCGAGACCCACGCGCGACGGTAGCCGCAGGGAGCGCGTGATGGCCGAAACGGGGTTGAGCATCGCGCGCCACCTCGGATCGCTCCTGGGCGACGGTGGGACCATAGGGGCCGACTCGGGCGGGCTGCCGCGCGTGGCGCCGCACTCGGACGATGCGGTAGCGCTCGTGCTTGGGACGGCAGCTTCCGAAGGGTGGCGGGTACGCATCGAGGGAAGCGCCGGGTGGATGCCCCCCGACGCGGTGGCCGACCTCGCGCTCACGACCGCTCGGCTGACCGAGATCCCCCACCTCGACGCATCCGACCTGGTGGCCACGGTGCAGGCAGGCGTGACGTGGAGCGACCTGGGCCGCGCGCTGGCAGACCACGGAGCCTGGGCCGCGATCGATCCACCCGGCTCCGGGCGCTCGATCGGCTCGGTCGTGGCAACCGGCACCGCCGGCCCACTGCGCGGGGGATTCGGCAACGTGCGCGATCACCTGCTCGGCCTCACACTGGTGACGGGTGATGGGCGCGTGATCCGCCCGGGCGGACGCGTGGTGAAGAACGTCGCGGGCTTCGATCTCACGAAGCTCGCCGCGGGCAGCTTCGGTGCATTCGGCGTGCTCACGTCGGTAACGCTCAGGCTGCGCGCGGTGCCGCGTGCCGATCTCACGCTGATCGGCTCGGGACAGCGCGATGCGCTGCTCACCGCGGCCCTGGCAATCCTGCATACGGGCAACACTCCCGCCGCTCTCGAGGTCCTCTCGCCACTCGCCGCGACCGCCGGCGATTGGACGCTCGCGGTGCGGCTGCTCGGAACCCGCCCGGAGGTCGAGGCGGCACGCGATGCGGTGAGCGGCGCCGTCTCGCTGACGCTTCACGAGCTGCCGGCACAGGAAGCCGCGCGCTTGTGGCCCAAGGCCGGGGCCGGCGCCACGCAGGGAGGCAGCACGCTGCGGCTCGGCGCCCTGCCTACCTCGCTGGATACCGCCCTCGCTCTGGTGGAGCACCACCTCCCCGAGGGCTGGCTGTCGGCGGGCGTGGGGGCGGGGATCGTGCGGTGGAGTGGCGATGCGGCGGCAGACCGGCTCAAGCTGCTGCGCCGATCCGCCGCACAACAGGAAATGCCCCTCACGCTCGAGCGGGCGCCGTGGGAAGTGCGCTCCCAGGTGGGTCACTTCGGCGCCTACCGCGACGGTGTGGGGCGACTGGTAGCGGGCTTGCGGCACACATTCGATCCGGCCGGTGTTCTCGTGGTTCCGGTGGGCGACGCGTGATGAGCGGGGCGCTGGCCGCCGGGCTCGAGCCGTGCGTGCACTGCGGGTTCTGCCTGCAGGCCTGCCCTACCTATCTGGTCACCGGCGACGAGGCCGACAGCCCGCGCGGCCGTATCACATTGATCCGTGGCCTCGCGAGTGGACGCCTCGGGCCGCGGGACCCGCACGTGCAAACCCACCTGGACCGCTGTCTCGGGTGCCGCGCCTGCGAGCCGGTCTGCCCCTCCGGCGTGAGCTACGCTCCGGCGCTGGAGGCGACGCGACGGCGCCTGGCCGAGGAGCGACCCATTCCTTTGCCGGTGCGCGCGGTGCATATGGTGATGGCCGAGCGCGGCCTGGGGCGCCTCATCTTTCCCCTGGCCCGGGCGATGCGGCCGGTGGCGCACTGGCTCGCCGGTCCCTCCCGCCTGGGGATGGCGTTCGGCATGCTGGCCGCGACGCGGCCGCGCCACCTCGACGAGCAGATGGAGGGGTGGCAGTGGAGCCCCGAGCCGCAGGCGGCGCACTCGCCTACGCCACGCCGGGTCGTCGTGTTCGCCGGCTGCGTGCAGGATGGCCTGTTCGGCCATGTGCACAGCGCCACGGTGCGCGTGCTCGAGGCCAACGGATATGAGGTTATCGAGGCGCCCGGTCAGGGCTGCTGCGGAGCGCTGCACTCGCACGCCGGCCAGCACGACGACGCCGTACGTCTCGCGCGGCACAACGTGCGCACGCTGGCGGCGCTCCCCGGCGACGCGCTCATCGCGGTCGATGCAGCGGGGTGCGGCGCCATGCTCAAGGAGTACGGCAGGCTCCTGGCCGGCGACCCACTGGAGGCGGACGCGCAGCACTTGGCCTCCGCGACCCGGGACGTGACCGAGCTGCTCGCGCAACGAGGTCCCCGGCGCGGAGCGCCGCTGCCCCTCAAGGTGGCGTACGATCCCCCGTGCCATCTACTGCACGCGCAGGGGATCGCGCGCGAGCCCGGGTCGCTGCTGGATGCCGTGCACGGACTCGAGCGGGTGACACACGTCGGCGCCGAGCTGTGCTGCGGCAGCGCGGGCAGCTACTCGCTGGCGCAACCTGGCCTGTCCCGTGAGGTACTGACGTACAAGGTTGCATCCATCCGCAGCGCGCAGCCTGACGTGGTGGCGACGGGCAATCCGGGATGCGCGATGCAGATCGGGGCCGGGCTGCTGGCAGCCGGCGAGCACATACCGGTGGTGCACCCGGTGGAGCTGTTGGACTGGTCGTATCGTCGAGCGGGGTACTATGCCGAGTGATGCGCTGGGCAGACAGACGGCGGGCGGCGTGTTCGTAATCGCACGGGAGGACATCCCGACCGCGCACGCTGACGCCGTGCTTGACGGAGCCGCGGTGGCCCAAGCCGAGGCTGCCGTCTTCGGGCTGACGGGCTCGGGAGCGCTGCAGTGCATGCAGGGGCTTCTCACCAATGAGCTCGAGGTGTGCGGCAAGCTGGGGTTCGTGTACGGCGCCGTGCTCACGCCGAAGGGCATGATCATCTCCGACATGTGGGTGGCACGGGAGAATGGGGACCTCACGGTCTTCGCCCCCGGCGGAGCGCGAGAGACCCTCACGACGCAGTTCGGCCGCCTGCTGCCGCCACGCCTGGCCCGCACCGAGGATCTGACCGAGAAGGTGGCGGTGCTGCGGCTGGTGGGGCCGGCGGCGCTGGAGGGAGCCGGGAGGATCGGCCTGGCGGTGCCCGAGCCGGGATGCATGGCCACCGGCACCTTGGACGACGCCGGTTACGTGACCGCCGCACCCAGCCTCGGCATGCCGTTCGCGCTGCAGCTCACCTGCAAGCGCGCGGACACCGGATTCTTCTTCGAGGCACTGGAGCGGGTAGGTGTGCTCCCGGTGCACGAGGCGGCACTGGAGCTGGCACGCGTGCTGGCTGGATGGCCGCGCCTCGGAGCGGAGATCGGCGAGCGCACCCTGCCGCAGGAGGTGCGCTACGATGAGATCGACGGGGTGTCGTATACCAAGGGCTGTTACACAGGCCAGGAGACCGTTGCCCGCCTCCACTTCCGGGGGCACGCCAACTGGAAGCTCGCGGGCCTGATCTTCGAGGAAGATCCCGACCTGAACACCTCCGACATCATCCACGGCGGCAAGACCGTCGGCCGCGTGAGCAGCGCCGCATGGCTCGAGCGGTGGGGACAGTACGCGGGTCTCGCGATGCTGCGCCACGAAGTGGATGCCGGCGAGGTGGTCGTGGCCTGCGGTGCCGCGGCGCGGACGCTCGACCTGCCCATCCAGCTCGAACGGTGAAGACCTGGCGCGGACTGGGGCCCGGCATCGTGGTCACGGCCGCGTTCATCGGCCCGGGCACGGTCACGACAGCAACGCTGGCCGGCGCCCGCTTCGGGGTGACGCTGCTGTGGGCTCTGGCGTTCGCAACCGTCGCAACGATCGTGCTGCAGGAGATGAGCGCGCGCCTCGGTCTCACCACTGGTGCCGGGCTGGGACAGGCGCTGCGTGCCACCAAGGGACCGCCCTGGCTGGGCGTGAGCCTCGCGGCGCTGGCCGGCACCGCGGTGGTGAGCGGCGTGGCGGCTTACGAAGCGGGCAACCTCACCGGCGCCGGGCTCGGCCTCGAGGCGGTGACGGGTGTGCCGCTCAAGGCTTGGGTGGGGATCGGCGCGGTGCTGGCCGGCCTGCTGCTGTGGACGGGGCAGTATCGCATCGTCGAGCGAGTGCTGGCGGCGTGCGTCGCAGTGATGGGGCTCGTGTTCCTCACGACCGCGATCATGGTCGCGCCACACATCCCCAAGCTGCTGGGCGGCGTGTTCGTGCCACGACTTCCCACGGGCGCCGAGTTCACGGCGCTCGCGCTGATCGGCACGACCATCGTGCCATACAACCTGTTCCTGCACGCCGCGGCGGTGCGGGAGCGATGGTCCTCACCCGACGACCTGCCTGCCGTGCGGCTCGACCTCCTGGTAGCCATCGGGCTCGGGGGGATCGTCTCAGCCGCGATCGTCGTGACGGCGGCCGCGGCGCTGGATGGAACACAGGTGCGCTCCGCAGGAGACATGGCGCAACAACTCGAGCCGCTACTCGGGCCGTGGGCCAGTTACGCCTTCGCACTCGGGTATGCGGCCGCGGGCGTCTCGTCGGCGATCACCGCGCCGCTGGCAGCCGCATACACGGTGCTCGACGTGCTGGGGCGCGGGCGCAACGTGCGTGCTGCGCTCCCCCGTTGGGTGTGGCTCGGCTGCGTGGGATTCGGCGCCTTGGTCGCGTTGGCCTCCGTGCGTCCGGTGCCGCTCATCTTCCTGGCCCAAATCGTGAACGGCCTGGCGCTTCCCGCCGTGGCGCTCGTGCTGCTGATCGCCATGAACGATCGCTCGCGCCTCGGGCAGCGCGTGAACACCTGGCGCGGGAACGTAGTGGGCGCGCTGGTCGTGCTGCTCTGCGCCGTGCTCGGCATGCGAGCCGTGCTGCTCGCGCTGTGAGAGTTCTCGTCACCGGCGGCAGCGGCCTGGTAGGGAGCCACACCATCGAGCGGCTGGTGCTTGCGGGGCACGATGTGCAGGCAATGGTGCGCAGCCCCGCCGGCCGGAGCCTGGTCGAGAGCCTGGGCGCGCACGGCTTCTTCGGCTCGGTGGAAGAGCCACAGAGTTGGGACGGCGCCCCACGGTGCGATGCCATAGTGCACGCCGCGGCGCTGGTGGTGGAGCGCGCGGGCTGGGAGCGCTACCGAGCGGTGAACGTGCACGGGACCCGGCTCGCGGTGGATACGGCCGCACGGCACGGCGCGCGCATGGTGCACATCTCCTCGGTCGCCGTCTACGGCCGCCGCCCCGAGGGCGGCCCGGTCGTGGAGGACGCACCGTTCGAGCCCATCGACGAGCTCGACTATTACGCGCGATCCAAACGCCTCGCCGAGGCGACGCTGTGGCAGCGCGCCGACGAGCTGGATGTCTCTGCAGTGGCGCTCAGGCCGTGCGTCATCTACGGAGAGCGGGACCGCATCTTCATGGCGCGGCTGCTCGATCTCCTGCGACTTGGGATCGTCCCCATGGTGGGACGGGGGGACAACGACCTGGCCGTGGTGTACGCCGGCAACGTGGCGGAAGCAGTGCTGTGCGCGCTCGCGCGCCCCGAGGCACGGGGGGCGTTCAACACTGCCAACGACGGAGGCATCACGCCACGCGAGTTCTTCGAGACGGTCGGCGAGGCGACGGGCGTGCGGCTGCGCTTCGTCCGGCTGCCGGTCGGCGCGGCAACCGCACTGGCCAGGCTGGCACATTTCCCACGGCGCCTGTTCAGGCCGGGCCGCTACACCCCGGACCCCGCCTCGGGAGTGCGGTTCATGACGCGGTCGAACCCCTACACGTCGGCCCGGGCGGAGCGCGACCTTGGATGGCGACCGTCCACGCGGCCACGCGATGCGCTACGACGCACCGCCGAGTGGTTCGTGACACAGCGGAAGGAGAGTACGGCATGACCCTCAACATCGTGGCTATTCAGGGCTCCGTGCGCCCGGGCAACTACACGGCGAAGGCCCTGGCGGTAGTGGTAGACGAGCTGCGCGGGCGTGCCAACGTGCACTGTGACTTGGTCGATCCGACCACGATGCACCTGCCCCTCCCCGGGCAGGGAAACTCACCCGATGCCGACGCGCTGGCGCGGCGCGTTCGGGACGCCACCGGCGCGATTCTCGCGACCCCCGAGTACCACGGCAGCCTCAGCAGCGTGATGAAGCTCGTGCTCGAGAACCTCGGGTTTCCCTCTGCACTCGCCGGCAAGCCGGTTGCGTTGCTCGGCGTGGCCGCCGGTCAGATCGGGGCCATCAAGTCGCTGGAGCAGTTGCGCAGCGTTTGCTCGCACGTAGGAGCCATCGTGCTGCCGGGACCGGTATCGGTCGCGAACGTGCGCGACGTGTTCGACGAAGACGGACGCTGCACCGATGCGAAGATCGAGCGCCGGATTCGAGGCCTGGCCACGACGCTGCTGGACTACATCGAGCGCGCGGTTTGCCCCTCCATCGCGCTGGAGAACATGGTGCGCGAGGGCGCGGGCCGCGGCGCCTAATCGGCCACTGTAGTATCGACCGGTCCGTCGGGCGTGCCGATGTCCAGCACCACCTTCCAGCTGCGGTCGTCCTGCCGCTTCCAGATCGTGACGTACGTGCCGCGCCTGGTGACCGTCAGGCCGCCTTCGATCCGCCGCTGAGAAAGGTAGCGGCCGCGTGTGTAGCCAAGGTCGCGGGCGCCCGATACGTCGGATTCCACCGGGTCCCACGTCAGCGAGAAGTTCGTGTCGGACAACGCCGGCGCCATCAGCGCCCGGATCGAGTCGTGGCCCGTCACCAGGCCTCCCTCGATCACCATCACCCCATCGTCGGCGAAGTAATCCACCCACCCGTCCGCTCCACGCTCCGTCGTCGCGTCCGAGAAGGCACGGTCGGCGGCAACCAACTCCTCCCGGTCCCGCTCGAGCCGAACACCCACGTTGCACGCAACTACGAGGGCGGCTGCTGCGAACACCCAGTATCTCATGGCTCCCCTCCTTCAGGCTGGCGCTGGCGGTGACGTTTCCTCTAGTATTCGTCCTCGATCGACACGCGACCCTGAACCTCTACCTCAAGCATACTCATGTACCGACCTGTCCTCGTAATCGCAATTGCGGCGCTGCTGACCCCGTCCGGGGCCGCTGCACAATACCAGGAGATCGACGCGGCCGTCGAACGGGTGCTGCCGGAGGTCACGCAGATCCGCCATCACCTGCACCAGCACCCCGAGCTGGGCAACCGTGAGTTCGAGACCGCCAGGCTCGTTACCGAGTACCTGCGCGAGCTGGGTTTCGACGTGCTGGATACCGGCGTTGCCCACACGGGGGTCGTGGCCGTGCTCCAGGGTGGGAAGCCGGGACCGGTGGTCGCGCTGCGCGCCGACATGGACGCGCTGCCGGTCACAGAGGACACGCCGTACCCGTGGAAGTCGACCGTCCGCACGACCTACCTCGGCCAGGACGTGGGCGTATCCCACGCCTGCGGGCACGACATCCATACTGCGATACAGCTCGGTGCCGCCAACGTGCTGGCCTCGATGCGCGACGAGCTGCCCGGCACGGTGAAGTTCATCTTCCAGCCGGCCGAGGAGGGGCCGCCACCGGGGGAGACGGGGGGCGCGGCATTGATGGTGGAGCAGGGCGTGCTGCACAGTCCTGACCCCGAGGCAATCTTCGGCCTGCACACCCTGTGGAACATGCCGGTGGGTGAGGTGGGCTACACCCCGGGCCCTGCGCTCGCCGCTGCCGATGCATTCACCATCGTGATCAGGGGAACCGGCGCGCACGGTGCGTCGCCGCACTTGAGCGCCGATCCAATCATCATGGCGGCACAGGCCGTGACCATGCTGCAGACCATCCGGTCACGCAACATGGACCCGATGGAGCCCGGAGTAGTGACCGTGGGCCTCATACGTGGTGGCACCCGCTGGAACATCATCCCCGAGGAAGTCGAGCTGCAGGGCACGGCCCGCACCTACAGCAAGGAGATGCAGGACCTGGTAGAGCGCCGTATGCACGAGATCCTGGGCGGGATCACCGCGGCGGGCGGCGGCAGCTACGATCTCCAGTATGAGAAGGGCATTCCGGTCACCATCAACGACGTCGAGCTCTCGACCCGGATGGCACCCACACTAGCCCGCGCGGTGGGGGAGGATAACGTGCACGTGCTCCAGCCTGCCACCGTGGCAGAGGATTTCTCGTATTTCGCCAACGAGATCCCGGGCTTCTACTACCGCTTGGGGACCCTCAAGCCGGGCACCACGTCGGGGAACCACCACACGCCCACCTTCCAGGCGGACGACGGCGCGCTCCCGGTGGGCATCCGGGCCATGACGTATCTCGTGTGGGATTATCTGGAGGGAGGGCAGTAAAACACGGGGCCCCGTACGGGGCCCCTACTCACTTCTCGAATCGCGTCGGCGGCGGCTCACCCGCCTCCCGCAACGCACTCCGCCGCCGACAACCACCAGTCCATGCCGTCGGTGCCGACACCGCCGTCGATGCGGGCGTGCAGCCCGCCGTCCGACGTTTCTCGATAGATGACGCGTTTGGGGAACTCGTTGTCCGGATTCTCGAAGATCGCCGTACCATCGACCACCTGGACGAGCGTGAACGGCATGCCCATGATGCCACCAGGATAGGTGCCCAGAACCACGCGTCCGTCTTCGCCGCGGGCGATCACGGCGAGCTCATAGTCGACAGTGCGCCCAGCGATCATGTAGCGTGTGGTCCCCAGCATGAAGTTCTCGCTGGGCGTCGTGTAGTGCTCCTCCATCGTCCCTTCCACGGAATCCTGCATGAAGGGCCCCTCCCAACATCCGGCCAGGAACGCCAGCTGGTCGAGGGTGAACGACGGCTGATCCGCCTCCTGCGCCGCCAGGCGCGAGGCGCCGGCCACGAGAAGCACTACGATCAGAATGCGAGAACCCAACGAGGCGCGCGTCATCTCGATCTCCCCTACCCGAAGTAATCCGGCTCGTTCCCTGGTTTCCACTTGATATTGCAGCCCAGGCTCGGCACTTGCTCAGCCAGAACCTGTTCGCCACTCAACACGGCATCGAGCGCCGCCCGGAGATCGGAGCCCGTCACTGGCACCTCGTTGCCGGGTCTGCTCCCGTCGAGCTGGCCGCGATAGGCGAGCCTGCCATCGCCGTCGAACAGGAAGAAGTCCGGCGTGCAGGCCGCCTTGAACGCCTGCGCCACGCCTTGCGTCTCGTCGAACAGGAATGGGAACTGCCAGCCCTCGGCGAGCGCCAGCTGCTTCATGTGGTCCGGGCCGTCGTCCGGGTACTTCCCCACGTCATTCGAATTGATCGCCACGATGCCCACGTCCCGTGGAATGTAATCCTCGCCCAGGCTAGTCAGCTGGTCCTTCACGTGCTTCACGAAGGGGCAGTGATTGCAGATGAACATGACCAGCACTGCGCGTTTTCCCGCGAAGTCGCCCGGACAGGCCGTCCTTCCGTCAACCGCGTCGGGCAGAGCAAAATCGGGAATCGGAGTGCCCAGCTCCAGCATCGTGGATGGCGTGGCTACCATGGTCCCCTCCTCGAGACACGGATTGTACCAGCGCGACCACGGCGGGCGGAACCCCGCCCCGCTTGACCACCCCCTGAGGCTACCGCACTATCCCACCCATGACTGACCGTATGCGCGAAGTTCCGGTGATCAAACGGGTCGGCGCCGCCGCCGAGCGTGTGCCCGACGCAGTTGCGGCGGAGGAGCCACTGGAGATCCGGCTGGCCGACTCTCCGTTCGCGGTCGTGATGCGCACTCCGGGCGACGACCACGACCTGGTGACCGGCTTCCTGCTGACGGAGGGGATTCTCCTGGGCCCCGAGGAGATTGCGGAGCTCGTCCCAGCGAGTGATCCGGAGAGCTCGCGCATCACGGTGCGGTTTCGCGACGGAGTGGAGGTCGATCCCTCGCGCTTCCAGCGCAACCTCTTCATGTCCAGCTCCTGCGGAGTGTGCGGCAAGGCCTCCATCGAGGCGGTACAGCTGTTCGCCCAGCCTGCCCGGGAATTCACCGTGCGCCGCGAGATCGTCGCCGGGCTCACCGAGCAGTTGCGCAGCCGCCAGCCGACCTTCGACGCGACCGGAGGCCTCCACGCGGCGGGGGTGTTCGACCTGGAGGGGAATGCGCTAGCGGTGCGTGAGGACGTGGGACGCCACAACGCCGTTGATAAGGCGATCGGCGCAGCCGCGAAGCAGCGCTGGCCGCTGCCCCTGTCGCTCCTAGTGGTTTCCGGCCGGCAGAGCTTCGAGATCGTGCAGAAGGCGGCCGTTGCGGGGATCGGCAGCGTGATCGGGGTCTCGGCACCATCGTCTCTCGCGGTGGAGCTGGCAGGAAGCCTGGGGATGCTGCTGGCGGGCTTCGCGCGAGACCGCACGTTCAACGTGTACGCGGGCGACGAGCGGTTGGTTGAGTAGCGCCACTGCACGGCTCGCACTCCGCCGGTCAGCCGCGCACTTTTCTCCCCGTTGGCTACATACTGCGGAAATGCTAGCTTTTCTATAGGAATTACCGACCAATGACCAGTCCCGCCACTCGAGACCTGATCGAGCGTTGGAGCGATCAGCCCGCCCCGCTCCTGCCGCTGCTGCACGCAGTGCACGAGCGCGACGGGTATCTCTCGGACCAGGCCCTGCGCGAGGTCGCCCAGGGAATGCGCATCCCCCTGGCAGAGCTGTTCGGCGACGTCACGTTCTACCACCACTTCGCCAGAGAACCGCTTGGCCGCGCGGCGCCTCGTGTGTGCACCGGACCGGTGTGTTGCCGCAGGGGCGGGATAGAGCTGCTCGAGGCCCTGGCCAAGGACGGCGCCACGCCCATGCCCTGCGCCGGGCGGTGCGACGAGCCAGTCCCCGTGCTCAAGGGCGATACGGTGCTGGTTGGCGCCAGCGCGGATGAACTGACGGAACGACCCTCACCGCTTCCGGCACCGAACCCGGGCGGAGCCGAGGAGTGCGTGTTCTCGGCGATCCGCGAGCCGGGCCGCACCACGATCGAGGGCTACCGCAAGAGTGGCGGGTACCACGCCCTGGAGCGGGCGGTGAACGAGCTCGAGCCCTCACAGGTGATCGAGTTGATCACCGAGTCCCAATTGGCGGGCCGCGGCGGCGCCGGCTTTCCCACCGGGGTGAAGTGGAAGGCGGTAGCCGAGGCGCAAGGCGAGCCCAAGACGATCGTGTGCAACGCCGACGAGGGCGAGCCCGGCTGCTTCAAGGACCGCGCGCTGCTGGACTACGACCCGCACGCCGTGATCGAGGGCATGGCGCTGGCGGCGTACGCGTCCGGAGCCAGCCGCGGATTCATCTACCTGCGGTACGAGTACCCGCACACCTTCGAGACTCTGGAGCGGGCTATCGCCGAAGCGGAGGAGGCAGGGCTCCTGGGTGACGGCATCTTCGGCGCGGACTTCGGCGTGCGTCTCTACGTGCGCCGCGGCGCCGGCGCGTACATTTGCGGCGAAGAGGGCTCGCTGCTGAACAGCCTCGAGGGAAAGCACCCCTTTCCGCGCAACCGCCCACCGTTTCCCGTAACGCACGGGTACGAAGACCTGCCCACCGTGGTGAACAACGTGGAGACCCTGGCCGCCGCATCGCACATCGTGCGCAACGGAGCGGAGTGGTATAGGGGGCTCGGCATGAACGGCCACGCGGGCACCAAGCTGATCAGCCTCTCGGGCGACATTCGGCGGCCGGGGAACTACGAGGTGCCGCTCGGCTTACCACTGAAGACCCTGTTGCACGAGTGGGCCGGCGGCCCACTCGAAGGCCGCGATGTCCAGGCCGCCACCATGGCGGGACTCTCGGGTGGCTTCCTCGCCGGAGATGACCTCGACGTCACATTGGACGAGCCGAGCATACGCGCCAAGGGCTCGTTCCTCGGCGCGGGCGGGATCATGGTGTTCGACGACACCCGCGACATGATCGCGGTAGCACGGGACGCGATGTCGTTCTTCGCGCACGAGTCGTGCGGCAAGTGCTTCCCGTGTCGCATCGGCACGCAGCGGCTGACGGAGCGCCTGGCAGGTGAGGCCGGGCCCGACGATCTCTCGGCCTGGATCGACGAGGTGTCCGATCTGGGCCAGACCATGAAGGCGGTGAGCGCCTGCGGCCTCGGGCTGGCGGCGCCGCTCATCACCGAGAGCCTGCTCAAGTACTTCCCGGAGCGCGTGGCGCAGCACGTGCAGGCATGAGGATGGAGTCATGATCGCTACCGAGAAAGACCTGAAGACGCATACCCTGACGCTCGACGGTGAGGCGGTGAGCTTCTCCGACGGCGAGACGATCTACGAGGTCGCGCAGCGGGTAAAGACTGACATCCCCACCCTGTGCTATGACAAGCGACTCGAGGCATTCGGAGGGTGCCGCTTGTGCGTCGTGGAGGTCGAGGGCCAGCGCCTGCCCGTGGCATCGTGCACGACGAAGGCGGTCCCGGGCATGGTGGTCCGCACCAGCGCCGCGTCACTGGAAAAGCACCGCAAGACACTGCTCGAGATGCTGGCCTCGGAGAACCGCGAGATCGACGTGGATCAGCTCAGAGGTTACGCCTCCCAGGAGCTTGCCACGCTGATCGACCGTTACGACGCCCGTGGCGACCGGTTCCGCGGCAAGCAGTCGGGCGCGACCCGGGAGGACGACGACAACCCGTTCATCCTCAGGGATTACGACCTCTGCATCTCGTGCTACCGCTGCGTTCGAGTCTGCGCCGAGCAGGAGGGCGACCACGCCATCAGCGTGATGAACCGCGGGTTCGGTACCCAGATCACGGTGGAGTTCGAGGGGTTGCTCAAGGACTCGGCCTGCACCTTCTGCGGCCAGTGCGTGCAGACGTGCCCGACGGGAGCGCTGGCCGACCGGAAGGCGATGCGCTTCGCGGAGGCTCCCGGCGAGATCGACAAGACGCGCACCATCTGCCCGTACTGCGGCGTGGGCTGCTCGGTGGACGTACTCACAAAGGGCGACACGATGGTGGGCATCCAGCCGGCCATGGACGGGCCCGCCAACCACGGAGCCCTGTGCGTGAAGGGGCAATTCGCTTACGACTTCGTGCAGCATCCCGACCGGCTCAAGACGCCGCTGGTGCGAGGCGAAGACGGCAAGCTGCACGAGGCCGACTGGGACACGGCACTCGATCGGGCGGCAGAGGGACTGCGTCGCGTGGTGGACGAGCACGGCCGCCACGCGGTGTACGCGGTCGCCTCGGGGCGCGCACCGAGCGAGGCCGCCTACACCATTCAGAAGCTGATGCGCGCGGGGTGGGGCACGAATCAAATCGACAACTGTAGTCGTGCGTGACACGCTCCCACGGTTGCCGGTCTGGCAGCCCAGATAGGACGGGGAGCGATGTCCAACCCGCTGGCCGACATGGAGAAGCCCGACGTCATCTTCGCGATCGGGACCAACATGACGGAGTGCCACCCCGTGGCGGCGACCCGATTGAAGCGGGCACTCAAACGGGGGGCCAAGATGATCGTGGCCGACCCTCGGCGCATCGGACTGGCCGATCTGGCACACCTGTACCTCCCGATACGCGTGGGGTCTGACGTCGCGCTGCTGCTCGGCATGGCCCACGTGATTCAGCGGGAGGGCCTGGTCGATCCACAGTTCATCGCAGATCGCACCAAGGAGAGCGAGGCCTTTCTCGAGCACGTGAAGCAGTTTCCGCCCGAGTGGGCCGAGCAGATCACCGGGGTGCCAGCCAGGGACATCGAGACGGCCGCCCTGTGGTACGGCCGTGCCGACAAGGGCGCGATCTACTACACGCTGGGGGTTACCGAGCACATCTGCGGCGTGGACAACGTGCAGTCCCTGGGCAATCTGGCGCTGATGACGGGACACGTAGGACGCGAGGGCACCGGCATCAATCCGATGCGGGGCCAGAACAACATTCAGGGAGCGGGCGACAGCGGAGCACTGCCCAACAACTACGCTGGCTTCCAGCCGGTCACCGATCCGGCAAACCAGGAAAAGTTCGAGCGGATCTACGGCAAGAAGGTGGACCTCGAGAAGGGTCCCACGAAGGTCACCGCGCTCGAGATGGCCGGAGACCAGATCCGGGCGATGATCATCGCAGGTGAAAACACGGTGGTCTCCGACCCCGACCGGCACCACTGCGAGCGCGCGCTGAAGGCGCTCGACCACCTCACCGTGATCGACATCTTCATGACTGAGACGGCTGAGCTGGCCGACGTGGTGCTCCCCGCGGCCGCTTGGGGCGAGACCGACGGTGTGCAGGTCAACACCGAACGGCGCGTACAGCGCGTACGCGAGGCGGTGCAGCCACCGGGCCAGGCGAAGCCCGACTGGTGGATCATCAGCCAGATCGCAAAGCGGCTCGGGTTCGAGGGATTCGACTATCCCTCGGCCAAGGAGGTGTTCAACGAGCTGTGCATGGTGTCGCCGATCTACTTCGGGCTCGACTGGGATCGGATCGACCGGGGCGAGTACCAGTGGCCGGTGCCCGAGCAAGGTCACCCCGGCACCCCCCGGCTGCACGAGCGGGAGTTCCCCAGCGGCAGGGGGCTGTTCCGCATTATCGACTACCGCGATCCCGCGGAGACGATCAGCGACGACTACCCTGTGTGGCTCACCACGGGGCGGCGCCTCGAGTCGTACCACACGCGCACCCAGACGGGACGGTCTGCAGGCATCGATTACCTGTTGTCGGAGGAGACCCTCGAGGTGCACCCCGACGATGCCGAGGCATGGGGCCTCAGCGACGGCGGCTGGGCCGAGATGGCGAGCCCGCGCGGCTGCGTCACGATCAAGGTGAAGGCGACACGCCGCTCACCGCGCGGCACGGTGTTCGCGAGCTTCGCGTTCAACGAAACCCCAGTGAACGTGCTCACGGGTGGGGGCTACGATCCCGTGACCCACACCGCCGAGCTCAAGGTCTGCCCGGTGCGGGTGCAGCCCGCCTGATGGAAACCGTGCGCGACACGCTGTCCCTGCGCGACCGGGTGGTGGGCATCGGGCTCGAGACCCCGCTGCTGGACGGGCGCACGGTGCCGTACGTGAATCTCGACAACGCGGCCAGCACCCCGCCGCTCAGGGACGTGGCAGACGCCGTCGCCGAGTTCCTGCCGTACTACTCGAGCGTGCACCGGGGCTCGGGGTTCAAGTCGCGCCTCTCCACCATGGTGTACGACCAGGCACACGAGATCATCGCACGCTTCGTGGGTGCCGACCCCGCCAGCAACACGGTGATCTTCGGCAAGAACACCACCGAGGCGGTCAACAAGCTCGCCTACCGCATCCCTCTAGCTGACGATGCCGTCGTGATCACCACCGCGATGGAGCATCACTCCAACGACCTGCCCTGGCGCAACCGTGGCAGGTGCGTGCACGTAGGCGTAACCCCCGACGGCCACTTGGACGAAGAGGACTTCGCGCACCAGCTCGACAAGTACGCCGGGCGCATCGCCATCGTGGCGGTGACCGCCGCGTCCAACGTGTCGGGGTTCCTGCAGCCGGTGCACCGGATGGCGCGCCAGGCACATGAGGTCGGTGCGAAGATCGTCGTGGACGCGGCGCAGCTCGCACCGCACCGCCGGGTGGACATGAAGCCCGACGACGATCCCGAGCACCTCGACTTCGTGGTGCTGGCGGGTCACAAGATGTACGCGCCGCTCGGCACCGGCGCACTCGTCGGACCCACGGAGTTCTTCCTCCAGTCCAAGCCTGAGTACACGGGTGGCGGGACGGTGGACGCGGTGACGCTGGACGAAGTGCACTGGGCCGACATGCCCGACCGCGACGAGGCGGGGAGTCCCAACGTGGTCGGCGCGATGGCCATGGCCAAGGCGGCGCAGGTGCTGATGGAGGTGGGGATGGACCGGATCGCCGCCCACGAGGCGCACCTCACCGCCTACGCGCTGGAGCGGCTCGCGGCCGTGCCGGGGGTCAATGTCTACGGCGACGCCAACCCTGCCACGAGCGATACCCGGGTCGGCGTGATTCCGTTCGACATCGCCGGAACCCATCACTACCTGGTAGCGGCCATCCTGGGATTCGAGGGAGGGGTGGGCGTGCGCAGCGGCTGCTTCTGCGCGCACCCCTACGTGGTACACCTGCTACAGCTCCCACAGGAGGTCCTGGAGCGCTGGAAGAACCGCGTGCTGAACGGTGACAAGCGCGACATGCCGGGCATGGTGCGCGCCAGCTTCGGCTGCTACAGTGACACCAGTGACGTGGACCGCCTGATCGAGATGCTCGAGCGGGTGGCGCGCGGCGACTACCAGGGTCAGTACGAGGTGGAGCCGGCAAGCGGCGAGTACTTCCCCAGGGGCTACGGGGAGCCGCTGTCCCGGTACTTCACGCTGGAGTCACCGGGCGGCTGACTTCGCCCCCCGCGGCTAGGGCACGCCGGCGGTGTCCCTCGCCATGATGGTATCGGCCTGGAGGGTATCGGCGACCGCGGCGTCGGCTGGAGTCGACTCGGCGGCTCCCTGCTCGGAGGCCTCTTCCTGGCCGGCGCAAGCGACCAACGCCAACACCCAGAGCAGCACGATTGTACAGCGCATTGGGGTATCCTCCTACTGTCTCCGTAACTTACTACGGGCCAGCTGCCGGCCACTTCTTCCACGTTCGGGGCGACGCACTGCACGTGACCGATAGACGCAGCTTCCTCACTACGCTCTCGGCAGCCCTTGCCGGCACGTTGGGTCGCGGCACCGCTCCGAGCGTACGGGCCGAGTCCACGGTATTCCGTGCCAACCCCGACGGGGGCCAGGTGCTGGTGCGCTTCTACGTGAGCGGGGTGGACGCCGTGGCCGGGCGACTACGCGTGTACGACCAGCGGCGGCGCCTGCTCGGTACGGCGGGGGTCATCCGCTCGGGCGAGGGAATGTACGGCGAACTGTGGTTGCCGCTGGAGCGGGAGACGACGGTCCAGAGTGAGCTGGAGTACCCCGGGGTGCGCGGTGTACTGCGGTCCAGCCACCGCCTGAGGCCGCAGCTGCGCTGGACGATCTTCTGGATCACCGCTGTCGACCCGCGGTTCCTGGAGGCCCAGCTAGAGCCGCTGCCGCCGGTGCAGCGGGCGGTGCAGGCGCAGATCTACCGGGACTCGGGCGTGAGCGGCAACCCCTTCCCCGCCGACGAGAGACTGGACGTAAGCGACCACGTGAACTTCCTCCGCATGGTGCACGAGGCGCGGAGCGTCGAGCAGCGCTACGGCATCCCGACGGGGATCGCCGCGGTGAGCACGGCGGTCGAGGCGCTGCCGCAGAACGTGCTGCTGGCGCTCACAGGATCGGGCATCCACCTGGCCCTGCACTCGTGGCACGGCGCTCCACCGCTCGAGTGGTACGAGGCACCGGACGGTTCGCGCATCCTGGGGGCCTCGATTCCACCGCGGGGAAACCCACGCGACCTGGGGTTCGCGACATCCCCGGACGAGATGACGCGCAGAGTGGAGCGCTGGCTGACCACCACCCCCATCCTGCTGTCCCCGGCGAGCAGACGCGGGCCGGGTAATACGGAGGATGGGCTGGCGTTCGTGGTGAACACCGAGCCCGACGACACGCAGCTGGCCATGCTGGAGGCCGTGCGGCAGTGGAACCAGCGGTTCGCCTACCCACGGATCGTCATCGGCGCCGGTGAGGAGTTGCTCGCTGAGATCGAGCGACGGCGCGGCGCGCTCATCCCGGTGGCGCAGAGCGGCTATCACGCGCACCACACGTTGCCGGATGCGGCAGCCCTGGCCGCGATCGCCGGGTCGCGTGAAGCAGAGCGCGCCACCCACGCCTCGCGCGCGCTCCAGACGCTCGCCGCACGGCTGGGTAGCCCCGCGGCTGCCCCCGGCGAGTCGCTGAAACGAGTCGCGGCGGAGATCCCCACGACAATCCCCGGCACCGTGGTGTTCAATCCGTCACCCTTCCTGCGGACGGACGTAGCCGTGCTGCCCGACGGTACGGAGCAGGTGGTAACAGACCTGCCGGAGCTCGGCTACGCCTTCATCGTGGACCAGCCCCGCGCCGACGCGTCGTCCGAGCGCCTGGTGGCCGGCGCGGATGCGCCGTCGAATACGCTCGCCGGCACGCACCTGCGACTGGAGCTGGATCCGCGATCCGGGGCCATCGGCTCGCTGGTGTCGGCCGCGGACGGCCGGGAGTGGGTGCGCCCCGGGAGCGACGGTCTCAACGCGATTCCCGGCTCCATCGTGGAGGGCATTTCTCACGAGACGATTCCCGGGGTCGGCAACCGCCTGTCAATGCGCCGCTGGTCGCCCGCCCGGGGCGACTTGCGCACAACCGTCACGCTGTACGACACCCTGCCCTGGATCGACATAACAAACGAGGCCGCGGCGGTGGGCGAACGCGCCATGGAGTACCTGTTCGCCTTTGACCTGCCGGACGCGCGCGCGATGTGGGAGGTCCCGGCGGGACACGAGGACTCGCCGGCCCCGGTGCACCACGTCGCGCACCTCCGCTGGCTAGCGGTTTCCTCCCAGCGGGGAGCGGCCATGCTGCGCGGATTCGACGCACCGTACGTCTCCGTCATGCGCGACGGCACCGTGCTGGCGCACGGCCCGCGCGGCCGGGCACGCTACCGCATCTCCGTAACCGGCGGCTCGGTGGACCCAATACTGGCCGCGCGCTTCGGTTGGGGCGCGGAGCCGCTGCTGGCAGCCCGCGTGGACCGCCAGCCCTCGGGCCGGCTGCCGCGATACGGTCCGCTCATCGTGGTTGATCAGCCCGGAATGGCAATCGTGGGCATCAAGCCGGCTGACGACGGGAACGGAATCATCGTGTACGTACAGGAGCTGCTTGGATCGAGCCGCTACGCCACCCTGGGCACTGACGTCCTCACCTTCGAGGCGGGACGCAAGGTGGATTTCCTGGAGCGCGACCTGGAGGACGTCTCCACGGTCCCGGGCGGCGTGGCATTCGACATATCGGCATGGGGGGTGGTGGCGGTGCGACTGCTGGACATTGGACTGCGGCCCGCTTGAACGGCCGGGAACCCAAAGGGTATATCTTGAACATGACCCCTCCCACCACGCTGGGCGACCTCAAGCAGACCGAGTGGTCCGAGCCGCGCGTACATCTCCGCTCCGTGAAGGAGGAGATGCGGCACAACCTGATCTGCATGCTGGAAGCCGGCCACGAGATCTTCCCCGGCATCGTCGGCTACGAAGAGACGGTCGTTCCCCACGTGATCAACGCCGTTCTCGCACGCCACAACTTCATCCTGTTGGGATTGAGAGGGCAGGCGAAGAGCCGCATTCTGCGCCAGCTCGTCACGCTGCTCGACGAGGAGATACCGATCCTGGCCGGCAGCGAGGTGAACGACAACCCGTTCCGGCCGATCTCCAAGTTCGGCCGCCAGATCGTCGAGGAGCACGGCGACCGTACACCGATCGAGTGGATTCCTCGGCACCGGCGCTACGTGGAGAAGCTCGCCACGCCCGATGTGACGATCGCCGACATGATCGGCGACGTGGACCCCATCAAGGCCGCCCGTGGTGGGCACTTGCTGTCGGACGAGCTCACGATCCACTACGGGCTGCTGCCCCGTAGCAACCGCGGCATCTTCGCCATCAACGAGCTACCGGATCTGGCCGGCAAGATCCAGGTGGGCCTGTTCAACATCATGCAGGAAGGCGACGTCCAGATCAAAGGCTATCCCATCCGGCTGGCACTGGACGTTCTGCTGGTGTTCTCGGCAAATCCCGAGGATTACACCGCGCGAGGCAAGATCATCACGCCGCTCAAGGACCGGGTCGGGAGCGAGATCCTCACTCACTACCCGCCCAGCGTCGAGCACGGTATGGAGATCACGCAGCAGGAGGCGTGGCTGGAGCGGGACGGCCGCGCGCTCGAGATCCCGGATTTCATCCGTGAGCTAGTGGAGCGGGTCGCGTTCGAGGCGCGAGAGGACAAGCGCATCGACAGGGGCTCCGGGGTGAGCCAGCGGCTCCCCATCAGCGTGTTGGAAAACGTGCTGTCGAGCGCCGAGCAGCGATCCATCGTGCTCAAGGAGAAGCAGGTGGTGCCGCGCGTGAGCGACGTGTACGACGCGCTGCCGGCAATAACGGGCAAGATCGAGTTGGAATACGAGGGAGAGCTGCAGGGCGCCGAGACAATCGCGAAGGACCTCGTGCGGCGCGCGGCCGGGAACACCTTCGAAGCGCGGCTGGGCGGAGCCGACTGCGACGCCATCGTGGAGTGGTTCGATCAGGGCGGCGCGCTGAAGGTCTCCGCCAACGAGCGCTCCGACGTCTGCCTCAAGGGATTCTCGACGGTGCCCGGCCTGCTCGACGTCATCGGGCTGACGGGGCTCGCTCCGCGGAAGGACCCGGCCACCGTGGTGGCGGCATGCGAGCTGGTGCTCGAGGGACTGGTGGCGCATCGCCGCATTTCCCGTTCGGACGAGCTGGGCTACGTGCGCTCGCGTTTGGAGCGGCCGCAATTCGGCGGGCCCGGCGACATCGAGACCTCGTTCTGAGCGATGCCGGTCATCACCGTCTCACGGCAGTACGCCTCGGGCGGATCCAACATCGCCAGGCTCGTGGCCGAGCGTCTGGGATGGACGCTGGTCGACAACGAGTTCGTGGATCGTGTTGCACGGCAGGCAGGGCTCACCCGCAAGGAGGTGGAGGAGCGCGAGGAGCGGGTCCCCGGGCTCGCCGAGCGGCTGGCGCGCGCGCTCGCCATCTCGTCGCCCGAGGTGTTCGTCGCCACGGGCGCGCCGGCCGAGCCGCAGTTCGGCAGCGAAGCAGACCTCGTGCGCGCGACCGAGGCGGTGATCAACCAGGCCGTACGGCAGGATGAGCGGCTCATCATGGTGGGCCGGGGCGCACAGGCACACCTGGCGCAACACGAGGACAGCTTGCACGTGTACGTCGTGGCGCCGCGCGAGTCGCGCGTACGGGCCGCCGCGGAGCGGCTCGGCGTGAGTGCCAAGGAGGCGGAAGACTGCGTTGACAAGGTCGACGACGGACGCCGCCGCTACGTCAAGGCCAACTACCAGCGGCAGTGGGAAGACGCCACCAACTACCACCTCGTGCTGAACACAGCGGTGTTTAGCTACGAGCAGTGCGCGGAGCTCATAGAGGAGGCGGCTAGAGCGCGAGGTTGGGTGTAGGCGGTCTATCGCGTGTCCGCAATCGCCCTCGAGCGCAACACCCCCAGCGCCGTACCCACCGCGCACACGGCCCCACCCACCATCAGTGCCAGCGGCGTCCCGAACCGCTCGGCCGCGGCGCCTGCGGCTACCGAGCCGAACGGGCTGATCCCCACGAATGCCAGCGCGTAGAGGGAGATCACGCGCCCCCGCATTTCGTCGGGAGCGATCGTCTGGAGCAGAGTGTTGGACAGCGCCGCAGTAACGATCAGCGCCAGTCCCAGGAGCGTGAGCAGCGCCAGAACCAGCGGCAGAGAGCGCGATGCCGCGAACAGCACGACGATGATGCCGTACGCGAGCGACGAGCCGGCCAGCAGCCGACCGCGCGGCACCCGGTGGCCGAACACAGCGAGGCTCAGCGCGCCGGTAACCGCGCCGAGGCCCACGGCCGACATCATCCATCCGAACTCCACCGCGCCGAGCCCGAGCACGTCGCGGGCCACCACCGGCATCAGCACGAGCACCGGCAATCCAAAGATGCTGATGGTCGCGACGTTGATGATCAGCGCCCTGAGACGCTCGTCCGCCAGGATGAACCGCAGCCCGTCGCGTATGTCGGCCCAGGCGGAGCGCCGCTCGGCGGCCGGCCGGTGCGGCGGCAACCGCATCACGAGCAGGGCGGCAACCACGGGCAGGTAACTCAGCCCGTTGATCAGGAAACACGCGCCCACTCCGACCGCCGCTATGAGCACACCGGCGATCGCGGGCCCCACGACCCGGCTCCCGTTGAACGCCGAGGCGTTGAGCGCCACCGCGTTGGTGAGGTCCTCGCGACCCACCAGCTCGGCCACCAACGACTGGCGCGCCGGTATGTCGAACGCGAACGCCACGCCGAGCAGTGCCGCCAGCACCGCCACGTGCCATATGGTGACCATCCCCAGCATCACGAATGCCGCCAGCGCGAGCGCGCTTGCCGCCGCGCCGAGCTGCGTCACCAGGAGGAGATGGCGCTTGGACGCCCGGTCGGCCAGCGCACCGGCGTAGAGCGAGAACACCAGCACCGGCAGCCACCCCAGCGCTTCCACCAGCCCCACGTAGAACGCCGAGTCGGTGAGCTCCAGCACCAGCCAGGATTGGGCCACCCGGTGCATCCAGAACCCGAGAAACGACACCACCACGCCGCCGTAGAACAGGCGGAAGTTGCGGTGCCTGAGCGCGCCGAACGCCCGCGGGCGCGGGGGCGGCGGTCGGATCTCGGGCCGGTCGTCAAGAGTCATTGCGAGAACTTCATATGGGTTTCAGTTTACCAAGAAGAAGGGTAACGACGGAGCGGCATGCGCTACACCACCTACTCGCGGTACATCCCGCAACTCCTCGACGCGGTCAACCTCGAGGATCTGCTGGATCAGCTGAGCGACTTCCTGCTGCAGTCGGGGTTCGCCGGGGGACCGGCGCACCACCCCTACTGGGGCTCCTTCGGCGACGAGCAGGAGGGCGACAACTCGCTCGACGCGCTCAAGCAGGCGATCGTGCAGGCCCTCACGGAGTCCGGCAAGCTCACCCCGGAGATGCTCCAGGTGCTGCGCGGTGAATCCACCGGTGACGAGCAGCGCGATGCCGAGATTCAGCAGCAGCTGGCCGACCTCATCGACCAGGTAGTGCAGAAGCTCATCGAGCAGGGCTACCTAAACGTGGGCGACGCGCCGCAGATGCCCGACAGTCACCAGCAGGCGTTCGGGCCGGGGGGACAGGCGAAGCAGGCAGCGCAGAACGTCGAGTTCAACCTCACGGACAAGGCACTCGACTTCCTGGGGTACCGCGCACTCAGGCACCTGCTCGGCAGCGTGGGCAAGTCCAGCTTCGGAGCACACGACACCTCGCACCTCGCCACCGGAGTGGAGGCGGAGGCGATATCCAAGCCCTACGAATTCGGCGACACGCTCAATCTGGACGTGCCGTCGACCCTCACCAACGCGATCGCGCGGGGTGGGCTGAAGGTGCCGCTAGAGCTCGACTACCGAGACCTCATGGTGCACCAGTCGGATTACCGCTCCAGCGCGGCCACGGTGCTGATGCTGGACTGCTCCCACTCGATGATCCTGTACGGCGAGGACCGCTTCACGCCGGCCAAGAAGGTGGCGCTTGCGCTAACCCACCTGATCCGTACCCAGTTTCCCGGCGACTCGATCCGCGTGGTGCTGTTCCACGACACTGCCGAGGAGATCCCGCTGGCCAGGCTGGCCAGAGCGCAGGTGGGACCCTACCACACCAACACCGCCGAGGGCCTGAGGCTGTCCCGTCGCATCCTGCTGAGCCAGAAGAAGGACATGCGGCAGATCATCATGATCACCGACGGAAAGCCCTCGGCACTCACCCAACCCGATGGACGGGTGTACGTGAACTCCATGGGCCTCGACCCGCGGATCTTGAAGGAGACCTACCGCGAGGTGTCGGTCTGCAAGCGCTCGGGGATCATGATCAACACGTTCATGCTCGCCCGGGAGCGCATGCTGGTGGAGTTCGTGAAGCGCGTGTGTGAGATCGCGCGAGGCAAGGCCTACTTCACCAACACGATGACCCTGGGGCAGTACATCCTGATGGACTTCATGCGCAGGAAGACACGACGGGTGGGGTGATCTAGCGGCGAAGCCCTTGACGCAACCCGAAATGCAACCACTTTTGTGCAACTTTGCCGGCACGGGCGCACAAACGTGGAGATCACGCTCCTCGCAGCGTTCGCTCAGGAAGAAACCGCCGACGTCAGCCTGACCCAGGCACTGCTACTCGGCGTCGTCTACGCACTTCTCTTCGGAATCAGTGTCCTAATCACCGGCCTCGCGGCGCGGCGCGTCAAAGTGGTCGACGCCGGTTACGCGCTGGCCCTGTGGGCCACGGTGTTCAAGAACATCGGCTCGGTCGGAGGGGTCGCCCTCCTGAGCGGTGTCGTGGGACTCTCGATGGGCCCCGTACTCGTAGTTGTGGCCGCGATCATCCCCATCATTGTCTACAAGCTGGTTTTCCAATCGACTTGGGTGCAGGCCGTCCTCATCTGGATCGTCGTGCTCCTGGTCGAGGCCGTGGCCGCCACGCTGCTGGCCCTAGGTGCCATGAGCTTGGGAGCGTGGCTCGACTCGAAGCTCGACATGCCCCTCACGTGAAGGAGTCGCAGATGAACGCTTCCGTGCTCGCCCTCATCACTCAGGCATCGCAGCAGGGCCCCAGTGCCGGTGACGTGGTCGGGGCCGTCTGGCTCGGCCTCACGATCCTCGGCATCGTCAGCGTAATCGTCGTCGGGTTCACGGCCAAGAAGATCAACAACATCTCCAACCCGACCTACGCCAAGGCGTTCGTTGCCCAGCTACTCATCGGGCCACTGTCACTTGCTGCGCTCGCTGTGTTCGGGCTCTACCTGCAGGCGCCACCAGTAGTGGCGCTCGCATTGGCCTACAGCATCATCCCGATTGCTATGTACAAGGTGGTGTTCTCGTGCATGTGGCGGGAGGCGGCACTCATCTGGGTCGTTACGACGGTGGTGATGGGGGGCGTTTCGTATCTGCTGTTTCTGGTCGGCCTGCTGAGCTTCGCCACGCCAGCGGCGGCGTAGCGCTGCAGGCTGGGCAGCCTCAAGCCGCTGGGCACTAACCGCAGTGGGACTGCTCCAGCGCCCGGCCCCGTGCCGGGCGCTGTTTCCTACGCTCGCGATCCCTACTAGCCGATCCACCTTCCCACGTATACCCGAAACTGCCAGGTGCGGTTGGTGACATCGGACGCCTCGAACACCTCCGATAGTCCGACCGAGTAGCGCACATCGAGAGCAAAGAACGTCGCCGGGTCGATGTTCCCCCCTGCCTGCACGCCGATCGGCCAGGACCACTCGGTGCTGTTCTTGCGATCGCAGGTCACTCCTGCCAGTACGGACGGGCCGCTGCAGCTGACGGCGAACCCGATCCCGATCCCCGAGTAGATGCCGACCCGCAGGTCGCCCTTCGTACCGACACCAATGAGCAGCGGAAGCTCGATGTACTGGAGCCGTGTGTCGCCACTGCCCTTCTGGATCCAGTTGGCTTCCAGGTTCGTGATCACATATCCCAAGGGGCGGAATCCGACGACGCCTCCGGCAGTCATACCCCACTTACTGTCAATGTCGACCCCATCGAATTCGCTTAGTGTGGCGCCGCCGGAGAACGCCACGAACGGGGTCTGGGCGGCGAGCTGGCTCGTGCCGGCGAGCAGCACGGCAACGACTGTGAGCGATCCGACCGTCAAACTCCTCATGAAACCTCCTGATGTTGGGCGTCCTTGAATAGAAAGCGCGATGCCATACGGGCGAAAGGCTGCAACGCCGCCCGAGGTTCCCCCCAAGGGGGGGACGTTCACCTACTTCTCATCCGCCGACGGCCCGTACACTCCCGGCACCCGAAGCCCAGCCTGCCGCATCAGCACAGTCATCTGCCCGCGGTGGTGGATCTCGTGGTGCAGCATGACTGCGAGGGTGACCCCGCGGGGCCAATCCCGGTCGTAGATCGAGTCCCGCACAGCCAGAGTAGTGTCGTCCCACCGCTGCTCCACCGCAGCGGCGAGCGCCTTGGCGGCGTCCACGTAGGCAGAGTGGATCGCGGCTGCACGCTCGGGAGCCGGATCGCGCTTGGAGGGCGCGTCCCACTCGAGTCCGGTCTTTCCCAGGATCTCCCGCTGCGACACCACGACGTGCCAGGCGAGCTCACCCAAGCTGCGGTATCCCTCGGCTATGCGCCGCCCCAGGGAAGTGTCTGTGAGCGCGGCCATCACCCGGGCGGTCTCGGCCGACTCGTGGGCCCAGGCGGCGAGGAAGTGGCGCACGGCTGTGTACATGCTGCTGAGCCTACGGCGGGGGCGCGCGGGACGCCAGCGGCCGCGGCGCACTCGACGGGGAACCTCGACCGCTCTACCTTCCTTCCTTCTGGTGAACGGCACCCGCGACTCCGGTCGGCACCCTTGTTCGAGAACATCTTCGAGACAGTCAACTCGGGCTTCGCGCAGGCCCTGTACGAGGACTACCTCCGAGACCCCGCTTCGGTCCCGGAGGAGTGGCGCAGGCTGTTCGATAACGGATTCGAGGGCGAGGAGCCGGTTGCCGGGGCGGCGCAGGCTTCAACGGTCCAGCCTCCGGCGGCGGAATCCGCGCCACCCAAGCCAGAACCCGCACCCGCCCCAGGCGAGCCCATCGAGGGTCCGGCGCTGCGCCTGCTGCAGAACATGGAGGCGTCGCTCGAGATCCCCACGGCGACCTCCTTCCGCGAGGTGGACGTCGCGCTGCTCTGGGCGGTGCGCGCCGCCTTCAACCGGCAGCTCAAGCCGCGGGGACTCAAGCTCTCGTTCACGCACTTCATCGGCTGGGCCCTGGTGCAGGCCGCGCAGCAATACCCCTCCATGATTCGGGCCGTCGCGCAGTCGGGCGAAGACCACTTCAAGGTGGATCCCGGGAGCGTGAACCTCGGCCTCGCGGTGGACACCGTGGGGAAGGACGGCTCCCGCAGGCTCATGGTCCCCGTGGTCAAGCGGGCCGAGGCCATGAGCTTCGGTGAGTTCCACGAGGAGTACGAGCGCATCGTGGCCGGCGCGCGCGACGGCAAGCTGCTGCCTGACGCCTACATGGGCGGCACCATCACCCTCTCCAACCCGGGTACGATCGGGACCGTGGCCTCGGTGCCGCGTCTCATGAAGGGGCAGGGATCGATCATTGCCACCGGCGCGATCCGTGACGTCGCCGGCGCCAAGCTGATGACCGTCACCAGCACCTACGACCACCGCATCATCCAGGGAGCCGAGTCGGGCGAGTTCCTGCTGCTGGTGGACCGCCTGCTCAACGGCGAGGAGGATTTCTACCGCACGATTGCCAAGGCGATGGAGATCGATGCGGCGACTTTAGCCGCGGCGGAAACGGCGGTGGCAGCCGGCGTGGCGGCGGCGCCCAAGCCGGGTGCCGCTGCTGCTGCGGCAGAGGGACTCACTCAGGACATGCTGTATCACGTGGCCGCGGCCATGTCGCTGGTACGCGCCCACCGCACGCATGGCTACCTAGCGGCTCAGCTCGACCCGCTGGGCACGGAGCCCCGCGGCGACCCGGCACTCGACCCGGCGCACCTCGATCTCACACCGCAGATCATGCGGCAGATCCCAGCCGACGTGCTACGCGCGTACGTCGGGGGCGAGACGCTGGAGGACGTGCTGCCGCGCCTGCGCGAGATCTACTGCGGCACCATCGCCTACGAGATCGAGCACATCGCGAGTCACGAGGAGCGGGTGTGGCTCCGCCGCGTGATCGAGTCGGGCGAGCACCGGCATCCGCTATCCGACGAGAGAAGGCAGGAGCTGCTCGCCGAGCTGAGCCACGTGGATGTGCTGGAGCGCTTCCTCCACCGCAACTACCTGGGCCACAAGCGCTTCGGCATCGAGGGGCTGGACATGCTGGTTCCCATGCTGCGCCGGGCGCTCGATCTGGCCGCCGACCAGACCACCCGCGAAGCGGTGGTCGGCATGGCGCACCGCGGGCGCCTCAACGTGCTGGCCCACATCCTGGGGCTGCCGTATGAGACGCTGCTCGCCGAGTTCGAGGGCGGTCGCGAGGTTGAGGAGACGCTCACGCCGGTGGGCGGTACGGGCGACGTGAAGTACCACCACGGAGCGGACGGCATCCTCGAGACGTCGCGCGGTGACAAGGTCGCGGTGACACTCATGCCCAACCCGAGCCACCTGGAGGCGGTGGACCCGGTGGTGGTGGGTAACGCCCGCGCGCGGCAGACCAACCGGGCCGGCGTCCAAGCAGACCACGACCCGGTGCGTGTCCTCCCCATCCTCATTCACGGCGACGCGGCGTTCGCGGCCCAGGGCGTGGTGGCCGAGACCATCAACTTGGCCCGGCTCGAGGGCTACGGCACCGGCGGCACGCTGCACATCATCGCGAACAATCAGGTGGGATTCACCACCGACCCGCGTGACGCACGCAGCACCGACTTCGCGAGCGACATGGCCAAGGGCTTCGACGTCCCGATTGTGCACGTCAACGCCGACGATCCCGAGGCGTGCCTCGCAGCGGTGCAGCTCGCCATGATGTACCGCAAGAAGTTCCGTGGGGACGTGGTGCTAAACCTGGTGGGTTACCGGCGCCACGGGCACAACGAGGGCGACGAGCCGCGCTACACCCAGCCCATGATGTACCAGCGCATCGACGGGCATCCCACGGTGCGTGAGCTGTACGCGCAGCAACTCGTACATCAGCGAGTGGTGACCGAAGAGCAGGCCGAGCAGCTCACGGATCAAGTGTACAACGCGCTCAGCGAGACACAGGCCAAGCTCAAGGCCGATCTCGCGAAGGCGGGGGAGGAGGGCGAGGAGCCCGACCGCATTACCGGCATGTGGGTGGCCGCGACCGATCCGGAGACAGCGGTGGAGCGAGAGGTCCTGGTCAAGCTGAATGACGAACTCCTCTCGGCACCCGATGGCTTCCATGTGAACCGCAAGCTCCAGCGGGTGCTCGACCGGCGGCGCACGATCGTGGAAGAGGACGAGGGGCTCGACTGGGCCCACGCGGAGGCGCTGGCGCTCGGCTCACTCCTGGCCGACGGGATTGCCCTCCGCATGGTCGGACAGGACACCGCGCGCGGCACGTTCAGCCAGCGCCACCTCACGCTGTTCGACGCCGATACGGGCGCACCGTTCACACCGATCCAGCATCTCTCCACTTCACGCGCACCGATGGAGCTCTACAACTCGCCGCTCTCGGAGTACGCAGCGATGGGCTTCGAGTACGGCTACAGTGTGGCCACGCCGTACGCGCTGGTGTTGTGGGAGGCGCAGTTCGGCGACTTCGCCAACGCGGCCGAAGTGATCATCGACCAGTTCATCATCGCGGGGTTGGCCAAGTGGGGACAGACGTCGCGCCTCACGCTGTTGCTGCCCCACGGGTACGAGGGCCAGGGTCCGGAGCACTCGAGCGCGCGGCTGGAGCGCTACCTCGCGCTCGGCGCGGAGGGCAACATCCGCGTGGCCAACTGCTCTACGCCCGCGCAGTACTTCCACCTGCTCAGGCGACAGGCCAGGCACCAGGAGCCGCGACCGCTCATCATCATGACTCCCAAGAGCCTGCTGCGTCTGCCACAGGCCACGTCACCGCTGGAAGAACTGTGCTCCGGAGCGTTCCACCCGGTACTCGACGACCCCGCGCTGCCCGGGTCGCGCGAGGACGTGCGGCGCCTCGTGCTCTGCTCCGGCAAGGTCTACTACGACGTTGTGTCCTCGGAGCGGCGCGCCGCAGCCGGACACGTAGCCGTTGGCCGCGTCGAGCTGCTGTATCCGTTTCCCGAAGGCCACCTGCATCAGCTCATCGCGTCATTCCCGAAGCTCGATGAGATCGTCTGGCTTCAGGAGGAGCCGACGAACATGGGAGCGCGCAAGTGGGTGGTGCCGCATCTCATCGAGCTGGCAGGGGACGACATCTCCGTGCGGCACGTCTCGCGACCCGAGCGTTCCAGCCCGGCTGAGGGATACCCCGCGGCGCACCGCGCGGAGCAGGAGCGGCTGGTGAATGAGGTGCTGGCCTAGTCGGAGACCCGATCTGCGCGCAACCGGAAGTCGTAGGTCTCCAGGGCCTGCCGAACCGCCTCCCGGTACTCCCGGCCAGTCAGTTGGGCACCGAGCTTGCCACTCACGGCGACCACCATGGTCGCGGGTTCCCAGCGCACGGTCTCTCCCGTGCGCGCGTCCTCAAGCCGTCCGCCATCCACAGCACGGTTGGCGTCGGACAGGTCCACCCCCGCCAGCGCATTCCGCATCGCCTCGAACCGCGCCTGGCTTGCGGGTTCCGCGAACTTGAGGTGCCGGCGGCCCACCGCCGCCATGTAGTACTGCGAGGGCACGAACGCGATCCCGTCAAGTGACAGTCGCTCGCACACCACGACCAGCCACGCGGCCACGTGCCGCATGAGGCCCAGGCCGGGGTGAGACTGCCCTGGGAGCTGGGGACGCGCCTCACTGAAACCGCCGCGGGGATTCTGCAGCAGGAGCCATTCGATCTCGATCACCTCGTAACCCGGCACCATGCTCCGGCTGCGTCCCGCCTTGAGCTCCAACAGCAGATCGGTGTGCGACGGATCGCCGTAGATCCGTAGTGTCTGCCCCAAGCCGGCCGGCGCTTCAAGGGTGATGGACGGGTGGCCGAATCCCCTGCTGCGCACGTGGTCGAGGAAACCCAACTGCTGCAGCTCCAGCTCAAGTTGGTGCTTGCTGAAGTGCCCCAGGAACCGAGTGTCCACATGGGTCACGAGCCCTGTGATGTCCTCCTCGCTCAATCCCCAATCATCCTCGTCGGCCTTCTTCCCAGCCGCCTCCCACCGCTTCGAGATCTCGCGGTACTGCCGCACCAGAATCTCGGCCGCGCCCGGAGGCTCGACCACCGAACCACTCGCCAGCCAGCCGAGGAACCGCGCCGAGTGACGCCACGCCGATGCCCCGTAGCCGCCCGCCAGCACCACGGCCAGCGGCGCGGATTGCCCATCCTGCTGCACCTGGCTCACTACGAAGCGGTCGCGCTCGAGCATTCCCTCTTCGCTCAGATCCCAGTCGCCCAGCGCGTCCCCCGCCGCACCATCTACCCCGGCCACGTAGATGACGAGTCCCGGTTGGTGCTGCTCGACGACCGGCGGCAACTCGCGCCGCAGAGTATCGAGGAACACCTCGTCCGTCACGTCACTCCCGAGCGCGATACTGGTCGATGCCACTGCCTCGGTCTCGTCCCACGCCACGTTGTGGATCGAGAAGGTGTGCACCGTAGAATCATCCGCGAAGACTGCCCGGGTGCCGTTACCGTCGTGCAGGTCGAGATCCACCACGAGCACCGGCTCGTCGAATCCCTTGGCCCGCAGCCGCGCGATCGCCACGGCCACATCGTTGAAGACGCAGAAGCCCATGCCCTCACCGGGGGTGGCGTGGTGGAATCCACCGCCCAGGTGTACCGCGGACTTGCCCGTCCGCAGCGCCATGCGGGTCGCCTGGATGGTGCCGCCAACCATGAGCCGCATCAGGTCGAGCGCGTCCTGGGAGGCGCGCGGAGTGAAGGGCATTCCCATGATGCCGGCCACGACCTCGGGATCGGCGAGCGACTCCAGGTACTCGGCCGTGTGCACCCTGAGGACGTTCTCCAGCGAAGCCGGGAGGGGCCGGCTCACGTCGGCCCGTCGGATCAGGTGCTCGTCGGTGAGGAATCCGAGGATCTTGTCGGCGCGGGCGGGGTCGAGCAGCGCCCCCGCGGCCGCATGGGCATAATCCGGATGGTGCACGAAGCACACATCCGGAGGCCGCAGCGTGTACCGCAACCAGCGGGCAAAGCGTCCCGGTATCGTCCCCGGTCGTTGTGCCATGAGTAGTGGAAATATGGAGCTGCGGCCCGGACCCGCCACCTTGACGACTGGCGGTCCAGGTCATGACAATAGGCTTCAGATGACCATCCCCGCAGCGCTCGACAGCCTCGACCTGGTCCGCCGGCAAGTGACTGGCCAGCGGCCAGCCGTCTTCCTCGACTACGACGGCACTCTCACCCCGATCGTTTCCCGGCCCGAGCTCGCCGTGCTGTCCGACGCGATGCGCACTACCCTGCGCGATCTCGCGGCTGTCTGCCCCGTCGCGATCGTGAGCGGGCGCGACCGGCAGGACGTGGAGAGCCTGGTGCAGATCGATTCCCTGGTATACGCGGGCAGCCACGGCTTCGACATCGTGGGGCCGGACGGGCTCGACATGCAGCACCGGGAGGGGGACAGGCACCAGCCCGACTTGCAGGACGCCGCCGAGCGGCTGGAGCGGCGCGTAGGGGACATCGAGGGAGCCCTGATCGAGCGGAAGAAGTACGCCGTCGCCCTGCACTACCGCCTGGTGGCCGAGGAGGACCTCCCCGCCATCGACTACGCCATGGAGGAGGTCGCGGCCCGCCATCCCGATCTGCGCCGCACCGGCGGCAAGAAGGTCTACGAGCTGAGGCCCAACATCGCATGGGACAAGGGCAAGGCCGTGCTGTGGCTGCTGGGGGCACTCGGCCTGGACCAGCCCGACGTGCTGCCGTTCTACCTGGGAGACGACGAGACGGACGAGGACGCCTTCTGTGCCCTGGAGCAGCGCGGCATCGGCATCCTGGTGGCGGAGCAGGCCGGCGACAGCTGTGCGCACTACCTGCTGCGCGACACGGAGGAGGCCCGCGTCTTCCTGCGGCACCTGATCTCGGCCGTGGAGTCCACGCGCTGATGGACGGCTGGACTCTCACCTACGAAGGATTCGACCCGCGACAGGAGGGATTGCGCGAGGCCCTCTGCACACTGGGCAACGGCTACTTCGCCACCCGGGGTGCAGCAGCCGAGGTCGGCGCGGACGACGTGCACTACCCCGGCACTTACATGGCCGGCGGGTACAATCGCCTCGGTACCGAGATGGCGGGCCGGGTCATCGAGAACGAGGACCTGGTAAACCTCCCCAACTGGCTGGAACTCACCTTCCGCGTCGAGGGCGGGGAGTGGTTCGACCTGACTCAGGTCGAAATCCTGTCGTACCGCCAGGAGTTGGACCTGCAGCAGGGCGTGCTGTCCAAAGCCATGCAGTTTCGCGATGCCGAGGGTCGGGAAACGTTGCTCCGGCACCGGCGCCTGGTCCACATGGGCGATCCGCACGTGTGCGCGCTCGAGACTTCTCTCACGTCGCAGAACTGGTCGGGGCGCGTGGAGTTCCGCTCGGCGCTCGATGGCACGGTCGTCAACAGCGGCGTGCCGCGCTACCGCAAGCTCAACGGCAAGCACCTCGAGCCGCTGGCGACGGCTCAGGTGGACGACGAGACGGTCTATCTCAAGGTCGAGACCAGCCAGTCGCGCATCGGGGTGGCGCAGGCAGCCCGCACCCGCGCCTACCGTGATGGCAAGCCCGAGCGTGTCGAGCGGCGCCTCGTGGAACGTCCGGCCTACATCGCCCAGGAGCTGGTGCTCGACGCGGCGCAGGGCAAGCCCGTGACCATCGACAAGGTCGTCACGTTCTACACTTCAAGGGATCACGCCATCGCGGAGTGTGGACTGGAGGCACAACAAGCCATCCCACGGCAGGGGAGCTTCGGGTCCCTGCTCAAGAGCCACGCCAACGCGTGGAAGCACCTGTGGAACCGGTTCGACATCGCGATCAAGGCAGACGTACCCAACCGGCACGAAGAGCACACCGCCCTGGTGTTGCGGCTCCACGTGTTCCACCTGTTGGTCACCGTCTCGCTGAACAGCACCGAGCTCGACGTGGGCGTGCCCGCGCGGGGGCTGCACGGCGAGGCCTACCGCGGGCACATCTTCTGGGACGAGCTGTACATCTTCCCGTTCCTCAACCTGCGGCAGCCGGAGATCACGCGGGCGCTGCTGCGATACCGCTATCGCCGTCTACCCGAAGCACGGGCCGCGGCGCGCGAGGCGGGCTGCCTCGGCGCCATGTACCCCTGGCAGAGCGGCAGCAACGGAAGGGAGGAAACGCAGCAGGTACATCTCAACCCCAAGTCCGGTCGCTGGCTGCCCGACAACAGTCAACGGCAGCGGCACGTGAACGCGGCGATCGCCTACAACATCTGGCAGTACTACCAGGTCACCGGCGACGTGCAGTTCATGGCTTTCTTCGGCGCGGAGATGCTGATAGAGATCGCTCGCTTCTGGGCGTGCGTCTCAAGCTACGACGAGGAGATCGACCGCTACGAGATCCTGGGTGTGATGGGTCCAGACGAGTACCACGACGGGTATCCCGACACCGAGGAACCGGGCCTCAGCAACAACGCCTACACCAATCTCATGGCGGCATGGGTGCTGTGGCGTGCACTGGAGATCTTCTACGCGCTGCCCTACGACAAGCGGGACGAGCTGTGCGAGAAGCTGGTGGTGCTCCCCGACGAGATCGAGCAGTGGGAGGAGATCTCCCGCAAGATGAAGGTCTGCTTCCACGGCGACGGGATCATCAGCCAGTTCGAGGGTTACGACGAGTTGCAGGAATTCGACTGGGAGGGTTACCGCGAGAAGTACGGCGACATCCACAGGCTCGACCGCATCCTGGAGGCCGAGGGCGATACGGCGAACCGGTACAAGCTCTCCAAGCAGGCCGACGTCCTGATGCTGTTCTATCTCTTCTCGGCGGAGGAGCTGGAGGAGCTGTTCCAGCGCCTGGGGTACGACTTCGACCACGCCATGATTCCCAAGAACATCGACTACTACGACGCCCGCACCTCACACGGCTCCACGCTCAGCCGGGTCGTCAGCTCCTGGCTGCTCGCCCGTGAAAACCGCCCCGGGTCGTGGGACCTGTTCGTGGACGCGCTGGAGAGCGACGTGGCCGACATCCAGGGTGGCACCACCGCGGAGGGCATTCACCTCGGCGCCATGGCCGGCACGGTGGACCTGGTGCAGCGCTGCTATACGGGGATCGAGACCCGCGGCGAAGTGCTCTGGCTCAACCCGAGGCTTCCCGAGGAACTCCAGGATCTGCAGCTTCGCATCTGCTACCGGGGCCACTGCCTCAAGCTGGACATGACCCACGAGCGCCTCGAGATGACGTCACTCCCTTCCATGGCGCCGCCGATCAAGATCAGAGTGCGGGACGAGATGCATCAGCTCGTGCCGGGTGAGACAAAGAGGGTGGCACTCAAGTGACCTGGTACGACGTGCTGCGCTACGCCGTGTTCGGGGTGCTGGTCCTGAGCGCGGCGGTCGCCTTTGGCTCGTGGGCCATCCAGACACGCCGCATCAATCCCTTCGGACGCCTCGGTCAGCTCATCCGCAGAACGACAGATCCCATCATCGACCCGTTCGAGACCTGGCTCCTCAAGCAGGGCAAGAATCCGCAGAGCGCACCGTGGTGGCTCCTCGGCGTAACCGTGGTGGGCGGGATTCTCGTGCTCACCGGGGCGCAGTGGGTGGCACTCACCGTGATGCGCAGCGCAGGCGCGG
The DNA here is from genome assembly GCA_039586815.1 of Gemmatimonadota bacterium. GTDB lineage: Bacteria > Gemmatimonadota > Gemmatimonadetes > Gemmatimonadales > GWC2-71-9 > WVYX01. The sequence continues at coordinate 21,576 of JBDHJR010000012.1, read as the reverse complement.
CAGCTGCCGGTCCGCGCGGCATCGCCCGTCTCGTGGTGTACTACGGGACGCAGCTCATCATCCTCGCGCTCATCGTGCGGGTGATCGGCTCATGGTTCGGTGTGGGGCGCTACCGCGGTTGGATGAAGCCGTTCTACTGGCTGACCGACTGGATCGTGGAGCCGCTGCGGCGCATCGTGCCCCGCTTCGGGATGTTCGACATCACGCCCATCGTCGCGTGGATCGTGATACTGATACTGCAGGGGATCCTGCTGAGCCTCATCTAGGTGACCGCCTCCACCGTTCTCACCATCCACGTGCAGCCCAAAGCCAGGACCACCGAGGTCGTCGGGTGGCACGGTGATGCCATCAAGATCCGCGTGGCGGCGCCGCCGGTTGGTGGGGCGGCCAACGAGGCGCTGGTACGCTTCCTGGCCGAGCGATTAGGTGTGGCGCGCTCCTCGGTCGCCGTGGTGAGCGGCGCCACGGGACGGCGCAAGCGGGTGGCCGTCGAGGGGGTCGAGCGGGAGCGGGTGCTGGAGCTGCTGGGGCTGATCTGAATCCCGGTGAGTTCCGCTGCCGTAATGAGGGCAGGCCGCAAGCCGCTCACAGCGCGCGGCGTCAAGCAGAAGTCAAGCGCGAGCGACCTCGCTACTTCCGATACACTTGGTTGCCAATGGTGAGCACGTCCCCGCTGAGAGAGCCGGTGAACGTGCCTCCCGAAGCACTGGTGAAGTAGATGACCGACTCTGCACGTGTCCACGAACCGCTAAAGGTCACGTCATCGGTCCAAACCCTACCGGTAAGCTCAAAGGTGATGGAGTCGTATTCGGTGATCTGAAACGTGAAGCCCTGGGAGTACGTCCGGTCGCTGTTCAGACGCACATACCCTGACATCTCCATCTTCTCATGCAGGAAACCGGAGGTGTCCTCATAGATATACGTCCGGCCAACATTCACCAGGTTGTACGTACCCGCGATCGAACCTGGACCAGTGGAGTCGCCGCACGTCCACGTCCCGGCTGCGGTGATGCCGGTCAACATGAGCCCGGTGACCAGACGTCTCATGGCAGGAGTCCCTACCGAAACATGCGGGAAGGGGCTCAGCGAACAAGAGCGGATTCAATCGGGATTCGGCGACTCGTTCGGCGCCGAGGCTACTTGCTGCGCGCCTCCTCAACCATCGGCCGGAACTCCGGATCGGCGTCGCGCCACAGCGCCGCGAAGCGCTGGTAGTGCAGTGCTGCCTGCTCCAGGTCGCCCAGCGCTTCGTGAATCCTGGCGCTGCGCCACTGCGCCGGAGCCGCGTAGATGCGATCGTGCAGTGCGGACCCCTCGAACGAGCCGTACCACCTCAGGGCCTCGGCGTGCCTCCCTGCCTGCTCGAGCAGCCGTGCCAGCAGATAGCGCTCCAGGCTTCCGGAGAAGAACGGTGATGACACGCTGAACTGGTGCCACACCTCGAGCCGCACCTCCTCCAGAAGCACCAGGGCGGCAGCGGTGTCGCCCGATACCAGCGCGTCCGTGGCTTGCACACGGCGCACTATGTCGTGTTGCAGAGAGCCGCTCCATTGCGGTACGTCCATGCGCTCGGCTTCTCCTGCGAAGCGCTGAGCCGCGTCACGATCGCCCAGCCGCGCATTCACCACGCCCAGCAAGTAGGCCCGCAGCAGCGGATGCAGGCCGTTGTGCACCGCAAACCACACGCCCTGCGCCGCACTAGGAGCTATCGCAGCGGCATCGAAGTCCACGAGGCGGTCCCGCAGGCCCTCGAGTTCAGCTCTCTCGGCCAGTCTGAACGGCGCGACAGCCATCAACGCCTCGATCTCGAGTGCCCTCGCAGGCTCCAGCGTGCGCAGGAGTTCGAGCCTGCCGTTGGCAGAACTCCACTTGCCCTGAGCCAGGTCGCTGAACGCGAGCTGCGCATATCCGTAGGACCGGGTCTCCCCCGACCTGGTCGGGGCCGTCATCAGACCGGCGACGGCCTCGCCCTTGGCCGGATGATCCAGAAAGGCTCCCGTGCTCCACGAAGCCTCCGCGAGCCCGTCGTTGCCCACGCGTGCCAGGTCGGCGAGCACCTGCGCGAGAGCACTGGAGTCCTGGTGCGCGAGGGCTTGCAGCACGCGCATCTCCAGAACGCGGTCGCCCTCGGGGCTCAGCTCGATAGCGCGGCTCGCCAGCGAATCCAAACCGGCGACGTCTCCCGCCGCTCCGGCCACCCGCGCCAGATGTACGAAGGGAGAGGCCTGGTCGGGGTCGAGCGCGATCAAGCGTTCCCATGCCTCTCGCGAGTCATCGAGCCTGCCTCCCAGGCGCGGCTTGAAGTGAAACAGAAAATCGGCGAGCTGGCTCCACGCCTCCACATCGTCGGGATACGTGTCCACGATTTCGCGGTAGAGTCGCTCGGCCTCTACGGTATTGCCCTCTCGCACTACCACCAGCGCCTCCAGCAACCGCCGATCGCGCTCGGCCAGGCGGTCGGCGAACAACACGGCCTGCTCCGCAGCCTCCCGCGCTGGCTCGGCCCGCTGCAGCCAGTCGGCCGTCACGCTGAGTTGATACCACGCGAGCGCGAACGACGTGTCCGCCGCTACCGCTTCTTCGAACGCGACCGCCGCCTCCGGGAACCGCGCCGCGCGGAATTCCCGCACGCCGCGCAGGTACGACTTGAGCGCCGGGAGCGAGTCGGTGGTGACCAATGCGATCTGGGTGATCCTCGATCCCCGGAGCGCACCGTGCCCGGCGAGCAGCTCACCCGCAATCTCGTCGAGCAGGCCGAGCACCTCGGTTGGCTGACCTTCGGCCGAGGCGTGTGCCACCGGCTCCAGCCCCTGGGCTCGGTCGTACAGGGACGCATCGAACCTGAGCCGGTCACCCACCTCAACGATGTTCCCCAGCACGTACATCCCCGCGCCGAAGCCCTCGGCGATCGCGAGCGCGCCTGCTGGATCTGGCGGGTCGCCGCCCCGGCGTTCCACCACGCCGAGCACCGCACGCGGATCGACACTCCGCAGGGTGCCGGCGCCGTCGAGCTTGACACTCAACAGGTCCACTACACCCACGCCCAGGTAATCGAACGTGTCGCTGCCACGCACCGAGAAGGGAAGCACCGCTATGCGCGTCGCCTCTACCGCTGCGCCGCCTCCCGGCCAGAGGCGTTGTAGCCCGAACGCCGCTGCACCAACGACGACCACGGCCAGCGCCGCTCCGATCGCCCAGGCCCTTCCTCGACCCTGCGGGCCCGATGCTCCCTGAGCGCGCATCAGTTCCTTGCGGAAGACCGCCCCGTCGGACCAGCGCCTGCCGGGCTCCCATGCGAGAGCCTTCTCCAGCACCTGGCGCACGGGGCGCGAGACCTCCGACCAGTTGGCCTCGTGCGTGTGCTGGAGCACGGGCCACTTCCGGCCCGTGAGGGATTGGTACAGCACCATCGCCGCAGCGTACACATCGGTGGCGGGAGACACCTCGTCCCCGCTCAGCTGTTCCGGCGGCATGTAGCCGGGAGTCCCCACCACGAAGCCCGTACGGGTGATCCCCGGAGTACCGGCGGCACTCAGTGCCCGCGCGATGCCGAAGTCCGCGACCATCGCGTGACCCCCGGTCGCCGAGACCATGATGTTCTCCGGCTTGATGTCGCGGTGCACGATGCCCTGCCGGTGGGCATAGTCGAGCGCACTCGCCACCTCGCAGGCGATCTGCAGGGCTTCGTCCGCAGCGAGCGAGCCTACCCGTTCGAGTCGCTCGTTCAGCGGCTCCCCCTCCACGTACGGCATGACGTAGTAGAGCAGGTCACCGGCCGAACCGGAGTCGAACAGCGGCAGGATGTGCGGGTGTTGCAGGCGGGCGGCGATCTCGATCTCGCGCAGGAATCTGTCCGGCCCGATCACGTCGGCGATCTCCGGCCGCAGCACCTTTACGGCGACCTTGCGCCGGTGCTTCAGGTCCTCCGCGAGGTACACGACGGCCATGCCGCCGCTGCCGAGCTCCCGCTCGACGGCATAGCGGTCCGCCAACGCTTTCTTCAGGTGTTCAACTTGTTCGGTCACCTAGGGCGCTCCGGGAGGCGAGCGTGGCAACAAGACTAGGGCGTGACGGCGCGGCGCGCCAGGCGGCGCATCGTCCGCGACGCTACACGGTCGATCCAGTAGCCGCAGCTGCATCGGCCGACGGACCCTGTGTTCGCGACGCTAGATAGCCGACCGCCGCTAGCGTTGCCACGATCTGCACGAAGATGACCGTCGTAAGCAATGTGGGTCGATGGGCGAGCCAGGCCTCGGGCCCCGGGATGGCCGCCGCGAACATCGAGATGTTGGCAACGTTGAAGAGAACGATTGCCGCAAGCAATGCCTTTCCCCCACCATAGTACCACCAGCACCAGATCCCGAAGCCTAGCTCGAAAGCGAATGCGGCGAGTGGTGCCGCCCCGTAGATCCCGAGGCCCAGCTTCGGGTATGACACGAACGGCGCGAGCTGAAGATCTGGCTGGTGTGTCAGCACATCGAGCACGAGATGCGACGCGATCCCGATGCCGACTGCGACTCCAAGTTTCGCTTTGCCAAGACCCTTGGCCAATACGAACCACGCTAGTGCGGCAATACCGAGCGTCGTTGCAACCGAATGCGACCAGGGCATGTGGGTCAGGTGGATGTCGCCGACGAAGGCGACTGTGTCATTGGTGGTCGTGCGCTCGATACCGAGGTAGTTGAACGCGACCCACATGAACTCCATGAACTGCACAGAGATGAGCAGCCAGATCAGCGAGACGGTGGGATCCTTGCGCTTAATGACGAGTGCGGCTGCAGCGTGGTTGATGGCAAACAAGATGCGGCGATCCTCATTGGTGTAGGGGGCGGTCATAAGATCGGTGAGCAGTGCGACGCACACAAGGCAAAGGTTGACGTCGGCACGTACTTTGGCGCGTTACGCGTTGACAATGCGACGTTGACCGACTAGCCTTCGCGAGCAGGCGATGTGCCTGTCGCCCGAGTGACAATCATGCGAGAGCGGGAAAGCGCCGTAGCGCTGCCTCGCTCTTTCTTTTTTGGAGAAGAGCGCTCTGACCCTGATGCCTCCGCTGAACTCACTCACCTACCGCGGATGGACGATCACGCCGCGCACGTTCCAGATCCACGGCAGCCGAGAGTGGACCCTCGACCTCACGATTGCGTACCGCACGAAGCGGCGCGCCTTCAGCGGACCAAAGAAGTTCCCGACCGAGCAGGCAGCGATTCGGGGCTGCCACGCATTCGGGCGTCGCATCATCGACGGCCGCGTACCCTACTGTTCGCTAGAGGACCTGCGATGAGCCGACCTACAGTTGAGCAGCGGCGGCTGCAGTACCGCGGCCGCGAGTTCCACTTCGTGTCATACGACGGCCAACCGGCCAATGCGAAGCGGGAGCTGCCGGCCACGGGCCCCGCGTGGTGGCTGATGAGCGCCGGCACCCGGTGGGAGGTCCTGCCGTTCCATCCCGACCAGGACGAGGCGGAACTCGATCGCGCATTCAGGACGTGGCTCGACACGAATGCGTTTCCGTCCATCGAGAAGGGCGCGGCCTGAGGCCGGCGAGACCCGGCCCGGGCAGATACGACAACGTTGACACGGGAGCGAAATGAATAGACGCATCGAGTACAACGGATATGTGATCGAGCCCACTAGCAGGCTCAACAACGACCCACACGGCTGGACGCTCGAAGTACGAATCACGCCCACCGATGGCAGCGCGGCGGCGCGGCGGTGCCGCGCGCCCAACACCTACCCCACCCAGGAACTGGCTGTCGAGCGTTGCCTGCAGTTCGGGCGGCGAGTCGTGGACGGGAAAGCCGTACGGAAAGGCGATCGCACGAACTAGGCAGGGCAGGCCCCGTACCCTGTACGGTGTGGCAAATCACAGCCGGGTTTGCCGGTCCATTCCTAGCTTCTGATTTCGAGATCCAGTCAACCGTCTCCCGACCGAGGTTGCCGATGACCTCCGTGGAGCAACCACTCGATCCCCAGTTCTTCGCGCTGCAGGAGGCGCTTGCGGGAAAGTACTCCCTGGAGGCGGAGATCGGTCGTGGCGGGATGGGGATCGTCTACCTGGCGCAAGACGTCCGGCTGGACCGACCCGTGGCCTTGAAGGTCCTGCCGCAGCACCTCTCGAGCAAACCGGAGCTGCGTGAGCGGTTTCTGCGCGAGGCGCGCACGGCAGCCAAGCTGTCACATCCGAACATCGTTCCCATCTTCGCCGTCGATGAAGTCGGCCAGTTCGTCTACTTCGTCATGGGCTACGTGGCCGGGGAGACCCTGGGACATCGCGTCCAGAGCAGGGGCCCCCTGCCACCGTCCGACGGTGCACGCCTCCTCAAGGAGCTGGGCTGGGCGCTGGCCTACGCGCACTCGCAAGGCGTCATCCACCGCGACGTCAAGCCCGACAACATTCTGTTGGAGGAGGAAACAGGCCGGGCGCTGGTGGCGGACTTCGGCATCGCCGGCCTCCTCGCGGGCGCGGATGCCACCGGTGTGGGAGAGATCATCGGCACGGCAGAGTTCATGAGCCCGGAGCAAGCGTGGGGCCAGGGCGTGGATGCACGGAGTGATACGTACTCAATGGGAGTGGTGGGATTCTACGCACTCTCGGGAACGCTGCCGTTTCACGACGAGCAGGTTTCCGAAGTATTGCGGCAGCATCGGGAAGATCCGCCAGAACCGCTGAAAGCCGTCGCTCCGCACGTGCCGAGCCGCTTGGCACGTTGCGTAGACAGGTGTCTGGCGAAGGAGCCCAGCGCGCGCTTCGAGACGGCCGCGGCCTTCTCCGAAGCGGTGGATGCCGCAATGCGTGAGCGACGTGACGTTCCTGCCCCGGTACGCAATTTCATCAAGGACCCGATTGATTTGCCCGGCGACGGCGTCGCTTACTTCGTGTTCTCGGTTGCGATGGTCTCACCGGCGGTGGGGATCTGGATTTCCGAGGGAGGGAGCCTGAGCTTCATTGCCGCCTTCGCGGCGATCTACGGCTCACTTATCCTCGCACCACCGCTGGCTCTCGCAACGCATCGCATCCGGAGGCTGCTGGCTTCCGGGCATACCCAGACTGATCTCCTGGCCGCTCTGCGGACAGAGGTGGAACGCCGCCGTGAGGAGTTGGCCTATAGCCACGGCGTCGAGGCATCTTCGGCGGAGAAGGTCGCGTTCCGAGTAGCGGCCGTCGCGGGCGGTGGCCTCGCGGCAAGCTTCGCTTCCTTCTTTGGACTGCTACCACCTGCGGATGTGCTGGCGTGGACCTTTCCGGTTTCAGTGCTGGCCGGCGCCGTATCGCTGTCGATCGGTACCACGCTCAGGGCGCGACGGATCGATGCCAAGGCCGAGCGTCGCTTCAAGTTCTGGAAGGGCAGATTCGCCAAATGGCTCTTCAAGGTGGCCGGCATCCGACTCGAGAAGAAGGCCCTCCCAATGCGGCCCACGCACCGCCCCACCGAGCTGCAGATCGGCTTTGCCGTGGACGCGTTGTACGAACAACTCCCCAAGGCGCTCCGCGCCGGCCTGGGTGATGTGCTATCGGTGGTCCGGCACCTGGAGGCCGACGCACAGAAACTGCGGCAGACACTGGAGATGCTGAACGACGCGCACGCGGCAGCGCGGGCGGCAGGAGACGAGATTCCCGCCGATCTGCAGGACGCCCGGGAGACCACCGAAGGACACCTGGCCGAGGCTGTCGCCTCCCTGGAGACCATTCGTCTCGGATTGCTGCGCCTGACGACTGGTACGGGAACCGTCGAGGGCCTCACGACCGATCTCGCCGCGGCTGCAGATGTGGGAGACGAGATCAACCGATTGATGTCGGGGATGGCGGACGTGGAATTGCTGTTGCGGCCGACGTGAACAGCGTTTCAGCAGGACTCTTCTAGTCCAGATTCACCCAACCGCACTCCGTAGCAGCATCGCCGTCTGTTCGGGCGCCATCGTGGTGATTGCCGTGCCCGACGCCAGTTCGAACCCGCCGGGCACCGTGAGCCGCGGCTGGATGCGGGCGTGCCACGTGAAGTACTCGAGGCCCTCCATGCCGAACGGCGCCGAGAAGATCACGACATTGCAGTCGGGGTCGTCCAAGGCCGCTGCAGTGCGGCTGAGCGCATCATGCAATGCTGCGGCGAACGCCTCGAGGTCGGCATCGCTCGCGTCACCGAAGCTTGCATCTCCTCCCTCGGGCACGACCCACACTTCGCCCGACCACTGCGGCGCGTAGGGTGCGAACACCAAGAAGCCCTCGACGTCGTCGATCAGGCGGACCTCGGCCTCACGCTCCGCGGCGATGACGTCGGCGTAGACAGACGTGCCGCCCGCCGCCCAGTGCGCCCTGGACACTTCCAGCATGCGCCTGAGCTGCCCCGGCACCACCGGCGCGGCGGCGAGCTGCCAGTGCGGGTGTGTAAGCGAGGCGCCGGCGCGCGGGCCGTGGTTCTTGAACAGTGAGAAGTACTCCAGTCCGGAAGTGGCGCGGAACGCGCCGTGGCGATCGCGCGCGGCGAGCAGCACCTCTGCCAGCGACTCTGGTTTTCCGGGAGCAAGGCAGGAACGGTGGCTCGCTCCCTCCACGATCACCTCGTAGTATCCCCTGGCAGGCATGCTCGCGTGCAGCTCGTCGCCGCCGCCCGCAGCCGGCAGATCCGGCACCAATGCCGGGTACTTGTTGGGCACCACCCGTATGCGCCAATCAGCCCCGCGCGGCCGCCGCATGATCTCGGGCGGAGTCTGCTCTTCGTTGCCGGGGCAGAAGGGACAGGAGGGATCGCGCTCGACGGCGTCCGCCTTGACAGCCCTCCGGGAAGCACCCGGCCGCCGTGCGCGCTCGGCCGCCACGATCACCCACTCGTCGGTGGTGGGGTCGCGCCGGAACTCAGGCACTTTCACCCTCTGCGCTCTCCGCGTTGTTCTCCGGATGCGCTCTCAGGAAGCACTCCGGGTCCTCCAGGAACTGGGCTCGGCTCTCGGCGGAGATGAAGTAGAAGACACGTTCGGCGTACTCGGCCGTGAGGGCTTCCTTGCGGTCGACCGCCCGGCCGCTCACCGGATCGCGTACCTCGCCCGTGAGGCCGATCATCGCCGCCGGGGTGTCGATCGAGGGCCTCCCCAGCACCGACTCGAACAGCCGCATCTCGTCGGCCATCATGCGGGTGAGCAGGAAGCGATCGCGCACCAGCTCCCTGCCCGTCATCGCCAGCTCCAGGGCGCGGCCGCGGTCGTGGATCAGCATCAGCACCTGCTCCGCACACTCGTCCACGGTCTGGACCAGCGCTCCCCCCACGCCGCCTTCCATCTGGAGCGGAATCCCTCCTGACGCCCGTGCGACCATGGGCGTGCCCTTCCACAAGGTCTCCGACACCACGAGGCCGAAGCCCTCGCGAGTGGAGAGCTGGATCCCCACGTCGGCCATGCGCTGGAAGGCGTTGACCTCGACATTTCCCACTCCGGTGAGGTTGGTGAAGATGAACAGATCGGGATCCTTGTCTCCCTCCTCACGGATCTCCTCGTAGATGTCCCACCCTTCCGGGTCGTCGAGCGCCATTGAGCCGACCAGGGCGAGCTGCAGGTCGGGCAGCTCGCGCTTGACCAGGCGATACGCCTCGATCACCCCTACCGGATCCTTCCACGGATCGAAGCGGCTCACCTGCGTGATGAGCGGCCGCTCAGTGTCCACCCCGATCCATTGCAGCACCGCGTTCGCCATCTCGGGCGGCAGCTCCATGTTCTTGGGGCTCTCGGGATCGATGGCGGGCGGGATGATCTCCACCCGCTTGATCGGCATATCCGGGGGCACGAACCCGCCCAGCGTGAAGACCGCGGCGTGATACTCCGCCAGGAACGGACGCAAGAACTCCCAGTGGGTCGGATTGGGCTGCGAGGTGTCTATGTGGCAACGCCAGATCCACTTGCCCGAGCGATGGCTGCCGAACTCCAACAGACCGGCTGGCTGCGGGTCGTGGATGAAGTAGAGGTCGTAGTCTTCCTCCTGCAGCTCCGCATTGCGCTTGGCGTTCTCCATGTAGACGTCGCGGTCCGTCGGCGTCATGTCCCGCATGGAGCCCTGCAGGCCGTTGTGCATCGCCTTGGTGGCCCGGAAGAACGCCTCGCCTCCCGTGATGACCCGCCAATCCACATCGATTCCCAGGTCGCGCAGCAGAGGAATCTCCGCCCGCAGCAACTCGGCGACCCCACCGCCGAACGGCGTGGCATTGACGTGCAGGATCCGGGCGTCGCGCAGCGGCTCCGCAAGCTCGCGAAGCTGCTCAACTACGTCCCTGCCTGCGCTCTTGGCATACCCTGCGATGCTGTTGCGGCCTACGTCTACCTTCTGGAGCATGGCTAGGCTCGAACCTCGCTCTGGAGTTGACGGCACATTATCGCGTGGGGCCACCTGTGGCGCAAACGGCCTAGCGGCGGTACATTGCATTCACAATCGAGATCGTGGTGATTTGCGGCGTATTGCGGCCACGTTAAACAAGTCGCTAAAAAGCCCGTCCTCGGCGCCTATCTAGCGACCGGGGCTTTCTTGTCTATGACGAACTCTGACCGCCTCAACCAGCTTCACAGCGCCATTCGCGAGCGCATTCTCGTGCTTGACGGGGCGATGGGGACCATGATCCAGTCCTACGAGCTGGAGGAGGCGGACTTCCGCGGGTCCCGGTTCCGCGATCATCCCACGCCGCTCGAGGGGAACAACGATCTCCTGTCGCTCACCCGTCCCGACGTCATCGAGGCGATCTACCGCGCGTATCTCGAGGCGGGTGCGGACATCATCGAGACCAACACGTTCAACGCGCAGGCCATCTCGCAGGCGGATTACGGAACCGAGGGAGCCGTGCGCGACATGAACCTCGCCGCCGCCCGGCTGGCGCGAGAGGCGGCCGACCGAATCACCGCGGACGATCCCGCCAAGTTTCGCTTCGTGGCCGGTTCGCTGGGGCCCACTAACCGCACGGCATCGATCTCGCCGGACGTGAGCAACCCCGGCTTTCGCAACGTCACGTTCGACGAGCTGGCCGCAGCCTACGGCGAGCAGGTGGAAGCGTTGCTCGATGGCGGAGTCGACCTGCTGATGGTCGAGACGGTGTTCGATACCCTCAACGCGAAGGCCGCACTGTTCGGCATCCGGCGGGTGTTGGATAAGCGCGGCAGAGATGTGCCGGTCATGGTGTCGGGCACGATCACGGACCTCTCGGGTCGCACCCTCTCGGGTCAGACTACCGAGGCCTTCTGGATCTCGGCGAGCCACGCGCGTCCGTTCAGCGTGGGGCTCAACTGTGCTCTCGGCGCCAAGGAGCTGCGGTCGCACGTCGAGGAGCTCTCAACGCTCGCCGACACGTTCGTTTCCTGCCACCCCAACGCCGGGCTCCCCAACGAGTTCGGCCAGTACGACCAGACTCCGGAGGAAATGGCCGCCGTGCTCGGCGAGTTCGCCGCCAGCGGCTTCCTCAACATCGTGGGCGGCTGTTGCGGCACGACACAGCACCACATCCGCGCCATCGCCGAGGCGGTGGCGGAGCATGCGCCGCGCCCCATACCCGAGATCGAGCCCTACGCGCGGCTCAGCGGGCTGGAGCCGCTGGTCATCCGGCCCGACACCCTGTTCGTGAACATCGGTGAGCGCACCAACGTCACGGGCTCGTCGCGCTTCGCCAAGCTCATCAAGGACGACGACTACGAGACGGCGCTCGAGGTCGCCCGCCAGCAGGTTGCCAACGGCGCGCAGATGATCGACGTCAATATGGACGAGGGATTGCTCGATTCGGCGGACGCAATGCAGCGATTCCTCAACCTCGTAGCCGCCGAGCCGGACATCGCTCGAGTGCCCGTGGTGATCGACTCCTCCAAGTGGGAGGTGATCGAGGCGGGGCTCAAATGCCTGCAAGGCAAGGGCGTGGTCAACTCGATCTCGCTCAAGGAGGGAGAAGCCGCGTTTGTCGAGCAGGCGCGCCTCGTGCGGCAGTACGGCGCAGCAGTCATCGTCATGGCGTTCGACGAGCAGGGCCAAGCTGACAGCGCGGACCGCAAGATAGAGATATGCCGCAGGGCGTACGCCATCCTCACCGAGCAAGTGGGCTTCCCGCCACAGGACATCATCTTCGATCCCAACATCTTCGCGGTCGCCACGGGAATCGAGGAACACAACCAGTACGCCCTGGCATACCTCAAGGCGTGCCGCACCATCAAGGAAACGCTGCCGCACGCGCAGGTGAGTGGCGGTCTGAGCAACCTCTCCTTCTCGTTCCGGGGCAACAATGCGGTGCGGGAGGCGATGCACTCCGCCTTCCTGTATCACGCCATTCGTGCCGGCATGGACATGGGTATCGTCAACGCCGGAGCGCTCGCGGTCTACGACGACATCCCCGAAGACCTGCGCACAGCCGTGGAGGACGTGCTGTTCGACCGCCGGCCGGACGCGACGGAGCGCCTCACCGCGCTGGCCTCGACCATTCACGGCACCGCACGGGAGGAGCGCGAGGACTTGGCGTGGCGCGACCAGCCGGTACAGCAGCGTATAACGCACGCGCTGGTCGAAGGAATTCAGGATTACATCGAGCAGGACGCCGAGGAAGCGCGCGGTCAGTACGACCACTCCATCGAGGTGATCGAAGGGCCCCTGATGGACGGCATGAACGTCGTGGGGGACCTGTTCGGCAGCGGCAGGATGTTCCTGCCCCAGGTGGTCAAGAGCGCCCGCGTGATGAAGAAGGCCGTGGCGTACCTCGTGCCGTTCATCGAGCAGGAGCAGAAGGCCGGAGGCAAGGAGGTCGCGCCCAAGGGGAAGATCGTGCTCGCCACCGTAAAGGGGGACGTGCACGACATCGGCAAGAACATCGTGGGCGTGGTGCTCCAGTGCAACAACTACGAGGTGATCGACCTGGGCGTGATGGTACCGGCCGCGCAGATCCTGGAGACCGCACGGCGGGTGCGGGCGGACGTCATCGGATTGAGCGGACTGATCACTCCCTCGCTCGACGAGATGGTACACGTCGCGCGCGAGCTCCAGCGCGAGGAGTTCGCGGTGCCCCTGCTCATCGGCGGTGCGACGACCTCCAAGGTCCACACCGCGGTGAAGATCGAGCCACAGTACGAGGGATCCACGATCCACGTCGTAGATGCGTCACGCAGCGTGACGGTGATGGGGAACCTGCAGCGTGCCGACAAGCGCGACAGTCTGGCGGCAGAGGTGCGCGCCGAATACGCCCGTGTCCGCAAGGCGCACGGTGACAAACGTGCCGCGGCGCGCTCGATATCGATCGAGGAGGCACGCGAGCGGCGGCTCGAGCTCGACTGGAGCGGGTACGTCCCCATGCGTCCCGCCTCCCCCGGCATCACGACGCTCGACGACTGCGATCTGGAAGAGCTTGCGGGTTACATCGACTGGTCGCCCTTCTTCAAGACCTGGGAGCTCAAGGGAACGTACCCGGCGATCCTGGAGGACGAGACCGTGGGAGAGCAGGCGAGGTCGCTGCTGCACGACGCCCGCGCACTGCTCGACCGCATCGTGGCAGAGAAGCTGATCACCGCCCGCGCCGTCGTCGGCCTCTTCCCGGCCGGCACGGTAGGCGACGACATCGAAGTCTACGCGAGCGACGACCGAACCGAGCCGCTCACCGTGCTGCATCACCTGCGCCAGCAGATGGAGAAGCCTCCCGGCCGGCCGAACCTGAGTCTGGCGGACTTTCTCGCGCCGCAGGAGAGTGGTGTGGCCGACTACCTAGGCGCCTTCGCGGTCTCGGCGGGCTTCGGCACCACCGAGCTGGCCGAGCGCTTCGCCGCCGAGCACGACGACTACCACGCCATCATGGCCAAGGCGTTGGCCGACCGCCTGGCCGAGGCCCTCGCGGAGCGGCTGCACCAACAAGTGCGCACCACGCTCTGGGGCTATGCGTCCGAGGAGTCGTTCCACACCGAGGAGTTAATCCGCGAGAAGTACGCGGGCATCCGCCCGGCCCCCGGTTACCCAGCCTGCCCCGACCATGGCGAGAAGCGAAGGCTGTTCGAGCTGCTCGACGTCACGCGCCGAACCGGCGTCGAGCTCACCGAGCACTTCGCTCTCTGGCCCGCGGCGTCTGTTTGCGGATGGTACTTCGCACATCCGGATGCGTACTACTTCGGCGTGGGTCGCATCGAGCGGGATCAGGTGGAGGATTACGCGCGCCGCACCGGTGAGAGCGTGGAGACCGTCGAGCGGTGGCTCGCTCCCAACCTGGCCTACGACCCCTCGACGGAGGCCGTCAAAGCATGAGCGTCACTCTGCGGCAGCTGATCGACGATGACCGCATTCACGTGGTCGACGGAGCCATGGGGACGGTGCTCTACGGGAAGGGCATGTTCGTGAACGTCTGCTACGACGAACTGAACGTGACCAAGCCCGATCTGGTGCGGGGGGTACACGAAGAGTACCTGCGTGCCGGGGCCGAGATTCTCGAGACGAACACGTTCGGCGCAAACCCGGTCAAGCTGTCGAGCCACGGGCTCGAGGAACGAACCGAGGAGATCAACCGTGCCGCCGCCGCTCTGGCGCGCGACGCGGCGGGCCGGCGAGCGAGCGTGGTCGGGGCCATCGGACCTCTGGGCATCCGCATCGAGCCGTGGGGACCGACCGGGCGAGACGAGGCCGAGGAGTTCTACCGCCGACAGGTGCGGGGCCTGCTCGAGGGGGAGGTGGACGGGTTCGTGCTGGAGACGTTCAGTGACCTGGACGAACTGCACGCGGCGTATCGTGCGGTGCGCGGCGAGACCGACCTCCCTGTGATAGCACAGATGACGATCGACGAGAGTGGCAAGACGGCGTACGGCACCGACGCCGAGCACGTCGCGGCGGCGCTGACCGAGTGGGGGGCGGACGTCGTGGGTCTCAACTGCTCCGTGGGTCCGGCGGTCATGCTGGACGGCATCGAGCAGATGGCCGAGGTCACGGAGTCGCCGCTGGCGGCCCAGCCCAACGCGGGACTGCCGCGCTCCGTGGGGGACCGCAAGATCTACCTGTCGAGCCCCGATTACCTGGCGAACTATGCCCAGCGCCTAATCCAGGTGGGCGTGCGCTTCGTGGGCGGCTGCTGCGGCACGACCCCGGAGCACATCAAGCGCATCAGCGACATGATCGCCACGACGCAGCCGCGGCTCGGGGCGGTGGTCGTGGAGCGCCACGCAGTTCAGGCGGCGTCCGAGGTGGACGCCGTTCCCCTCGCCGAGCGCTCGCGACTGGGTGCCAAGCTCGCGGCCGGGGAGTTCGTCACCAACGTAGAGCTGCTGCCGCCCAAGGGATGGAACTCCGACCGGTTGCTGGAACAGGCACGCGCGCTTCAGGCCAGCGGGGTCGATACGGTGAGCATCCTCGACGGACCGCGGGCACAGAGCCGCATGGGTTCCATCCCCACGGCGATCGTGGTCGAGCGGGAGGCGGGCATCGAGGCTGTGGTGCACTACACCTGCCGCGACCGCAACATGCTGGGGATGATGAGCGACCTGCTGGGCGCAGCCACCGCCGGACTCAGCAACTTTCTCATCGTCACCGGCGATCCGCCGCGGATGGGCCCCTACCCCGACTCGACCGCCGTGTTCGACATCGACAGCATCGGACTCACGAACGTGGTCTATCGCTTGAACCACGGACTCGACCCGGGCGGCAATGCGATCGGGGCACCGACCCGGTTCGTGATCGGGGTGGCGCTGAACCCCTCTGCGCTCGACCAGGAACGGGAGCTGCGCCGGCTGTACTGGAAGGTCGATGCAGGCGCCGACTACGCGATCACGCAGCCCGTGTTCGACGTGGACCAGTTCGCGCAGTTCCTGAAGCGGATGGAGGAGTACCGTATCCCGGTCATCGCCGGTGTGTGGCCGCTCGTGTCGCTGCGCAACGCCGAGTTCCTCGCCAACGAGGTGCCCGGCCAGAAGGTCCCGCCCCGCGTGATAGAGCGCATGCGCAAAGCCCAGGAAAAGGGCGACGACGCGGCGCTCGCCGAAGGGACCGCGATCGCCCGCGAGGTGCTGGACGCAGTGAAGGGCCTGGCGCAGGGCGCGCACGTGAGCGCACCGCTGGGCAGAGTGGAGGTAGCGCGTGAGGTGTTGGGGTAGGGAGAACGGGGAACGGAGAGCGGACGCTCTGCAACAGGTGGGTGGCGCGAGGCCGGGGTCCTACCGGAGCGAACGTCACGAGCACTGACCGACAGTAACCCCCGTGGCGTCGGTCGGCCTTACCTTGTCCGTCGATTGCAGCTCTCCGGATGCCATTGGGGAGTGCAGTTCGCGCAGGTGGGGCCCCGGTCGAGTGCCGGGCGTCGCTACTGCAGAGCCTGCACGACCTTCTTGAACCGCTCTTCCGGCTTCCGAAACCCCAGGTTGGAGAGGTAGATCTTCTCCACTCCCACTTCACGCAGCGCACGAATCGTGTGCGCGCAGATCTCCTCCGCCGAGCGTCCCGACTCGAAGTCGCGCACGACCCCTTCGGCAGGCACCGGAAAGAACTCGCCCAGCCGCTCGAGCGTGGCAGGGTTGGCGGAACGGTAGAGGAACACCCCGAACACGCCGGGATGCTCCAGGCCTCGCTTGCGCGCCTCACTCACGAACCGCTCCACCTCGCGCAGCGAGTGGTGCGACACGATCTGCGTGAGGTAGTACTCGCCCGTGAACTCCGGCCGCATCAAGTAGCCCACCTGCTCGGCCGCATCGCGGTGCGGGTTCGCCCACCCGCCCAGTGCCAGATCCGGGTGCCGCTCGCGGATCTGCTGCCGCAGCATGTACGCGAACTCGACGCAGCGTGGCGGCCCGACGGTGCGGTCCCCGCCCAGCACTGTCAGAGCCTCGAACCCGGCCGCCACCGCGCGATCCACGTACATGCGGCAGTACTCGATAGTGTGCTTGCAGGTGAGAAACGGCGACAGCTTCGACGGACTCACGTCGCCCGCGAGATTGGTCACGAGGTGACGCAGGTTCTCCTCCTCCGACACGCCCACGGCGTTGTCGGTCAGGAAGATGGCTGTGTCTCCCCGTGCCAGCCGCCGCACCGAGTGGTACATGTCGATCCACGTATCCATGCTCTGGCTGTCGCTCAGGCCGGTCTTCGGCGGACGCAACTCCACCGCCACGAGCGGGCGGTCGTCACGCAGACGCTGGAGCAGCGCGGACGGGGGGAACGCGCGTTCGGTCGACATCGGGGTAGCTGAAGCTACAGATTGTCGGAACATGAGTCCACACGGCCGGGGCACGGTGGTCATCACCGGGGCCTCAACGGGTATCGGACGGGCCACCGCGCTGCGCCTGGCAGTCGCCGGGTATCGTGTCTTCGCGGGCGTGCGGAACGAGGCCGACGCGACTGAGTTGCGCGCTGCAGCGTCCGAGGGTCTCACCCCACTCCGCCTCGACGTCACCGACGGCGCAGCGATCGCGGCGGCGACAGAGCAGGTGCCACGGCCGGCCGCAGGCGAGTTGTTCGCGGTCATCAACAACGCCGCGATCTCGGTACCCGGCCCGATGGAGTTCCTGCCGCTGGAGGACGTGCGGGCACAGCTCGAGGTAAACCTGATGGCTCCGCTGCTCGTGTCCCGCGCGTTTCTGCCCCATCTGCGCGGCGCCGCCGACCGCCGCATCGTGAACGTGAGCTCGATAAACGGCCGCATCGCGCAGCGCTTTATCGGCGTCTACTCCGCCTCCAAGTTCGGCGTGGAGGGATTGAGCGACGCGCTGCGCCGCGAGCTTCGGCCCTGGCACATCAAGGTCGTGGTCGTGCAACCCGGCGCCATCGCCACACCCATCTTCGAGAACTCGCGCAAGCGCGCACGTGCTGCGGCGCAGCAGATGCCGCCGCGCGCCCACGAGCTCTACGGCCGCGTGCTGCGCACCATCCTGGAGAAGCAGGGTCGCGTACCCAAGCACGCCATTCCGCCGGAGCGGGTCGCCAAGGTGATCGAGCGTGCGCTCACCGCCCGCCGTCCCCGACTACGCTACCCCGTGGGCTGGGATGCCCGGATTGCGGCCCTGTTCAACCCCCAGCTGTTCACCCGCCTGCTGGACCGGCTTCTCAACCGCTAGTCGGCGGCTACCGCGCAATCTCGAGGTTGTGTACAGGCGCTTGACTTTATGATACAAAGTACTTTACATTGCCGCTCGCTACCATTCCGCCCGGGAGACCGCCGTGACGAACCGATCCGCCGCTGTCATCGTCGCCGCCGCATTGGTGTGGAGCCCGCCTGCCCAGCAGCGGCGACCGGCGGCTAGCGCCTACGCTACAGCCGCCCCCGCCGCTTGAGCTCGAGGTACTGCTCCACCACCGCACGGCTTGCCGACTCGGGCGGCACGTCGAGCACCACCGCGCCGGCGCGGCGCATCTCGGCCAGCGCGTCGCCCCGCGCCGCAAGCAACTCCTCGGCGGCCGCCTTGCGGTACGCACCGCCCACCGCCACTGGTCGCTGCACGGCCGCCCGGTCGAGATCCGCGTTGCGCAGCGTCACGACCAGTGGGAGGTGTCGCGGCCTGAGCGAGCCCACGTGTGATACGAGTGCTTCGGATGCGAACCGGTCGATCACGTCGGTGAAGAACACTGTTAGGGCCCGCTTGCGATTGCGCACCGCCAGATAGCGGAACGCGGCAGGGTAGTCCGGCTCGACCAGCGCGGGCTGCGTCGTCGCCAGCACGTCGAGCACCTGGCGCAGGCCGCGCCGGCCGCGTTGCGGCGCCACGTAGTGCTGCACCGTGTCCGCGAATACCATGAGGCCCACGTTGTCGTCGTGGTAGTTGGCCGCAAATGCGAGCCACAACGCCGCACGCACCACGTGCTCCATGCGCGCCTCGCCACCCACTTCCGCCGTGAGCAGCCGGCCGGCGTCGAGCACCAGCATGACTTGCTGGCGGCGCTCCTCCTCGAACTGGCGCGCGATCACCTTGCGGCGTCGCGCGGTCGCCTTCCAATCGATGTGGCGCGTGTCGTCGCCGGGTACCCACTCCCGCAGGCTCTCGAACAGGCGTCCCTCGCCCGGGCGACGCAGTGTCGCGAGCCCGCTCTCGCGGCGCCGCACCGCCTCGGCCACCGACGCCTTGAGACGCGAGGCGGGCAGGCTCGGATACACCGTCACCGACCACGGCAGGTCGATGCGGCCCTGGCGCTGCGCCAACCCGAGCGGACCGCTGCTTCGCACCGCAAGCCAACCACCTGACTCTCTGCCGCGGCGCCGAGGAGTGACGGGCAACGCGTCGCGCACCGTGCCGCCCGCGGGCACCGCTAGTGCGCGCAGTGGCAGCATCCCGCCGATGATGTCGGGGCGGCTCTCACGCACCAGGAGGCGAGCCGCGCGCGTGCCCGGATTGCGCCAGCGGTAGGTGCATTCGGTGTCCCGCCCCACGGTGAAGCTCTCGGCTCCTTCCCTCACCACGTCGATCCGCGCGGGCGCGACCGCGACTCTCGCGTCTACTATGATCAGCAGTACCAGCGCCGCGTTCAGCAGCACGAGCACGTCGAGCGCAAACGGCGTCACGTATCCCAGCAATCCCACCGGCGCCAGGCAGGCAAACAGCAGCACGGCACGCCGGGTGGGGACGATCACGTAGTCGGCACCTCGGTCTGATCGAGGATCGACTTGAGCGCATCGTCGGCACTCACACCCTCCAGCTCCAGCTCCGGCGCGACAGCCACCCGGTGGCGCAGCACCGCCGGGGCGAGCTGCTTCACGTCGTCGGGGATCACGAAGTCGCGCCCCAGGAGCACCGCCAGTGCGCGCGACGTCTTGAGCAGCGCCACACCGGCACGCGGACTCGCTCCCAGAGTGAGGGACGCCGACTCCCGGGTGGCACGCACGACCTGCGTTATGTACGCGGTGATCTGCGACTCGACGCGAACCTGCTCGACCGCCCGCCGCAGCCGTGCTACACCCTCCGCGTCGACCACGGGCACCACGCCGTAGGTCTCCGGCATGTCGGCCTCGAACCCCTCCAGGTAGCGACCCAGGATCCCCTGCTCCGTCGCGGCCTCGGGATACCCCATCGTCACCTTCATCATGAAGCGGTCGAGCTCCGCCTCGGGCAGAGGGTAGGTACCCTCGAACTCGATCGGGTTCTGCGTGGCGAACACCGTGAAGGTCCCCGAGAGCGCATGGCTCGTGCCGTCCACGGTAACGGTCCGCTCCTGCATCGCCTCGAGCAGCGCCGCCTGCGTCTTCGCCGGGGCGCGGTTGATCTCGTCGGCCAGGATCAGGTCGTGGAACAGCGGCCCTGCTCGAAACACGAACTCCTGGCCGCCCGTGAGCACCGAGATGCCGGTGATGTCACCCGGCATGAGGTCGGGCGTGAACTGGATGCGCGCGTAGCTCACGTCCAGTGCGCGTGCAAGGGTGCGCACCAGCAGCGTCTTGGCCGTTCCGGGCACACCCTCGAGCAGAACGTGTCCCCTGGCCAGGAGCGCCACGAGACAGTCGCGGGTCGCGTCGTCCTGTCCCAGCACGACGCGGCGCAGCGCGTCTAGGATTTCCTGTAACTTTCCGCTGGTCGTAGTGCTTGCCACACGTCCTCCACTGCTGTCGCGGCGTCGAGCACGCGCCCGGCGCCGTCGCGTTCACGGAGTACTCGGCCGAGCCGCTTCACGGCACGGCGTGCCTCGGCGCTTTGCGCTGCTAGCCCGAGAGCATCGAGCCACTGCATATCGTCAACTCCACGGCGCGGCACGTGCCCGGTGCGGCTGAGACGACGCCGCAGCCCGCCCGCTATGAGCCGCACGGAGGCAACATCCCCCTCTGAGCGTTCCAATCCCACCGCGAGGGCGTCCAGATGCTCCAGCGGGGAGCGGCGCCGGCGCTCGACCACGCGCAGGGCAGGCCCGAACCGTACGGCTGCAACGGCGAGCGCGATCAGTCCCGCGAGCGCGAGCTGCAGCATCGCCCAGCCTCCGGGCGACCTCCTGGTCCAGGCCCATGCCGCACCCAGAATCGACCCACCCACTCCGAATCCCTGGTGATACTCGTCCACTATCACGCGCGACGGCGCTTCGTCGAGCAGCCAGCGCAACACCAGAGGCCCCGCCTCGGTATCCCGCATGAAGCGATTCGAGAGATAGCGGGAGTCGGCCATGAGGATCACGCGGCCCCCACCCTTGAGCAGATGGCGCCACACCACCGCTTCACCGTCGGCGGTGCGTAGCAGCAGGCGGCTCGTCAAGACGGCCGGCGCCGTGCACTCCCCGCCCCCCTCCTCGGGATCCGCCGTCTGCCAGGCGTATCTCGCCGCCGGCAACGAGTCGCTCCCGGGCGGTCCCACCACCTGCGACTCGCCGTCCCCTCCGTGGCGCACCCGGGTCACGTCCATTCCGAAGCACTCCTCCACTCCGCTGGACCCCGCCAGCAGCAGCGCGCCCCCACGCTTTAGGTAGCGCATCAACTCCCGCCGTTCCGCTTGGCTCACCTCCCGTGTATCGGGAAACAGGCGCCCGGTCTCCACCGGCTGCGGGGAGAGACCGAGCAGGGCGAGCCAAGCAGTCGAGTCCGGCCGCGCGCTGTCCGCCGCCACGCCGTAGAGTGGGCGCTGCCGCCGCTCGACCGGAACTCCCACCGCCTCGAGCGCCTGGGCGAGCCCCTTGGCACCTTCGGGTCCGGTCAGGAAAGTCGAGCG
>JBDHJR010000011.1:0-85479 GCA_039586815.1 Gemmatimonadota bacterium | reverse complement strand
CCGCCGCGGCCATGAGCTTCAGTTCGGTGTCCGTGATCGGCAATGCGTTGCGGTTGCGGGCCGCACAAGCGTGATGCGCGGGGAGAGGCCCATGGGGTTCAGGGGGTCGCGGGTGGAGCTGCGGCCGCTCTGCGGCCTCGCTCTGCTGCGCAACGAATCCCGCCGTCCCGATTGAGTAACAAGCTGCCAGACCGCCCATGAGGTGGTCTGGCAATGTTTCTTGCGGGTCCGCTCCGTCAACCGCTGTGCCGACTCCCTCCACCGGCCGAGGGACCCACGTGTTCGTCGAGGAGCCCTGCGTGCAGGACGTGAACTGATGCGTCGCGGGTTGTTGGGTCAGGAAGGGTGCCGGACTATCCCCTTCCCGACAAAAATGATAACAATAGGGACGTGAGCCATGCCCCGGCGGCGGGCTCCGGGGTGGCGCCGAGGCGGCGTTCACCCTGCCTCAGCAGCGACCGCGCGTGGTCGCCCAACGTATGGGAGAGCGAAGTATGACGCGAGCGTTTCGATGGGCCACAGTCCTGGTGCCGTCCCTCGGTGGACTCACGCTTCTCACGACCGGTGCTGCGGCGCAGGAACGGGAGACCGTGCGCGATCGGGTCGTCCATGTCGAAGACGGCGTGCGAGCGGTCCCCGAGGTCCCACGGCTGGAATCCGGCCTCGACCTGACCGTGCGCCGGGTCGGCGTGGGTGACGCGGAGCTGCACGTCGAGGAGGAAGGCACCGGGATTCCCCTCGTGTTGATCAATGGGGGTCCCGGCGGAACGCATCACTACTTCCACCCGTGGTTCGGCCGGGCCGCGGGGTACGCGCGCGTCATCTACTACGACCAGCGCGGAACCGGCCTGTCCGACTTCGAACCCGGGGAACACGGGTACAGCGTCGAGCAGGCTGTGGCCGATCTCGACAACCTGCGCGCAGCGCTCGGCGTGGACCAGTGGGTGCTGCTCGGCTACTCGTACGGCGGCTTTCTCGCGCAGTACTACACGACGATGCACCCGGAGCACGTCGCTGGTCTGGTGCTCGTGGGAGCGAGCCCCGGGCTGTGGACGGATCTGGGGCACTCTCGCCAGATGGAGTACATCTCCGACGCCGAGCGGGACGGCATGCGGGCGGTGCGGGAGGAGTTGCGGACGCTGCGCGCCGAGCGGGGGTGGTCCAGGCAGGAGTACATCGAGCAGATCATCTACAACAACTTCACCAACGGCGACTGGAAGCGGCAGCGTTTCTACAAGCCCACCCCCGAAAAGATCGCACAGATCGCACGCTACGAGTGGGTCAACGACGACGATTTCAACGGGATGCTGAATCGGAGCGCGAACAAGGTCGATCTCTCCGGCGCATTCGAAGGGAACCCCATTCCCACGCTCCTGCTGGAGGGGAAGTGGGATCTGACCTGGGGTGACGAGAAGCCGACGATCCTGTCACGCAACCATCCGCACGCCCGCATGGTCGTGATCGCGGGCGCCGGGCACGAGATCTTCGGCGAGAACCCGGAGGACTTCTTCGGCGAGCTCGAGACGTTTCTGCGCGGCCTGACGCCCGTGAGCGCGGCGGAGCGCGAGGCGTACCAGCGACACCTGGAGGCATGGCGAACGGCCTGGCAGGGCTCGCCACGGTATGTGGTGCGTGCTGCGGGTCCGGGTCGAGAGGGGAGCCGGGGAATCGCGGCGGTGTACGCGGCGGCTTGGCTCGACGCGATGCACGAGACCGCGGAGCTGCGCCGCATCGGATTCGCACTGTACGACGCGGAGCGGTACGAGGAAGCACTCGAGGCGTTCTTGCGGATGGAGGAGGTCGCCGGGACCGAGCAGGACGATAGCGATCAGGCGACGGCCCTGCTATGGCAGGGGCACGTGCTCGACCTCCTGGCGCGGCGTGACGAGGCTGTCGCGCGCTATCAGCGCGTGGTGGACATGGATCTGGACGGCGGGATGCGACACGACCAGTACGGCCTCGCCTTCTCCTACACGCCGTATGCCCAGGAGCGGATCGAGGCGCCGTTCGAGCGAGTCGAGAACGCGCTGCCGTAGGGTTGTACCGGCCGGCGGCACGAGGTGACGAACGCCGGTCCCGCCAGGCTCGATGCCCCCACAGGAGTGTTTCAGATTGGGCACGTGATGCCCCCGGGCGCCCTGGCACGAGGCCGCCGCGCCGCACATGTTACGCTCTGACCCAGCCACTATCCGCGCCGTTTGGAGCCATTTCCACTGGAGGGCAGCGTCATGTCCACCCGGAGCCCGGTCGCTCTCGCACTGTCGGCCTTGGTGTTTGCCGCGTGCCAGACCACCGGAGACGTCCAGCAATACACGGTCGCCGACTTCTACGAAAACGACCAGTATTTCGGAGCGTCGTTCTCACACGACCACACACGGCTGCTCGTCACGTCCAACGTGTCGGGCGTGTACAACGCCTACGTGATTCCCGTCGAAGGCGGTGACACGCAGGCGCTCACCGAGTCCACGGACGATGCGGTGTTCGCCGTTTCGTTCTTCCCGGCGGACGACCGCATACTGTACACGCAGGATCGGGGCGGGAACGAGCTCGATCACGTGTACGTCCGTACGCCGGACGGCTCCGTCCAGGACCTCACCCCTGGTGACGACCTCAAGGCCGCCTTCGACGGCTGGGCCGACGACGAGCGATCGTTCTTCGTGGAGACGAACGAGCGCGACTCCCGCTTCTTCGACGTCTACGAGTACGACGTGGACGGCTATGCGCGCTCCCTGGTGTACCGGAACGATGAAGGGTTCGGTATTGGGGGGGTGTCGCCGGACGAGCGCTACCTGTCGCTGGCGAAGCCGTACACCACGTCGAACTCCGACATCTTCTTGCACGATCGTCAGACCAACACCACCACGAACATCACGGCACACACCGGCAGCGTGTCCAACGCACCAGCCGACTTCACACCCGACGGATCGGCCCTGCTGTTCGTTTCGGATCGGGATCGCGAGTTCGCGGCGCTGTATCGCTATGAGATCGAGACCGGAGAGGTGACCGAGGTCCTGGCGCCGGAGTGGGACGTGCTCGGGGCGTCGTACACGAAGAGTGGTGCGTACCTCCGGGTCACGGTCAACACGGAGGCGAAGATCGTCACCTGGGTCTACGACGCGGCGACCATGGAGCTGGTGGAACTCCGCGGCCTTCCCGACGGGTTGGTGAGCGGCATGCAGTTTTCGAAGGACGACTCCTGGGTGGCGTTCTACGCCACCGACGGTAGCACGCCCAGCGATCTGTGGTGTGGTCCCCTGGACGGTAGGCCGCAACGGCTCACCGATGCGCTGAGCAGCACCATCGATCGTGACGACCTGGTGGCTCCTGAGCACGTGTGGTTCACGTCATACGACGGGCTCGCGGTGCCGGGTCTGCTCTACAAGCCACACCAGGCGTCGCGTTCCGCCAAGGCGCCGGCGGTGGTGATGGTGCACGGAGGTCCCGGCGGGCAAGCCGTGGTGCGGTATCGAGCGCTCACACAGGCGCTCGTGAACCATGGCTACGTGGTGTTCGACATCAACAACCGTGGCAGCTCCGGCTACGGAAAGTCCTTCTACAAGATGGACGATCAGGCGCATGGGGAGGCCGATCTGGGAGATGTCGTGGCCAGCAAGCAGATGCTCATTGCGACCGGGTACGTGGATCCCGACCGCATTGGCATCATCGGCGGAAGCTACGGGGGGTACATGGTGCTGGCCGCCCTGACGCTGCAGCCGGACGAGTTTGCCGTCGGCGTCGATCTGTTCGGCATTTCCAACTGGATCCGCACCTTGACCAGCATCCCGCCGTGGTGGGAGTCGTTCCGCGAGGCGCTTTATGAGGAGATGGGCGACCCCGCCACCGATAGCGTGCGGCTGCACCGGATCTCACCGCTGTTCAACGCCGATGAGATCCGGTCGCCGCTCATGGTCCTCCAGGGCGCCAACGACCCCCGCGTGCTGCAAGTGGAGTCGGATGAGATCGTCGAGGCGGCTCGCGCGAGGGGTGTGCCGGTTGAGTACGTGATCTTCGAGGACGAAGGGCACGGGTTCGTGAAGAAGGAGAACGAAATCGAGGGATATGCGGCGGTGATCGAATTCCTGGACCGGTACCTGAAGGGCGAGGAGTCGATGTAGCCGCCCAGCGCGGCGGCATGGCGGTGCAACACGGTCCGGCCGGAATCATCCACGTACCTTCCGAGGCCGGTGCCCATGAAGAGCACCTCCACCTTCCGGGTCGGCAGGCGGGCGCTACCCAAGAAGGCTGCGATCGGGTCGAAGACCGATTCGCCCGAGGCAATGATGGCGTCGACACTTGACCGGCCGGCAGCCGGCGGCGTTGATGCCGGAGAAGGCTCGAGGGAAGGCGGCCGATGACCGCGCGGTCGTCGCGGGGCCCGTCGAATGCGGTGAGTCCTGAGACCCCGTCTCGGGTGGGGTGTGTTTCTCACGGCAAAACGCCGCGGGTGACGAACGCCGCAACCGCCGGGCGTCACGCCTTGCGGGTGCCATTCCGGGCGTTGATACTTGGAGCCATGCCTTTCCTTCGAGCGGTCGCAATTGTTGTGCCGACGCTGCTGGCCGCGGGGGTTCGCGCGCAGGAGCCCCAGCACACCGTCACGGTTCGCATCGAGCTCGACCAGGCCGACGCGGTCATCGCGCTCCTCGAGCAGCGGGCGCGGGGCGTCGATCCTGGCGAGGCGGACTGGCGCCGGCTTGAATCGACGACCGGCTACATCCGTCTCAAGCGGCGGCAGGAGTCGTTCGGGGCCGAGGCGTTCGACGCGAGATTCCGGGAATTCGTGCGTTCCGACGACGCGCTACGCCGTCTGCCGGTGTTGCGGGAGGCCCTGGGAAAGTGGCGTGGAATCGATATCGCCGCTGCCGCCGAGCGGGCACTGGCCTATCTGCCCGACGATGTCGTCCTCGATGCCACGATCTACCCGGTGATCAAGCGTACGCCGAACAGCTTCGTGTTCGAACTCGATACAGACCCGGCGATCTTCATGTATGTCGATCCGGATCGCTCCGCGGCCGTCCTCGCGAACACGCTGGCGCACGAGCTGCACCATGTGGGCAGCGCGGCGTGTCCCGATCCGACGGGTGCCGACACGCTGGACGCACCGGCGCGACGGGTCGTCAGTTGGCTCAGCGGCTTCGGCGAGGGCATGGCCGTGCTTGCCGCTGCGGGCGGGCCGGACGTACATCCGCACGCCTCGAGTCCGTCGGATGCGTGGGCGGTCTGGGAACGGGACGTCGCCAACTTCGCGACGGATGTGCCGCGGATCGAGCGGTTCTTCCGGCAGATTCTCGCGGGCGAGCTGGCGGAAGTGGAGCAGCGTACGCAGTTGTTCTCGTTCATCAACACCGAAGACGTGCCGCAGGGGGCGTTCTACACGGCAGGCTGGAAGATGGCGGCGCTCGTCGAGCGAGCGCAGGGACGCGAGGTCGTCGTGCGTGCCGTCTGCGATCCACGCATTCTGTTGACGGCGTACAACGATGTCGCGCACGCGCATCCCCGCGGTGACGCTGACCCGTTGCCGATGTGGAGCGAGGAGTTTCTCAGGGCGGTCGGAGTCGGGCAGTAGGCG
Organism: Gemmatimonadota bacterium; assembly: GCA_039586815.1. Lineage (GTDB taxonomy): Bacteria > Gemmatimonadota > Gemmatimonadetes > Gemmatimonadales > GWC2-71-9 > WVYX01. The sequence goes on along the minus strand of JBDHJR010000011.1, from coordinate 79,910 downwards.
CCTTACTGCCTGACACTGGGCCTGGTGGTGACGCGGTAGGACCAGGACTCGGACCCCACTTTCCCGACATCGCCCCGACCGCAGGAACCGCGACCTGCCGCTGGCCGTAGTGCAATCAGCAGTCGACATCGGATACACGACGTTGTGGGTGGATGAGGAGGGGAGGCCTTCGGTGCTCACGGCGCGCCCCAGGGAAGAGAGGGCCCATGCACGCCATTCGCTCGGCCAGCCTCCTGCTGGCTTTCACCGCGATCTCTGCCGCCGCTCGTGCTCAGGACATCCGCGAGGCCGCCCGAGCAGGAGACACCGCGGCGGTGGCCAGCCTGCTCGAGCACGACGCCGGCCTGGTCAACGGCACCGACGATCACGATCGCACGCCGCTCCACTACGCGGCGGGCGCGGGCGCCACCGAGGTGGCGCAGTTGCTCCTGGCGCACGGGGCGGCCATCGACGCCCGGGCCCACAGCGGTGAGACGCCGCTTACGTACGCGGCGCTGCGCAGCCATCCGACGATGGTTCAGCTCCTGCTCGCGCGCGGCGCGGATACGGAGATCCGAGACGACTACGGCCGCACGCCGCTGCTGCTGGTGGCGCGGGAGACCGGCAACGTCGAGGTGGCCACGATCCTGCTCGACGGCGGCGCCGAGGTGAACGGGCGCGATCGCTACAATGCCTCGCCGCTCGAACTGGCCGCCTGGCGCGGCCACGGGGCGCTGGTGGATCTGCTGCTGGATCGCGGCGCGGAGGTGCCTGCCGCGGGACCCGACGCCGGATTTCTCGCGACGTTGGCCATCGAGCAGGGGCTCGAGCGCCTCTTCGCGCTCCTGGCGGACGGCATCGACATCGACACCCGCAACGAGAGCGAAGGCTCGCTGCTGCACTCGGCCAGCGAAGGGGGCTCCGCACGCATCGTCGGCATTCTGCTCGACCGTGGGCTGGATGTGGATGAGCGGGACCGCTACGGCCGGGCGCCGTTGCACTACGCGGCCGAGTACGGACACCGGGAGGTCGTGGAGCTGCTCATCGCACGCGGGGCGACGCTCGACGCGCGCAGCGTGGCCGGCTACTCGGCGCTCAACATGGCGCAGGCGGGGGGCCACGACCGGGTGGTCGAGCTGCTGGCCGCCCAGGGTGCGAGCACCGCGCCCGTCAACTTCCCCGTGCTGCAGGGCCCTTACATGGGGCAGCCGAGGCCGGGGCGTGAGCCGGTCCCGTTCGCGCTGGATATCGTGGCCTCGCACCGGTTCGAGCACTGCGTGCCCACGTTCGCGCCGGACGGAGAGGAGGCGTTCTGGTCCAGCTCCTTCATCATCGACGAGTCGGGGTACACGCGCTCGATCCTGTTCACCTCGCGGCTCGAGGGGGACCGCTGGACCGAGCCGGCCCGGGTGCCGTTCTCGCAGTTCACGACCGGCGACGGCGAGCCGATCTTCGACCCCGGCGGTGAGCGCCTGTTCTTCCTGTCGTACCGGCCCAGCCCGGTCGACAGCTCGCGCGCCGAGCGCATCTGGTATGTGGACCGCACGGGGGACGGGTGGTCGGAGCCACACATGATCGAGGGCGGCCCCAACGCCCTGGAGATGCACTGGCAGTTCTCGGTCGCCGCCAACGGCAACATCTACTTCGGCTCCGGCGCGCCCGGCGGCTTCGGCGAGGGAGACGTCTATGTGTCGCGCTTCGTCGACGGACGCTGGCGGGAGCCGAAGAATCTGGGCCCGATGATCAACACGGAGGCCGGCGAGGGATCGCCGTTCATCGCCCCCGACGAGAGCTACCTCATCTTCACCGGGAGCCGGCGACCGAATGCCGTAGGGGGCGTGGACCTGTACATCAGCTTCAAGGACGACGCGGGCAATTGGACCGCGCCGGTGAACATGGGAGAGCCCGTCAACTCGCGCGGGTACGAGGTCTGCGCGCTGGTCACGCCGGACGGCGCCCAACTCATTCTGAACTCGTCCCGACGCGGCAACGACGACGCGTACTGGGTGGACGCCGCGGTCATCGATGAGCTGAGGGGGCGCTGACGGGCGAAGGCCGGCTGCAACCGTTCGGCGCGGGTTCGCGTCATACAATTGACTCCTGAGACGGCCACGGTCGCATGAGCGTTCCCATGTCCACTCAGGTGCTCGGCCTGACACCGAGGCGCCTCCTCTGCGCTGATCGAATTCCTGGACCGGTACCTGAAGGGCGAGGAGTCGATGTAGCGCGCCGGGAGTTGGCGGCGTTGATTCCGGCGAAGGCTCGAGGGAGGGCTGCTGATGACCGTGCCGCCGACGCTGCGGCTGCTGGCGCTGCTGTCGTTCGCGCTCTTGGGATGCGGCGAATCCTCTCCCGGCTGGCGAGACGCGAGCACGGTGCAGGACAGTGCGGGTGGCCACGGCGGAGAAGGACCTCACGCCGCGGTCCGAGAGCCGGTCCAAAGGGGCCGGCTCTCTTGTTTCGGTGGTATTCCCCGGGGCGACGCTCGTGCAGCTCCGGCCTTCCGAAGTCCTGACATCGCCCTATCTTTGCCGACCATGACAGAAGCTCACGTCTCGCCTGACAACCGCCCTCGACTATGAGCCCCAATACTATCTTCGACTCCTTCGCCGCCAATGCAGGCGGGCTGTCCCTCGTCTTGTTCTGCGCCGGCGGGCTCGGTTGCGTACAGGATGCCGGTCTGCCGCATCCAGGGACGCGGCAGATGGCTGCCCGTCTCGATTCGATCGCCACGTACACCGACCCTCGCACCTATCCCTACGCCAACGCGACGAGGGTGGTGATGATGAAGCGCATGGCGCCGCCGGCCGATCCGAACCAGCGGATCGCGCTGCAGCGGCTGCTGGCCCAGGATCTGCTGCTGTCGGGGGAGACGGAGGAGGCGATCGAGCTCTACGAAGAGCTGCGCTCCCAGGTCGAGCCCCCCGGTGTGGATCAGATGCTCGCCTTGGCCTACCTCCAGCTCAGCGTCAAGGAGAGCTGCATCGAGCAGACGATCGGGTCGTGCCTGGTCCCCTCTCAAGGGGCCGGCGAGCACGCCATCCAGCGGGGCTCCCGGGACGCGATCCGGATCTGGGAGGAGATCCTGGCTGCCGATCCCGATGATCAAGGCTCCCGCTGGCTCTTGAACCTGGCTTACATGGCGGCGGGTGAGTATCCCGCTGGGGTGCCGCAGAGGTGGCGCATCCCGCCCCGGGTGTTCGCATCTGAGTATGACATCGGGCGCTTTCGCGACGTGGCTCCCGAGGCGGGCGTCGCTGCCTGGGGATTGGCGGGGGGGGCGGCAGTGGATGACTTCGACGGCGACGGAAATCTCGACGTTGTCGCGTCCTCGTCGGGATTGCTGGACCAGTTCCGTTACTTCACTAACGACGGCGACGGCACGTTCACGGAAAGGACGGACGAGGCGGGGCTGACCGGTATCGTGGGTGGCCTCAATCTCAATCACGCCGACTACGACAACGACGGTTATCTCGACGTGCTCGTGCTCCGCGGGGCCTGGTTGGGGGTTCCCCCCTCAACCGACGGAGGGAGGCATCCGAACTCGCTCCTGCGCAATCGCGGCGACGGCACCTTCGAGGATGTGACCGAGGCGGCGGGGATTCTCAGCTTCCACCCCACTCAGACCGCGGCCTGGGGCGACTACGACAACGACGGCTGGCTCGACCTCTTCATCGGCAACGAGTCGGTCGGCTACGATTTCCATCCGTGCGAGCTCTACCGCAACCGGGGTGACGGCACCTTCGAGGAGGTGGCGGCGGAGGTCGGGCTGGCGGCGATCGGGCTGGTCAAGGCGGTGACCTGGGGCGACTACGACAACGACGGCCGGCTCGACCTCTATGTCTCGCGTCTCGGCACTCCGAATCTCCTCTACCACAACGACGGGCCCTCAAACGAAGGGGGCTGGAGCTTCACCGAGGTCGGCGAGGCGGCGGGGGTGCAGGAGCCGCTGCGGAGCTTCCCGACCTGGTTCTGGGACTACGACAACGACGGCTGGCTCGACATCTTCGTCTCGGGCTACGGCGGCTCCCTGGGGGGGAAGATCTGGGGCGATGTACTCGCCGACTACGTGGGGGAGGCGACGACCGCGGTCCGGCCGAGGCTCTACCGGAACAACGGCGACGGCACCTTCACCGAGACTTCGCAGCAGGCGAACGTTGACAAGGTCGTGTTCACGATGGGGACCAATTTCGGCGACTTGGACAATGACGGCTGGCTCGACTTCTACGTAGGGACGGGCGATCCCGACCTACGCTCGGTCATGCCGAATCGGATGTTCCGCAATGACGGAGGGAGGCGGTTCCAGGAAGTGACGACGTCGGGAGGGTTCGGGCATCTGCCGAAGGGGCATGGGGTCTCCTTCGCCGACATCGACAACGACGGCGATCAAGATGTCTTCCAGGGGCTGGGCGGTTTCTTCAGTGTAGACACCTCCAGGAACGCTCTCCTTCTCAACCCGGGGCACGGGAACCGTTGGGTAACGCTCCGCCTGCGCGGGGTTCGCTCCAACCGTTACGGGGTCGGGGCGCGGATCGAGGTCCGGGTCCGTACCGCGGGGGACTCGCGCGCTGTTTACGCCACAGTCAGTAGCGGCGGCACCTTCGGCGACTCGAGCTTCCAGCAGGAGATCGGCCTCGGAGATGCGGTGGCGATCGAGCAGATCGAGGTGACCTGGCCAACCACGGGAGAGCGACAGATCTTCCGCGACGTGACCATGGATCGCGCATACCAGGTGGTGGAGGGTGAGCCGGAACTGGTCGCGCTGGAGCTGGAGCCGATCCCGCTCGGGGCCGGGGGTCACTCCGCGCCGAGTCCATGATTAGCTCACGCCGGCTCGCGGCCGCGTTGGTCCTCTTGCTCTCGTCCGCCTGCGGCGAGGGGGGGGACGAAGATCGTACCGCGGACATCCTGGACGCCCGAACCAAGGGACTGACCTACCTCCAGCTCGACCAACTCCAGGAGGCGGCGTTCGAGTTCGGCCGGCTCACGGAGCTGGCCCCCGAGGAGAGCGCTGGACCGGCCAACATGGCTCTCGTGGCCCTGCGGAGAGGTGACTTTGGGGACGCCGAGCGCTGGGCAAGGCGGGCAGTCGAGCGTGAGCCTCTTGATCCCGCGGCACATCTGATCCTCGCAAGAGCGCTGGAGCTGCAAGGGCGATCCGACGAGGCGAAGGCCCTGCGCCATCAAGCCCTGGAGTTGGACCCGGAGAACCTGCGGGCATTGTGGACGCTGGTGGGCGCCGACGACGCGGAGCGGGAAGACCCGCCGCCCTCCCCCGAGCGCGTCGAGTTGCTGTCCCGCGTGGTAGCGCGTGCCCCTTCGAGCCTCCCGGCCCGCCTCGAGCTGATCGAGGCGCACCTCGCCTTGGGTGACGCGGTCGCCGCCGCGGCCCAGCTGGAGGAGCTGCGCGCGCTGATCCCCGAGTTCCCGGTCGGGGCGGCAGAGCTATTTGATCGTGCGTTGAGTGCGGCGAGGGCCGAGGATGCGTCGCGTGCCCGAGCGCCCGCGATGCGGTTCCACCTTCTTCTGCGGACGACCCCGGTATATCAGGCGGACATGCAGGAGCTTCGCGGACCGCTTGGTGAGGCTGCCGGCTTCGTGACGCTCTCTTTCAGCCATGAGATTGCGCTCGAGATACCGGACGAGGCGGCGGTGATGGAGGTGCTGCGCTTCACCGACGCGACCGCCGTCTCCGGTTTGGGCTCCGCCGTCGGGGAAGACGGTGCCCCCCCCGTGCTGGCCGTCGCAGACTTCGACGCCGATGGTGACCAGGATCTCTACGTGTGGCACGGCGCTGCTGCTGAAGGCGGCAGGGGCTTCCTGCTCCGCAACGAGCTTGGGCGCTTCGTCGACGCGACGCCGCAGACCCTCCGCGACGTCGGATCGGTGCGCGCGGCACGCGTCGTGGACTACGACGGGGACGGACTGCTGGATCTCTACCTGGTCCGCGAAGGCCCGAACCGGCTTTTCGAGAATCGGGACGGCGAGCGGTTCCGCGACGTCTCCCGCTCGGCAGGTGTGGCCGACGCCGGCGTCGGGCGCTCTGCGACCTTCGCCGATCTCGATCACGACGGCGATCTCGACCTGTTGATGGCCAACCAGGGTGGCAACGTTCTGTACCGCAACGACGGACGAGGTCGCTTCGCCCAAGTTCCTGAAGCCATGGGATTGGACGGCCCGGCGATAGTGGACGCCGCATTCGCCGATTTCGACGACGACGGAGACCTGGACGTCGTGTCAGCGTGGGGAAGCGGCATAGAGCTGTTCGCGAACCTGCGCCATGAGGGGTTTTTGCCCGTTGCAGCGTCGGCGGGACTCGGAGACGTCGGCGCGGCGAGCGCCGTAGCGGCGGGCGACTACGACAACGACGGACACCCCGACCTCGCGGTGAGTGGAGAGTCGTCGCCACGCCTCTATCGAAACCTCGGCGACGGACGGTTCCAACGCGACGACAGGGTGAGAGGCCTCATGGACGACCGCGCCGGTGCGCGGGCGACGTTCCTGGATTTCGACAACGACGGGCGCCTCGACCTCGCGCTCTCGGGCGGGGGCACAGTGGGGCCCCAGCTGCTCCACAACGTGGGCGGCGGAGCCTTCGTTGATCGGTCCGGGCTTCTCCCGTCGGAATTGTCGCCGGTTGAGCGCTTCACTGTGTTCGACTACAACGAGGACGGCGACCTGGATCTGCTCGCGCCGTCAGCTCGGGGCGTCCTCCTGCTCAGAAACGACGGCGGCAACATCAACCACTACCTCGATCTCAGCTTGCTGGCACGCGGGGCGGGCACCGGCAAGGTGAACCGCCTCGGCGTGGGCTCGAAGGTCGAGATCCGGGCTGGCGATCTCTATCAGGCAAAGACCGTGGTCGGCGCTTCGACACATTTCGGCCTCGGCCACCGCCTCAAGGCCGACGTGGTCCGCGTCGTGTGGACCAATGGGGTGCCGCAATACCTCTATTTCCCCGGGACCGATCAGGATCTGCTCGAGTCCGAGCGGCTCAAGGGATCATGCGCTTTCGTGTACGCATGGAACGGGGAACGTTACGAGTTCATCACTGACGCCATGTGGCGCAGCGCGATCGGAATGCCGTTGGGCATAATGGCCGGTCGCGCGTCCGCCGCGGGACGCGTCTATGCCCCTCCTGCCGCGTCCCGGGAGTACCTGCGCATTCCCGGAGCGCGCTTGCAGCCCGACGGCGGGCGGTATCAGCTGCAGATCACCGAGGAGTTGTGGGAGATCGCCTATGTCGATGAGGTCAAGCTGTTGGCGATAGATCACCCCGACTCGGTCGAGCTGTTCGTGGACGAGAAGTTCGTGCCGCCCGTTGAGCCTGAGCTACGCCTGTTCCACGTGAACCGGCGCCTGCTCCCCGTGTCCGCCAGAGACGGGCGCGGCAACGACGTACTCGCCACGCTGAGCGCTCAGGATGCGCGCTATGTCTCGAACCTCGAGGTCGGCCCCTATCAGGGGATCGTGAGGTCCCACGAGGTGGTGCTCGAGCTGCCGCCGGAGGCAGCCTCAGCAGAGCGCCCCTTCCTCTTCCTGCAGGGGTGGATCTTCCCAACGGACGCGAGCATCAACGTGGCTGTGTCGCAGTCCGACGCCGTGGCCTCGATGTCGCCGCGCCTCGAGGTGCCCGATGGACGTGGCGGCTGGCGCACCGCCATTGCGGACATTGGCTTCCCCGCGGGCAAGGACAAGACCGTAGTGGTGGACCTGGCCGGCTCGGTCGTTCCGGAGGATCCGCGTATCAGGATCCGGACGAGTATGCAGGTCTACTGGGACCACGCCTTCTTCGCTGTGGGCGCCGTGGCCGGTGTCGCCGTGGCGGCAGACGCTGAAGGAGCAGCGGGTATCGAGGAGGAAGGCCTCCGGGTTCAGCTCCTCCGGCCGGATGCCGCCGACCTGCACTACAGGGGTTTCTCGCGGGAGTATCGCAAGGGCGGGCGCCACGGGCCACAGTGGTTCGAGTACAACGACGTATCACAGAACTCGCCGTGGCTGCCTATCACCGGTCGTTTCACGCGCCACGGCGACGTCACTTCGCTGATCGGTGAATCGGATGACATGTACACCGTGATGGCGCCTGGTGACGAGATGACGGTTGAGTTCGACGCCATACCGGATCCGCCGGACGGGTGGAGCCGCACCTTCCTGCTCTACACCGACGGCTGGATCAAGGACGCCGACCTCAACACGGCGACCGGCAACACGGTGGAACCGCTCCCGTTCCACGCCCAGAGCAGCTACCCCCATGGCCCCGAGGACGTTTATCCGGAGGACCGGGCCCATCGTGACTACCTGGCCCGCTACCAAACCCGGGAAGTGTCGGGCTCCACGCTGGGGCTGGCGCCGGGCTCGGGAAACCGCCGCTGAGGCATCGGGCATGAAGACGATCAGGCCCCTGTGTTGGGCTGTTCTCCTGCTACTTGTAGTCACCGGATGTGAGCGCCCGGTTCCCGTCACGTGGCATGAAGAGGGTGAGCATCGGTGGAGAGAGCTGGCCTTCAGCAGCCGGGGACGCATCGGGTTCACCCGGCTGCGACCGCGGCGGACCGGCATCGACTTCACGAATGCAGTCTCCCACGAGCGATCCCTCCAGAACAGGCATCTCACATACGGCGCGGGCGTCGCGCTCGGCGACGTCGACGGCGACGGTCTGGTGGACATGTACCTCGCTCGCGTCGAGGGCCCCAACGCGTTGTATCGCAACCTGGGCGGTTGGCGTTTCGAGGACATCGCCGCGGAGGCGGGTGTTGCCCTCCCCGAACGAGCGAGTACCGGAACCGCGCTCGCCGACGTGGATGGCGACGGCGACCTGGATCTGCTCGTCACCGCACTGGGCGGTCCCAACGCGCTCTACGTCAACGACGGTACTGGCGCCTTCACCGAACGGATCGAGGAAGCGGGCCTCGCATCGCGGCGTGGCAGCGTGACAATGGCGCTGGCCGATGTCGACGCCGATGGCGACCTCGACCTGTATGTCGCCAACTACAAAGTCGCCACCGTGCTGGACCTGTTTTCCCCCGCGCAGCGGGCGTTCGACCAAGTGGTGCACGAAGTCGACGGCGAGCCGACAATCGTCCCGGGATTTGAGCATCACTACCAGCTCGACACGACCAGGGGGCGGGTCTTTCTGGCCCAACGCGCGGAGCCGGACCAACTCTTGCTGAATGACGGTACGGGACGGTTCGAAGAGGTCTCATTCACGTCGGGCCGTTTCCTGGACGAGGACGGACGACCCCTCACTGCCGTACCTCATTACTTCGGTTTGGCCGCGCGATTCCACGACGTCGACGATGATGGCGATCCGGACCTGTACGTGTGCAACGACTTCCACCATCCCGACCAGTTCTGGATCAACGACGGCACGGGGGTCTTCCAGGCCATCCCGCGGCTGGCTCTGCGGAAGACGAGTACGACCAGCATGGCCCTCGACTTTTCCGACATCGACCGCGACGGCAACCTCGATCTCTTCGTGCTGGACATGCTGGCCCTGGACCCTGGGCGCCGAAAGGCGCAGCTGGCAATGCACGCGTCCGTGCCACTGCCGCTGGGCGCGATCGACAACCGGCCGCAGTACTCGCAGAACACGTTGTTCGTGAATCGAGGAGATGGCACCTACGCCGAGATCGCCAATTTCGCAGGTGTCGCCGCGTCCGACTGGTCGTGGGGCGTCCAGTTTCTCGACGTCGATCTGGACGGGTACGAGGACGCTCTCGTCACCACGGGTCACGTATGGGATATGAACGACGGTGACGCCAACGAGCGGTTGGGTGGCGGTTCCATGCTGGCCTGGCAACGGCAGTTGCTGGAGTTCCCCGATTATCGATCCAAGAACGTCGCCTTCCGCAACAACGGTGATCGCACGTTTTCCGAAGTCGGTAGCGAATGGGGCTTCGCGAAGGACGAAGACTTCTCGCACGGCATTGCGTCCGGCGATCTCGACGGAGACGGTGATCTGGACGTTGTGGTGACCCGACTCGGCACGCCGGTGGCAGTCTTGCGCAACAACGCCACGGCTCCGCGGCTCGCGGTGAGGCTCATAGGGGCGGCGCCCAACACGCAGGCGGTCGGTGCCAAGATCTCGGTCCAGGGCGGGGCCGTGCCGGAGCAGACCAAGGAAGTCACTCTGGGCGGCATGTACCTCTCCAGCTCCGAACCACTGTACACATTCGCGGCGAACGACGGTGACGAGCTCAGGATCGTCGTGCGGTGGCGCGGGGGTGGCGAGACCATCCTTAGTGGTGTGCAACCGAACCGACTGTATGAGATCAGTGAACCAGTGGCCGATACCGGTGCGGATTCTGCGCCGCCGGCTCCGACGAGAGCAACCGCCTCCCCGTACTTCGCCGACGTGTCCTCCATGCTCGGCCACTCCCACGTCGAGTCGGTGTTCGACGACTTCGCCCGGCAGCCGCTACTGCCGAATGCGCTGAGCAACCTAGGACCCGGGGTCACCTGGTACGACGTTGATCGGGACGGCGATGACGACCTCCTGATCCCCTCGGGGCGTGGCGGGCAACTGGCGTACTACCGCAACGACGGCGGTCGGCTGCGTCATGTGGACCTCGGCATGGGTGAGTCGGCATACGATCAGACGACCGTGCTGGGCCTACCGAGTGGCCCCAACAGCACGGCCCTGCTGCTCGGCCAATCGAGCTATGAGGCAAGGACTCCGAGCGAGGCCCTTAGCACTCCCGGGGTGCTCCACCTGGACATGGGTGTCGGGGCGAGGAGCGCCGCTGGTTCGGTAACGGAAGCCGTACCGGGCGACACCAGCGCCGTCGGTCCGCTCGCCCTGGCCGACGTCGATGGCGACGGCGACCTCGATCTCTTCGTGGGAGGTCGGGTGATCCCGGCCGTGTACCCGGTGGCCGCTACTGCTCGGTTGTTCCGCAACGAGGGCGGACGATTCGTGCGTGACGCGGCCAATGCCGAGGTGTTGTCGTCGATCGGTCTGGCGTCGGCCGCGGTGTTTTCCGATGTCGACGCCGACGGCGACCCCGACCTCATCCTGGCGATCGATTGGGGCCCGATCACACTGCTGCTGAACGACGGCGGCCGGTTCTCGCGGGCTGGCGAGTCGTACGCGCTCGCCTCCTTCCGCAGCCGATGGAACGGGATCAGCACCGGCGACTTCAATGGCGACGGGCTGATCGATATCGCGGCGACGAGCTGGGGGCGGAACACGACGCATGCGGTGGACGAGCATCCTCTGCTTGCTTACTACAGCGACTTCGACCGCAACGGCCGCATCGATGTGATCCTGGCCCAGTTCGACGAGGGATTGAAGACCGTTGCACCGCTCGAGCGGTTCTCACGCCTCATCGTCGCCATGCCGTTCGTCCGCCGGCAGACTCCCACATACCAGGACTACGCCGACGCGACCCTCGAGGAAGTCGTCGACCGGGACCTCCAGAGCATCAACTGGGTCGCGGCGAATACGCTGGATCACATGGTCTTTCTCAACCGCGGCGACGCGTTCGAGGGCATCGCGCTCCCGAGGGAGGCGCAGATGGCTCCCGCGTTCCACGTCGGGGTAGCCGACTTCGACGGCGACGGGGTGGAAGACCTGTTCTTGAGCCAGAACTTCTTCGCCACTGAGGTCGGCACGCCGCGACACGACGCGGGCCGGGCGTTGTGGCTGCGGGGGGACGGTACCGGCGGGTTCGCGCCGGTTTCGAGCCAGGAATCGGGAGTGATCGTGTACGGCGACCAGCGTGGCGCCGCGTTCGCCGATTTCGATGCCGACGGGCGCATCGATCTCGCGGTGTCGCAGAATGCAGCACGGACCAAGCTGTTTCACAACCAGCGGGCGACGCCTGGGTTGCGGGTGCGGTTGCGCGGCGGCCCCGGAAACCCGAACGCCGTGGGCGCTCTGATCCGGATCATGTACCCCGATGGTTTGGGACCCGCGCGAGAGGTGCGGTCGGGTTCCGGCTACTGGTCCCAAGACGGGGCGGTGCAGGTCTTGGGTCTGCGCGGTGAAGCCACCGGCGTCTGGGTGCGCTGGCCGGGCGGGGCGGAAACCGAGACCCCGGTTCCACCGGGAGCCCGCGAGATCACCATCCCCTCAGGGGAGTTGTGACCGCACCTCCCGCAGCAACGCCGTAAACGCCCCGTACACTTCGGCGGCGTCGAGATCGGCCTCGGGATCCAGCGTCGCGAGCTCGCTCGCCGGTGCCCGCAGGGCTCCGCAGCGGGTGGGTGAGCGAACCATGGGGGCGGAACCCGTCCGCGTATCACCCTCGCCCGGCGTGTCCGCACTAGGTGCCGACGGCTGTGCGTGCTCGATGGCCGCCGCCAGGGAGCGTTGTGCCTCGTCCGGCTCTCCCGACGCCCACTCGATGTAGCCGCGATAGAAGTGCGCCTCGACGCTCGAGTAGTTCGACCCGATCACGGCGTCGAAATATCCACCGGCCTTATCGAGCTCGCCCTGGACCAAAGCAATCTCCCCCAAGCTGAGGAGCGGACCGGTTTCTTCGCGGTTGATCGCAGCCGCTCGTTCGAATTCCGTGGTCGCCCGTTGCGGCTGGAGGCGCTCTTCCCCCCCGACGCAGAAATACAGGGTCCCCAGCTGCAAGTGCGCCCGCGCGCTGGTCGGGTTGACCGCGATCAACCTTTGCCACGCCTGTTCGGCCGCCCCGAAGCGCCCCATCTCGAAATCCATGTTGCCCAGGTAATACAGGGCGTCCTCGTGCTCGGGGTTGAGCGTCAGCGCCCGACCGTACTCGTCGGCCGCCTCCTGCAAGCGGCCCGCGATGCGATGATCCGTGGCCCGCCGGTACGTCTCCCAGAATGCCTGGATCCGGCCACGCTCGGCTGGCGAGATATTGAGAGAGTCGGCTGCACCGGTGCGCTCAGCCGGACGGCCCTTCATGAGCGTGACCGCGCCGAACAGCACGCCGACCGCTATCAGGAATCCCGCCAGGCGCTTCATCGTGTGCCCGTGCCCTCGGCAATCTCCAGCACCCGATTGATGGCTGGGTTCACGACAACGTCGCGCGTCCCACTGGGCCATCTGATGATCAACGAATCCACGCTCTGTCGCGCGCCGAGGCCGAAGTGCTGCACCAGACTGTTGTGCGACAGGTACGAGCTCTGCGCGCCGACCTCGCGGATCTGAATCGTGGCGTCCGCGACCACGCGCACTTTGGCACCGATCCCGGATCGGTTGCTCCGGTTCCCCGTCAGGCGGACGGCCAGCCACGAGTTGCGGTTGCCACCGTCGTTGCGCAGCAGCACGCCGGGGCCGGCGTGATTCACCACGAACACGTCGAGGTCGCCGTCGTTGTCGTAGTCGCCGAACGCGGCACCGCGTCCCACATGCGTCTGCGCGAAATACGCACCACTCACGGACGAGACGTCGTAGAAGCCGTCGTCGGGACCGCGATTCCAGAAGAGCTGGTCGCGCATCGGGATGAGGAGTCGCTGGTCGTCGTCCTGCTGCAGCGTGCTGCCGTTCACGACGAAGAGATCGAGCCGCCCGTCGTTGTCGTAGTCGACGAACGAGGTGCCCCAGCCGACGAACTCCAGCGCTACCTGCCCCAGCCCGTACCGGTCCGCCTCGTCCATGAACACGAAGGGCAGGGGTGTGCCAGCCGGGCGATTGCTGTACAGGGCGTTTTCCTGCGCGATCCAGTGCGTCACGAACATGTCAAGGTCCGCGTCCCCATCCCAATCGCCGACGGCTAGCCCCATGGCGCCGCGGTAATCGGCGACCCGTGCGGCGAGGCTGACATTGCGGAAGGGTGCGCCCCGCTGGTTCCAGTACAGGACGTTGTCGGACACGTCGTTGGCGACGTAGAGATCAGGCCACCCGTCGTCGTCGAAGTCCGCCCAGACGGCGCCGAGGCTCCGACCCACGCCGCCCGACGCGTTGGCCTGGGCTGCGACCTCCGCAAATGTCCCGTCGCCGTTGTTGCGGTACAGCAGGTTCCGCTCCGGCGGGAACGATGACGGGTTGATGCTTGCCGGCTGTTCGATGTCGTATTGGGCGGTCGCACCGCGGTCCGGCAGATAGCGGTACTTCACGTAGCCGGTGACGTAAAGGTCGAGGAACCCGTCGCGATCGTAGTCACCCCAGCGCGCTCCCGCCCAGAAGCCGTCGTGTCCGCCGGTCCCGGCCTCGGCGGATCTGTCCGTGAAAGTCCCGTCGCCGTTGTTGTGATACAGGACGTTGGTGCCGTAGGCCGTGACGAACAGGTCCTGCCAGCCGTCATTGTCGTAGTCGGCGGCGGCGACGCCCATGCCCCAGCCATCAAACTGAACTCCCGCCTCCGCACTGATGTCGCGGAACGTCCCGTTGCCGGCGTTGTGATACAGAGCCGCCCGGGCGGGCGGCGGTGGCTCTTCGCCCCCGTCCACCGGCAAGGGTCCGGCAGTGTTGACGACGTAGAGGTCGAGCCATCCGTCGTTGTCGACGTCTACCCACGCCGCGCCGGATCCCATGTCTTCCGGCAACTGTGACGAGCGGTGGCCCGCAAAGTGGCGGAACCGGATGCCGGCGTCTCGAGTGGCGTCTGTGAGGGTGATGCGTGGGTAGTCCGGCGGGAGCGAGCGGGCGAGCTCGGCGGTCAATCCCGTCACCTGCTCTCCCGGCAGATAGGTCGGCCCCGGCCTCAGGGCGAGCCACGCGCCGACGCCGGCGGCCGCGACGAACAGTGCACCGAAGCCCGATGTCAGGAGCAGGAGCCTGCGCCGTCGCGGCATGCGGGGCGACATCGCTATTCCGTTTCCGGTCGCCTCACGACGATGGTCTGCTCGTCCTCAGACATGACCGTGATCGGGGCCGTGAGATTGGCATCCTCACCGAACAAGAAGTTGAGAAGGAACTGGTCAGCCTTGCGGTACAGCAGCTTCGCCGAGACGTGCAGCGCCGTCACCGACCGCCCCGGCGCAGCGAACGCCGCGTCCGTGTCGAGCGGCGGTCGCTCCCCGCGGGCCGCTTGCTGCGTCGGTATCGCAGTGGCCGGGCACGAGAAGCCGAACTCCGCCCGGTCGGACGCGCCGGGGAACATGGCCCGCCGGTAGCGCACCCCGACCATCTCCCAGAGGTTGTGCCGGTCGATCAGATTGCCGAACTGGTCCACCGGCTCGGCCTTGAAGATGAAAGAGCCTGGCTCGATGAAGTGCCCCTCGTCTCTCCCTCCCGACTCGAACACGACATTGCCGGCCTGGTCGGTCACGGTGATCTCGACCCACGCCTGGATGATGTCCAGCGGTCCTGTGGGGAAATCGTGGCCCACCTTGTTGTTCGTGATCACCGCCTGCAGGTGCACTGTCTCCCCCGGGCTCACCGAATCGGGCGCTACGAGCTCCAGCGGCACCGCGGGGCCCTGCTGCCACTTGTCGGCAATCTCGGGGATCTCGATCTCGCCGCGGAGCCACTGCTCCGTCAACGCCACATGCTCCTCCGCCCCTTCGAGCTGGAGCGCCAGCGGCATGAACTGGTTGGCGGCCAGGAAGCGATGGTTGCGATGCTTGCCGTCACCGCCCGAACGGTTGTAGTCGAGGTCGTCACCGCTGGCAGGATCGTCCGAGTCCTCGAGCGGCATGTGACACTCCCGGCACTCGATCGTCTTCGTCGGGTCGCCCGGCTCGTTCCAGCGGCTGTTCTTCCAGTTGTCGTACTGATTCTGCAGCTGCACCCAACCGACCTGGTTTATCTCCTCGTCGATGAATTGCTTGTGGCACGCAGCGCAGAACTCCGGGCTCTTGAACATTCGGTGCTGCAGGCTTTGGACGTGATACCGCGGATAGGCGCGAATCAGGAAGTCCCGGAATAAGCGCGCGGCGGCGCCCTCGTCGAGCTCGAACATGTAACGCTCGGGCTGTCGGATCACGTAGTTCGCGTTGCCCTGAACATCGGTTTCCTCGATGGCGTGACACACGATGCACGACACGCCCTCCTGATAGCCGGCAAGATTCGTCAGGTCCTCGGTAAACACGTTCTTGGTCCCGGAGAACAGCGATATCGGATCGTGACATCCGCCGCAGTACCTGGTCGACTCCGGTCCGTTCTGGTCGGCCATCACCTGCTGCACGGTCTGGAAAGCGGCATCCATCGCCGAATAGCGGTGGGCGCTGACCTTCCACTCCCGCACGATCTGCTCGTGACAGCGAGCCGTGCCGCACGACTCCGATCCGCTCAGGGAGCGCGCATCGAACGCCTCACCGGTGGTAGTCTGCGCGAGGCTTGGAGCGAACGGCCGGTCCTCACCATAGAGGTAGCTGTAGTCGGCCGGGAACGCGTTCACCATCTGCGGCGCCTCGTACCAGTACGCGCCCAGGGCCACTGCCACGAAGAGTGCCGCTGTGATGAATGCGGAGCCCACGCCGAATCTGCGTGCTGCCGCCACCACTTCGGTATCGCCGCCACCGCGGGCGGCGCGCACCTCGCGGCCGATCAGAACGACGACGTGGGGGATCACCGACGCGATCAGGGCGAAGGTGGCCACGATGTGCACCACGTCCCACGCGTAGCTGATCCGCGCGGCCCACAGCGCCTGCGCCGTGAGCACCAGGCCGGACACGATCGCGACTACGGTGGCCGCCATCGCGAAGTAGCCCGTGAGGCTCACATGAGAGAGGCGCTGCGATCGATACAGCGCCCAATGGCGGATCTGGTACCAGATGAACGGCAGCAGGAACACGAGTCCCACCACCGTGTGCAGCAGCACCATGACCTGGTTCGAGACGGAGAACGGCAACAGGAAGATGGACAGGCCGGTGAGCGTCTCGAACACCAACAGACCCGAAACGCACAGGAGCAGCTTGTGCTGCCACTCCTCGGCCCGGGAACGATTACGGACAGGCTGCGTCATACGGTGACCCCCCCTCCCAGGTGCGCGGCGCTTCCGAGCACCGCTGCGCTCCGACAAGTTCACCCAATCTAGAGCATGGGACCGGGACAGAACAGGCGGTGCCGCTGACGGGTGCAACTCCTTGTCCTGTCGCCGCCATTCGCCGTAGTTTCCCCCGAGGCCGATGCCTCGGCCAGGAAACCGCGACTTTTCCCCTTCCACGGAGCCAACCCGAAATGAACCGCTCCCTGCATGCACTGTTCGCCATCCTGCTCGCGGCTGGCCCTGTCCTGGCCCAGGAAGAGGAAGAGGAGAAGTGGGACGTGACCCAGGCTCGCGGCGAGACACGTGAGATCGAGTTCGTGACGGAAGAGGGAACCTGGATGTCCGTCGATGTGTCGCCGGACGGAGCGTGGATCGTGTTCGATCTGCTGGGCCACGTTTACCGGGTGCCCTCGAGCGGTGGTGAGGCAGTGAGCCTCACCCAGGAGAGCGGCGTGGCGGTCAACTACCACCCGCGGTACTCGCCCGACGGCTCCCTCATCGCGTTCATCTCCGATCGCAAGGGGCAGAGCAATCTCTGGCTCATGAGCGCCGACGGTTCCGACCCGCGACCGGTGTTCACAGACATGAACGTGCGGGCGTCGGCCCCGGCGTGGACGCCGGACGGACAGTACATCCTGGTGCGGCGCGATTGGGTGGGCCCACGCGGCCGCGGTGTATCGGACCACGACGACCTGCAGTCGGAACAGGGCCCGCAGGGAAGGGTCGGCCTCTGGATGTACCACAGGGACGGCGGCGACGGCGTGGCACTCGTTGGGACGGAGGTTTCCGGCGCGACCTGGCCCTCGGTATCGCCCGACGGCCGCTACGTGTACTTCCACCGGAGGTCGGGTGGTCGTGACGCCCTGAAGGGGCACTACCAGGTGCAGGCGTTCGATCTCAGGACCGGCAAGCGTGTCGACGTCACCGCCGGCGACGCCGAGGGTGCCGCTTCGGGGCGGGTAACCAGCGGCGGGGCCTTCGCGCCGGAAATCTCCCCCGGCGGTCGCTGGCTCGCGTTCGGCCGGCAGATCCCCGACGGTACGATCTCGTTCAAGGGGCATGAGTTCGGGCCGCGCACCGCACTGTGGGTGAGGGACCTCGAGACCGGTGCCGAGCGGATCGTGATGGACCCGGTATCGGTTGCCATCGAGAGCGGCTCCAAGAGCCTGCGCATCTTGCCGGGGTACTCATGGACGAACGACGGTGAGTCGATCGTCCTGTCCCAGGGTGGCAAGCTGCGCCGCCTCGATGTCGCGAGCGGGGAAGTCTCGACCATCCCGTTCTCGGCGCGGGTGCATCGCACGATCTCGGAGATGGCGTTCCAGCCGTTTCGCATCACCGACGACGCGTTCGACGCGAAGTTCTTGAGATGGCACACAGCCTCTCCCGACGGCTCCCGGCTGGCATTTCAGGCCGTGGGACGCATCTGGATGCAGGAGCTGCCTGACGGAGCGCCGCGGCGACTCACTTCCGAGGACTTCCCACTGCAGGAGTTCGCCCCTACCTGGTCGCCTGACGGTCGCTGGATCGCGTTCACCACCTGGGTAGATGGAGAGGGCGGCCACGTCTGGAAGGTGCGCTCGCGCGGCGGAACCCCGCAGCGCCTCACATCGGAGGCGGGCGAGTACATGCACCCCTCGTGGAACGCCGACGGCAGCGAGCTGGTGCTGGTACGAGGCTCGGGTGCCACGGCGCGCGGACGCACGGTGACCCACAATCCGTGGTGGGATGTTGTGCGGCTGGAGGCCGGGGGTGGAGATCCGCAGTTCGTGACCAGGGTGGCTCTTCCAGCCGGCACCGGCCCGAACAGCGTAGCGCGGCGGGCTATCCTGCACCCGTCGTACGGCCCCGAAGGGCGCATCTTCTTCCCCGAGTTCCAGAGAGACGGGGGCATCCAGACGGTCGTGGTGTCGGTCGCGCCGGACGGTAGCGACAGGCGCGAGCACATGATCCTGCCTTCGAGTGATGAGGCGGTGCCCTCGCCCGACGGCCGGTGGATCGCCTTCCAGGAGGGCGACAACGTCTTCCTCACCGCCTTCCCCTGGATGGGCACCGGCTCCGAGCCGGTGGACATCAACAAGAGGGACGGCAAGCTCCCGATCCGGCAGTTGAGCCTCGAGGGCGGCCTGTTCCCCCGCTGGCGCGACGCCGCCACCGTGGAGTTCGGCAGCGGCAACCGCTACTTCGCCTATCAGGTCGATCTCGAAACGGCCGATACGGTCACGGTCGAGCTGAGTGTGGCGCGCCGGATTCCCGAAGGGACCGTGGCGCTCACCGGGGCGCGAATCGTCACCCTGGCGGGTGACGGTGTGATCGAATCGGGCACCGTGGTGGTCGACGGCAGCCGCATCACTTGTGTAGGCGCCTGCGATACCTCGGGTGCGGACCGCGTGGTCGATGCCAGCGGCAAGACGATCGTTCCCGGATTCATCGACATGCACGCGCACCATTACCGCGAGCACAGGGGCTACCGTCCGCTGCGGGACTACGAGGCGGCGATGTATCTCGCTTACGGCGTCACCGCCAACCTCGACAACTCGATGTGGTCCCAGAACGTGATGCCCACGGCTGAGCTGATCGAAGCGGGCCACATGATCGGCCCGCGCACGTACTCCACGGGCGACCCGCTGTACGGCTTCGGTGACGCCGCGCGCCAGAACGCGCTCAAGAGCTACGAGATCGCGGAGCAGGAGATCAGCAGGCTGCAAAGCTGGGGCGTTGTGTCGCTCAAGCAGTACATGCAGCCGCGCCGCGACCAGCGGCAGTGGGTCTCCCACATCGCGCGTGAGAAGGGACTCATGGTCACCTCCGAGGGCGGTGACCTGGCGTTCAACCTGGGCATGATCATGGACGGGCAGACAGCGTGGGAGCATCCGCTGAGCTACGTGCCGATCCACTCCGACGTGGCGCGGTTCTTCGGCATGGCCAATGCGGTGTACTCGCCGACGTTCGTGGTGGCAGGTCCGGGACCGTGGAACATCGACTACTTCTTTGCCGAGAGCGATGTGTGGAAGGACCCGAAGCACCGCAGGTGGATGCCGTGGCGAATGCTGGCGGGTCACTTGAGGCGCAGAACGCTGCGGCCCGACACCGACTACTCCTTCCCGCTCATCGCGCAGGGCCTGGCCGACGTCATAGAGCAGGGAGGCTGGGGCTCGATTGGCAGCCACGGTGAGCATCACGGCCCCAACGTCCACTGGGAGATATGGATGGCGGCGTCGGCTCTGGGCAACCTTGGTGCGCTCGACCTGGCGAGCCGTCACGGAGCCTACTTCCTGGGTGCGTTGGAGGACCTCGGCACGATCGAGGCGGGCAAGCTGGCCGACCTGGTGGTGCTCAACTCGAATCCGCTGGACGACATACGCAGCACGATGGACATGCTCTACGTGATGAAGGGTGGGGTGCTCTACCAGGCCGAGACGCTGGACGAGATCTGGCCGACTGACGCTCCGTTTGGACCCTACTACTGGGTGGACGAGGACGCGCTGCGCGACGATACCCGTCCGGTCAGGTGGTGGGACGGGGGGCGGGAGCGGTAGCCGCGTCCAAGACTCTGGGCTTCGCAGGGCCGGACGGCCACCGCTCTCCAGCACCGAGGCGTTGCACCATGCGGGCTACGATGCTTGATACCGCAGTAAGGGCTCTCGGCTCTTCGCCACCCCTCTTACTGTTCTTCGTCGTACTCCTGTACGGTCGCGGTGAAGCGCCGACGGCTGCGGACGTGACGACACCTACGAACCTGCAGATGCTGGCGGTTCAGTGCAGTGAGATCGATGGAGCGGTCTCCCCCGGGGAGAGCATCCACGACGCGGTCAGGTGTGCGGAGGTCGGCGAGACCATCACGCTCATGAGCGGGACCCACTACCTGCGCACCGACGTGCTGATCGAAGGGAAGGTCGGCCTTACGATCCAGGGACAAGGCCAGGGCGTGACGCGGGTGCACCTGGACACCGCGGTTGCGATTGGGTTCGAGATTCGCTCGGGCACCAAAGGCCTGACGATCCGCGATCTCACCATTCACGGTTACAAGACGAGCAGCCAAACCCCCGAGAATCCTCACGGGATTGCCAGCTACAGCGGCCAGCAGGGCATCGAAGACGTCGTGATCACCCGTGTTGAAGTGGACTCCGTAGCGGTGGGGATCAGTGTGGGCTCACCGCCTGACCACAAGGACTCCACCGAATGTACGGCTGGGAGTTACAGCGACGTCGTAGTGAGCGACAACTTCGTGCATGACATATTTGGGACGGGCTATGTCCCCGGGTCGGTTGCGCCTGCGTCTGGATACGGCATTCATGCCCAATGTGCCGACGGTCTCACGATTCGGTACAACCAGATCGAGCGGGTCGCGCGGCACAGCATCTACGTGGCCAAGAACACGCTTCCGACGAGTCAGATCGGGGTCATTGGCAATGTCGTCGTCGACCATCGCCACGGCATCGAGTTGCCGCCCCACGAACTGAACTGGTATGGGGCCGCTCTCGCAGTTGCGCGGTCCGGGAACGTGCACGTGGTCGACAACCTGATCGTTGGATCCCACTCCAGCAGCCTCGAGGTGTCTGAAGAGAACGACTTCAACTGCGAAGAAGTCTACCTGATCGGCAACAAGTTCCTGGTCTCGACAGTGCAGGCGGAGAGAACGGGCTACCACGACATCGTGTACAATGTGCTGCCTGGTACGCCGGTCCATCGATGGGGGAACTTCCGCAATGGAAGCTTGACGCCGGTCGTACCGCGCGTGGCGGGCGGACGCGGGCGCGATCCCGGCGAGCCAGCCGGGTGGCCGAGTACCTCGGCCATCGAGGAGAAGGACGGCGTGCTCTACGTCATGAACCGCGGCGTCCTGCATCGCATCGGCGAGCCTCTATACGGCACGCATCCCGACGCCTGGGATTCAGGGGTCGCGCAGGTCACATGGTCCACGATGGGATGGAGTGGCTTTCAGGCGATGGACCTGATGGACGGTGATCTCTACGTCATGAGGAACCACAGGCTGTATCGTGTATTTCCACAGCCCGGGAATGGGGAGTGGGATTACCGCTACTCCCAGACGGACTGGTCAGTCGGCGATGGCTTTCAGGCGATGACGGCGACCGCCGGATATGTCTACGTCATCCAGAACGGTGTGCTCCACCGTGTTACGCCGGGAAGCTCCAACTCGAACTGGCGCTATGCCACAAGGGGCATCTCGAGCAACAGCGGATACGCAATGTACGCCGACCTGCGCGACATGTACTTCGTCAGACACTGGGACTACATCTCCAAGTACGGCAACCTGTCCAACCTGCAGAACATCCACTAGGCGGGCTGAGCCACGCCCCTCGGCGCGGCGGGCCCAAGTAGCTCCCGGAGGAAGCGCTCAGGATCACCGTCCACCGCGGCGAACAGGTCGCGGATGCGGCTTGTGTCGAACACCAGCCACTCGTCGCCGTCGCGGCCGCGGCACCCGGGCTCCGCGGTCACACGACCCAGCTCGAGCGGTGTCCAGCCGATTCCCGCAGCGGTCTCGCGGAGGGCGGCGCACCGGTTCGGCGGCACTGTGAACAGCAGCTCGAATTCGCCGTGGGGACCGGCCAACATGGTCCAGAGCGGCAGCCCCGCGCCCCGCGCCGTCGCGAGTGCGGCAGGATGGAGCGCCTCGAACAGCGGCCGTTCCCACGAGAAGCCCACCCCGTTCAGATACATCAGCTCGTCCAGCGCGGCGATTGCGCCGTCGCTCGTGTCGATGCAGGCAGATGCTATCCCTGCGATGCAACGCCCCTCGTGCAGCCGCCCGACCGGACGGAACGGCACAGCCGGATCCTCGCCGTCACCCAACAGCGCGGCACTGGCGAATGCGCTGCCGAGGCCGACGGGTCCGCTTGCGAAGAGAAGATCCTCCGGCCGGGCCCCGCAGCGGGTGAGCAGTGCCTGTGGCGCGACGGTGCCCACGGCGGTGGCGCCGAGCGTGAGCGTCGCAGCCGAGTTGGTGTCGCCGCCCAGCACGGGCAGGCCCTGTTGCTCGGCCGCGTCGCCAATGCCGCGCTGCAGCGCGTCCACCGCCGCTCGCGGCATGTCGGGCGGGAGCGACTCACTCACCACGATCCCGAGCGGCTCCGCACCCACGGCGGCGAGGTCGCTCGCGTTCACGGTCACGATCATCCAGCCGGCGAGATACGGATCGCCGTAGAGCCCGGTGGCGATCTCCTCTGCGATCGTGTCGGTCGTGATCGCAAGAACGGCATCGCAGCGGGGCAGGCGGATCAACTCCGCGTCACTCTCGTGCAGTCCGTTGAGCTGGCGCGGCGACCGGGCGAAGCCCGCCGCGAGCCGCTCGATCAGGGCTCGCTCGCCGCCGGACGTCATGCGCACACCGCCAGCGTGCCGGGTTCGAGGCTGAACTCCACCCGCCGGGCCAGCACGATCTCGCCGTCGCCCTCTACGGCGAACGGAACCGGACTCTCCAGCGCGAGACGTCGTGCGCGCCAGGTATGGGTCGTCCCGCGGCCGGCGAAGCGCCCGCGTGCGAGGCGCGCCAATGCCACGAGCGTATCCCACAGCGACGCGCTCACCAGCAGGTGCACGAAGAAGTCACCGCTGGCCGGCTCGTAGGGTGAGTCATACCGCAGGATGCCGGTGAAGTGCGGGTTCTTTACGACACCGAGATTGCAGAGGTCGAGGGATTCGTGGCTGCCGTCCTGTCGCTCGAGCGTGACCGGGACGCGGCGGTGGCGCAGCAACGCCAGCAGGGCGGCACCGATCATCCCGAGCGATGCCGAACGCCGCTTGAGCGCGCCCACCATGCCGGTCGCACGATTGTACAGCCAGTTGCCCGCTGCAGTCGTGCCCACACTGGCGTTGATCAGCCAGTGGCGCACGCCGCGCCTGCCCGCAGGGTCTACGTACGCGGTGCGTCCTACGTCGTGCCGGATCGGATGCGCGAAGTCCAGGCGGCAGGGCACGCCGTCGATCGCGGCGCGCCTCGGCTTGTGGAAGTCGTTGCTCGAACCGAGTCCGATGGCGCCAAACGTGACGTCGTGCAGCGCGGCCTGTGGTGCCAGCTCCACGAGGTCTGCCATGACGAGATTCACCGTCCCATCGCCGCCAGCCGCCACGAACCTGCGCTCGCCACGCTCGAGTGCCGCGGCTATGCAGCGCCGCACCGTGTCCCGATCTGGCGCGACGCATTCGTCGAACGACCCTACCACTTCGGTGACCCGCGACCGGATGCGCTGCCATCTGGCAGCGGCCCGTCCGCCGTCGGCGCATGGATTGACGATCACCAGCATGGCCTGCCTCCTCAGATCTGCGCCGCCATGGGGCGGCGCGACAGCACGCCCACGAAAGCGAGGTAGAAGAGCGCTAGAGCGGGGAACCAGTGCGGCTGCCGTGCCGCGGCCAGGCCGGCCAGCAAGAGGATGTATCCGTGCACCACTGGCGCGATGGCCCTATGGGCCTCCGCATCGGTCGAGACCGCGTGTAGCCGCACCTGGGCAACGAGCGCCGCGACGATCCCGCCGGTCAGAAGTGGGAACGCTGCCAGGAGCCCGGCGACCTTCGATTCCCACAGCACGAGCGTCATACCCAGGAAGGCCACTGCTGCCAGGGCGTCGCTCGCCCACGCGCTGGACCTGCGCCCGAACACCACCGGCATCGTGCCGTAACCAGTCGCCCGGTCGGCCTCGATGTCCTTGTAGTAGCCCGTGAGCACGAAGTTGGCGTAGGCGGCGAACGACGCGAGCATCATCCCTATCAGCGACGGCGTGACTGCGACGCGCGCGTCCGCCGCGCCGCTGGCAGCTTGATATCCCAGCAGGACCACGAGGGACACGATCCACGCGTTGTACCAGGGCCCGCCCCACCACCGCCGCTTGAACCAGGTGTAAGTCGCGAGCCCGAGCACCGTGAGGGCCGCGGGGAGCAGCGCGGCACGATGAAACGCTACCAGGACCGCCGCGCACGCGGCGAGACCGGCCAGGCTCACTACTAGGACGTCGCGCGCGCGCACCACTCCGAGCACCAGCGGCCGGTACGGTGCCGACAGTGCGTCGGTGTCGGTCTGGAAGCAGTCGGTGAGCGCCTGGCCGAGACCGTACGCCAGGAAGAAGACGACCGCGAGTATAAGGATCGCACCGGTCGGCACGTCCCCCACCAGGCTAACCCCCGCGATCCCGGTAATGCCTGAGACGAACAGCAGGTAGGGCCGCATCGTGACGGCGTATGCCCGCCAGAACCGGAGCTGAGCCGGTCGCGCCGTCGGCAGCACAGTGCCGCCACTCACGACGTCACCTCGTACGCGACGGTGCTCGGCGTGTCGTGGGGAAGACCGCCGCCCGCGAAACGGCTGCGAGCCCGGATCCCCGAGATGCGCAGCAGGGGATAGGCGATACGGAACAGCAGCGGCGACGCGCCGGCCAGCTTGCTGAGCCAGCCGCGCAGCGCGGGTACGCACACCTCCCGCCGCGGCCGGACGATGGCGCGCAGGATCGCGCGGGCCACGCGCTCGGGCGGCATCGGGGCACTGGTGAACGACAGCGGCGCGCCCCGGCCGCGGGCCTCGATCAACAGTTGCGCGGTGTCGGTGGAGTCGGGGCATACTACGGTCACGTCGATGCCGTCGGCCGCCACTTCCTGGGCAAGGGCAAGGCCCCACCCGCGCACGGCGAACTTGGTGGCCGAGTACGCGGCGGACTCGGGTAGCGGGATGATACCCCCGAGTGAGGACACGAGCAGCAGGTGCCCGCTCCGCTGTTCGCGGAACAGCGGCAGGAACACCATGCTCGCGAGCGCCGTGCCCAGTGCGTTCACCTCGAACTGGCGGCGGATCGCTTCCCAGGAGAGCGTCGCCACCGGCCCCGGCTCGAGAATCGCGGCGCAGTTCACGACGGCGTCGATGCGGCCGTGGCGCGCGGCGACCTCGTCGCGCAGGGCGGTCAGGGCGTCGGCATCGGTCACGTCCACCTGCCGCACCACGGGGCCGCCGATCTTGGGGAACGTCCCCGGGGTGGGCAGGTTGCGATCCGCCACCGCCACGCGGGCGCCCGCCTGCACCGCGAGCCGTGCGGTGGCGGCCCCGATGCCCTTGGCGCCGCCGAGCACCACAATCACGTGCTTCATCGGAGCCTCCACATGCCCCATGCACCGCGCAGGGCGTACAACCCGCCCCCGACACAGAGGCTGATGATGATCAGCTCCACGGTGCTCGAGCCCGTGAGTGGGAAGAGCAGGCCGTTGCGCAGGTAGAACGTGCCGTCCAACAGCCCCAGGTACAGGCTCATCGACCCTGCAACGGCGAGCAGGAACGGACCGACGGCGCGCCGGCGCCTGAGCGCGAGCGCCGTCGCGAACAGCACCGCGGCGAACACGGCATCGGCAACGAGGAACGACTCCTCGAACCGGACGACCGACTGCTCGACCAATCCGAGCGCTTCGTTCGCGGTGAAGTACAGCACCCAGAAGCTCACCACGAGCGTGCCGCCGATGGCGGTGGCCAGCTGCAGCGGCTTCGATATTCGATCGTACTGCATTTGGTCCTCCCTGCGAGCCTGCCGCATGCTCGCGGGCCTACGTCAAGCAATCGTCAAGCCCGCTGCTTGACGTCTGGTTGACGGGGCGCCGCGACGCTGCCGTTGCACAGCGACACGGGAGGACCAGATGCCGAAGCCCAAGCTCCAGATCATCGTGCTGTACCAGAACCTCGGTGAGGAGCAGGCCTATTTTGCCCGCTCGCCGGCGCCGCCGCTGTCGGGCATTCTGCTGGCGGGGCAGACCCCGGATCTGGTGGAGGTCGAGGTACTGCACGAGATGGTGCGACCCATCGATTACGACACCGATGCTGACTTCATCGCGCTGTCGTTCATGGACTTCTGCGCACCGCACGCGTACGACGTGGCGCGCCGGTTCCGTCGGCTGGGTAAGCAGGTGATAGCCGGCGGCAAGTACGCGACCGCGTTCCCCAACGAGGTGCTGCCGCACGTGGACGCCGTGGTTGTGGGTGAGTCGGAGCGTGTGTGGCCCGAGGTCGTGCGTGACCTGGTACACGGCAGGCTGGGGCGGGTGTATCGGGCGCCTCCGGCTCCCATACTGGAGCGCATCCCACCTCCGCGCTACGACCTGGTGGAATCGGCCTACGCGGTGCCGATGGTCACCGAAGCCACCCGCGGGTGTCCGTTCCGCTGCACGTACTGCCAGCTCACGATCGACTGGCAGCGACACCGCTGCCGGCCGATCGATGACGTGATCCGTGACCTGACGGCGACGCAGGGACTGCCGTGGCACCGCCGGCGCATGGCGATGCTGTATGACAACAACCTCGGCGGCGACATGGACTACGCCAAGCGACTGCTGCGGCGCATCGCCGAGCTGGACCTCTGGGCGCTGGGGGCGCAGTTCACGCTGAACTGCCTGGATGACCCCGAGTTCGTGGAGCTGCTCACGGCGGCCCGCTGCCGCATGGCGTTCCTCGGCATGGAGTCGCTGTACGAGCCGAGTCTCAATGCGGTGCGCAAGCGCCACAACAAGATCGAGCGGTACCGGGAGATCTTCATGGACTTGAAGCAGCGCGGCATACTCACATTCAGTGGCGTCATGGTGGCACTGGACGAGGACGTGCCGCAGTACTATCGGGAACTGCCGCAGCGGATCGAGGAGGTGGATCCCTCGGCGATCTTTCTCTCGATCTCCATCCCGATCCCGGGGACGGCGTTCCACGGGCAGGTGGACGACGAAGGCCGCATCTTCGATCGCGATCTGGCACACTACGAGGGCGACCACCTCGTGTTCGAGCCGCGGCACGTGACGGCCGAAGAGGTGTTCGAGATCCGCAAGCGGCTGATGCGGAGCTTCTACTCGTGGCGCAACATAGCGCGGCGCTGGTGGCGCCTGATGCGGGCATACTGGGGCGCGCGCAAGGCGAGAGGGCGCGCATTCGGCTCGCTACTGATCAGCTACGTGCTCGTGAAGCTGTCGCTGTTCCAGCGGTATCACGCGCGCCGACGGGTGCTCCCGGCCGAACCGCCCGTGATTCCCGAGCGAGAGGCGGCCACCGAGCGTGCTTTGCCGGTTCGCGAGATAGCGTAGGCAGGCGTCAGAGCACCTCGGCCAGGAACGCCCTGATGGCCTGCAGCGTCTCCTGCGCGTGGGTGATGTACAGAGAGTGACCGGCCCCTGTGATCTCGACCACTCGTCCCAGCGCCGTGTGTGCACGGAAGTAGTCGCGTGACAGCTTGGCGACGCCCAGGCTGGCTGAGTGATACTCCCGCATGGCGCGTTGGGTAACGGAGTCTCGTACCGCGTAGTCCAGGAACAACTCCGTAACCGGATAGTCCGTGCCGTAGATCGCGAGCGCCGGCACGTCTATGTCCGAGTAATCGGGGTCCTCGAGGCTCTCCACGATGCTGCCGTAGATCCACGACGGCGTCACGTCGCCGATGCGGCGTCCGTCCGGCCCCCAGCGGTACATCGCCTCGATCTCGGATAGCGGCATCGTCACGCCGTTGACCCTGGCGTAGTAGGTGCGGTACGCCCCCGCCGACTCGTTGTCAGCATCCGTGGGTGGAGGCACCTCTGATCGCGGCGCGGCGTACGCCGCCATGGAGTCGCGCGCGGAAGTGCGCAGGTACGCCGCCTCGACATAGACCAGCGCCGCCACGGCTTCGGGGGACTGGCGCGCCAGCAGAGTGATCTCGTCGCCGCCGAGGGAATGTGCTACCAAGACGGCGCGCACGACCCCGAGACTGTCCAGCGCCACGCGGACGTCACGCGCGAGCGTCGCCAGGTCGTACCCGTTCTCGGGCTGTGAAGAAGCGCCGAACCCCCGCCGGGTGATGCCGACCACGTGGTACTCGTCGGTCAGGGCGGGCGCAAACTCGTCGAACACGTGGGCCGTGTGGCCCAGGCCTGCGAGAAACACTACAGCCGGCCCGCTGCCGCCCCAGTCGACCACTTCCAGTGCCGTGGTGGAGTCGATCGTGACGTGTCGCGTCGCAGCGATGTTGTGACCATCGCCGCACTGCCAGGCGGCGAGCAGGGCAAGAACGGCCGCGGCACGTCGTTGGATGATTGCCATCTGGTCCTCCGGCCCAAGTATCCGCCCCGGAATCGCAGGTGTCCAGCGAGAACGGCTGCCCTCCTAGCGCGCTGGCGGACCCGCCTGCATTCTATGACTTTAGCCCTAGAACCGAGCCAACGCACCCAACCTGGAGGCACTAGTGATTAGAGCCAAGCACCTCCCGCTGGCTCTCCCGCTGCTCATGCTCCTTGCGGCATGTGCCGGCGAGCCAGCGGACCGCGAGACCGAGGTGATGGTGATACCGCTCACCACCACCTCGGAAATGGCGATGGAGCAGTTCAAGTACGGTCAGCACGCCCTGGACATGAACCGTCTCTTCGATGCGAGGGACTTCTTCGAGGCGGCGGTCGAGGCCGATCAGAGCTTTGCCATGGCCCATCTGAGGCTGGCCAACACGGCGCAATCCACGGCCGAGTTCATGTCGGGCCTGGAGGGTGCCGAGGAGCACGCTGCAGGCGCCAGCGAGGCTGAGCAGATCCTGATCCAGATCCAGCGCCGTGGCCTGGAGAACGATGCCGAGGGCCAGCTGCAGCTTGCCCGGCAGCTCGTCGAAGTGCAGCCGGAGAGCCCCCGCGCCTGGCTGATGCTGGGCGGAATCCAGGCGGGACTCAACCAGATGGACGCCGCGCGCGCATCGATGACGAGGGCCACCGAGATCGCCCCCGATTTCGCACCGGCCTACGCCCAACTGGGCAACTCGTACATCTTCATCGACCCCAAGGACTTCGACAGGGCCGTGGAGTACATGACGCGGCTGGTCGAGCTCGCCCCCAACGAGCCCAATTCCCACGATCTCATGGGTGACGCGTACCGGGCGCAGAACGACCTGATCGCGGCGAGGGACTCGTACACCAGGGCGGCCGAGCTCGCCCCGGACGATGCGTCGCCAGTGCAGCAGCGCGGTCACGTCAACTCGTTCCTGGGCGACTTCGATGCGGCGCGCGCGGATTACGACGCGTCCATCGCACTCGGCAGGGGGAATCAGAAGTCGTCCTTCGCCGTGTACCGGGCCCTGGTGAGCGTGCACGCGGGTGAACCTGCTGCGGCGGTGGAGGAGCTGAACCAGCTCGTGGCTGCCATCGATGGGATGGGCGTGCCTAATGCACGCGGCCAGAAGATCTTCGCGCTGTCCAACGCCGCCCAGATCGCGCTGCACACCAACATGCTCGACGAGGCGCAGGCAATCCTGGAGCAGCGTGCCGCGCTGCAGTTGGAGCAGGCGGAGGCCGTTGGCAACGACGCCTTCACGCGGGGCACGCGCGCCAACATCGCCTACTTCGAGGGAGTGCTCGCCGCTCGCAGGGGCAGCTACCGGACGGCCAATGCCAAGGCGCGCGAGTTCATGACGCTGCTCGAAGCCGACGCCAATCCGCGCAGGAACGAGGCGGCGCACGATCTAATGGGCAGGGTGAGTCTGCTGCAGGGCGACTACGCAGCGGCCATCCGGCACTTCGAGCAGGCCAATCCGAACAACATCTACACCCAGTACCACCTCGGCCAGGCCCACGAGAGAGCCGGCAACGCCACCGAGGCTCAGGCGATATTCAGCTCGCTCGCTTACAACAACTTCAACAGCGCGGCATATGCGCTGATAAGGCAGGAACTGCTCTCGAAGGTTGAGTAGGGTAGGGGGGTCGGAGCCGTCCAGCTCGCAGCGTTGAGCGGGACGGCTCCGGCTGCAGTTCAGCTAGAAGGCAGCCTCTGCGCTCGGCCGGCGCCGGGTGCGCTCCCGCGGCTCCTGCGACTTGAGCACGACGCGCAGCACCCCGGTCTCCAGATCCACGTCCCACAACGTCACCCGCGGCTGGAGGAACTTGACGAGGTCGTCGGTCGTGAGCGTCTCGGCCGTCGTATCGAGGAACTCCAGCACGCGCATACGCATCGCCGCATAGGTCCCGCCGTAACGCTCTGCCGCGACCCGCAGGCCGATTTGGTCGTCGAGCATGCGCCGCACCGCTCCCTGCGTGACCTCGAGCAGGCGCTGGATCAGGTCCAGCATTTCGGCGCCCCCGTTTTCCGCTCGACGGACCTCGAGCTCCTCCGCCGTCTTCGGGTCGCACAGCTCGAGCAGCTGGCGCCGAACGGTGGGCTTCATGGTGGCACGGCGGGTCGGCTCAGTGGTCTCCCGCTCGGCGGTGGCACAGAGCGCCAGGTCGTTGCGGCTGAGCTTGAGGAATGACGTCATGCGATCGTAGAGATCCGTTTGCCCAGGCTGCGGTGGGCGCCGCCGGCCGGCGATCAGGTCGTCGATGTACTCCTTGGGGAGCTGGACGGCTTCGGCCAGCTCGTCCACCGAGCGCTCTGTCTCCCGCAGGCGCTGGCGCAGCAGCTTTCCAACCGGCATGGGCTTCTTCAACGGGACCGATGACTTCAAACAGCGCCTCCTCTCAACGACTGCCGATGCTCATTACCAGGAACTCCCCGTATGCCAGGGAGGATCATTCAACCTGCCTGTGAGATCAGAAAATAGGGTCTTGCGGACCCGGCACGATCCCCTCGATATCGGGGTCCACGTCGGGGTCGCGAGGTTGGGCCGACTCTTGAGCCTTCTGTTCTTTTCTCAGGGCTCGACGCTCTTGCTTTTCCTTGCGCTTCTGCTTCTTGGCAAGCTCGCGCTGCCGCTTCGCCTGGCTCGCGGGTCCGGGTCGCGCCATGAATCACTCTCCGGGTCTCGAATGACCAAGAAAACTAACACAATCCCGGCTCTGGCGCTCGCCTATGTTTCTGGTTAGCTTGCGTGCTCGAAGTTCGAACCGCGAGCTGGCATCTTCTCACTTCGGTAGAATGGTCCCCGCTCAGGATGGGTACCGACGAGCCGAAGACGCGTCGCTTCATCCCCCAGGTTCAAACAATCAGTGATCGTGTGTTCCGGTGACACGGATGTGCCCCGGAGTGCACCCACATGCATGGTGAGGAGTGATACGAAGAAGATGTCATTCGAGTCGTTAGGCCTGGCACCCGCGCTCTTGCAGGCGGTCCAGGAGGAGGGCTACACAGAACCCACCCCCGTTCAGCGGGAGGCGATCCCATTGGGCCTCGAGGGGCGCGATCTCGTGGGCTCGGCACAAACGGGGACCGGCAAGACGGCGGCGTTCTTGCTGCCGATCCTGCAGCGTCTCGAGGCGGGCCGACCCGGGAGTCTCAGGGCGCTCATCCTCGTGCCTACCCGCGAGCTTGCGGAGCAGGTGCTGGAAAGCGCCCGTGCCTACGGACGTCACTTGGGTGTGAAGTCGGTGGCCGTCTACGGCGGAGTCGGGATGGAGCCGCAGACGCGCGCGCTCAGGCGCGGCGTCGATGTCGTGGTCGCCACGCCGGGGCGGCTGCTCGACCACATGCGTCGCGGACACGTGGACAGCTCCCAGCTCGAGGTGCTGGTGCTGGACGAAGCGGACCGGATGCTGGACATGGGGTTCGCGCCCGACGTCCGCAAGATCCTCGACTCCCTCCCCAGAGAGCGCCAGACCATGCTGTTCTCGGCGACCATCTCGGGTGATGTGGATCGGCTGGCGCGGCGGGCGCTCAATGAGCACGCCGCGGTCGAGATAGGCCGGCGCGCGGAGTCCGCCGACGGGGTGGAGCACGTTCTCGTGGCCGTGGACAAGCCCGAGAAGAGGAACGTGCTCGCTATGATGCTCAGCGAGCTGCCCCAGGGGCGCACCCTGGTGTTCACCCGCACGAAGTTCGGGGCGGACAAGCTCGCCCGCCACCTGCGCCGCGAGGGCAACAGCGTGGCGGCGATCCACGGCGGCAAGACCCAGAGCGCGCGCAACGAGGTGCTCGAGCGGTTCAAGGTCGGTAAGACCCGCATTCTGGTTGCGACGGACGTCGCAGCCCGCGGCATCGACGTCGACAACATCGTAATGGTGGTGAACTACGACGTCCCCCACGACCCCGAGATATACGTGCATCGCGTGGGGCGGACGGCGCGCGCGGGGGCGCAGGGCGTGGCCTTGACGCTCATGTCGCCCGACGAGTGGCTGATGATGAGGGACGTGGAGCGGCTCATGGGCCGGAGCTTCCCTCGGGAAGTCGTACCGGGCTTCGAGCCGGCGGTAAGGCCCAGCCAGCCGCTCACGAGTGAGACGGTGCCGCGGCAGCAGGGACCCTCGCTCAGGGCTCGGCGGGGCGGATCCCGCCGGCGCTAGCGCGGCGCTCAACCGTGAGGACTTCATGTCGTTGACGAGACTATCGTTGATTGCCGTGCTTGTCTCCGCCTGTGCCTCGGGCGGAGGCGGATCCGCCGCCGCGCCCCTGTCGGGTGAAGGTTCTGCATACGTGTACGAGGCCGGTGGCGCCCTCCATCGCCGGGACACGCGGGCCGGCAGGGCCGAGCCGATCGTGCGCAATGTTGATGAGGTCCTCGCTGCGGCCGCGAGCCTGGGCGGACGCCGCCTTGCCCTCGCCTTCCGCAGCGGCGGTGCCACGAGCGTGGTTGCCATCGACAATGAGACTGGGGCGATCGCGAACGTTCATCAGGGCGGGGTCGGCGCGGCCTACACACTGGGATGGTCTACGGACGGCGAGCGCCTCGGCGTCGGCATCAGAGACGCAGGAGGCGGCGTCAGGGTAGTCGAGGGCTCTGGTGAGGCGCGTGACATGGGATGTCAGTCCGACGAGTTCGTGGCCTGGAGGTCGGCGTCCGAGGCGATCGTGTCGGATCGGACGAACTTCTACACCGTACGGAGCGGCGATTGCGGGACGCTGGCCACGGTGGTGCCTCTGGGCAAGTCGAACATCGGGTTCTCTCCCAACGGTCGGCGTCTCGCCTACTATCAGGACCGCTCAGTGACGTTCGCCAACCGGGCCCAGCCGGAGGTCATCCCCGAGCTGTGGATCGCCGCGCACGACGGGAGCGGCGCACGCGTCATCGCTGACTATCAGAGTCGCCCGCAGGGCAGCGTGTGGTCGCCCGACGGCGACCGCATCGTCTACGAGGTCGTGTCGCGCCGCTGGGCCAACACGATGCACCTGGTGATCTACGATGTGCCGGGGAACAGCTACAGCTACGAGGCGAGCGAGAAGCAGCTAGGCGTGCCGAGCGACTTCGGTGCGTGCTGGTCGCCCGACGGCCGTCGCATAGCCCACGAGCGCAGCTACGCGCGCGTGGGGCAGGGGCTGACGTACACGACTAGGCATGTGGTGGTGCGCAGTGGTGCCGACGAGAAGGTCGTGTTCGAGGAGCTGATCGGTGACGCACCCGCTGGTGCGAGCGAGGAAGCCGATCTCGCCCCCTGTCAGTGGATGGGGACGCGCCACCTGCTGATCTCGACGCGCCGCGGCCAGCGCCTCATCGGCGTGGACGACGGCACGGTGCAGGAGCTCCCCGCCGATCAGCGGGTGCTCGCCGCCGCCGTGTTTGGCGCGGCTCCCTAGCGGCTCTCCTCCGGCCGTCCCAGCGTCAGCGGGACCTCGACCAGCCCACCTCTGGTGGACAGCACGTGGACGGTGCCCGCGACACCGGGGGTGCCGTACGTCCGCACCTCGAAGGTCACCGACTTGTGCTCGGCCGGCTCCGTCCAGCCGGCCCGGATGACCTTGTCGCGCCGGCCCGGCCTCACGATGCGGACCGTCGGATCCTTCCCCCGGGTGAGTGACGAGTCGAACCGCAACCGCACCCGGTCCTCCTGCACGATCTTCACCAGCTGTGCTTGCCGTAGGGCCGTGGGAAGCCGGCCGCTGTTGGTCCAGCTCACCGTGACCTCGTAGGTGGTGCTGTCGCCCTCGCTGGCCAGCGCACGCACGCCGGTCTCGACGTCGTCGATCAGCGGGAGGTGCAGCGCCATCTGGAGATTGAACAGCGCCTGGTTACGGGCCCACCGCTCCAGCTCCTCGGGCGGCCCGTTCTGGGAGAAGAACTTGGGGTGGAATCCCCCGATCTCCACCTCCCCCAGCTCGGGGTGCTGGAACGTCTCCCACTCGCGGAAGCCGCGGCCGCCGTTGCCCTCGTCGTCCCAGGTGAGCGCGTCCACTTGGTCCAGCAGGCCGTCGCCGTTGTAGTCCCTCATGCGGCCGCCGTTCCACAGCTCGTCGCCGTACCAGATGGCGCCGTAATACCAGTAGCCGAAGTCGGGACCGTGCCCGAACAGGGGGCTGGGCCGCGAGGAGTCGCCGCTGAACGGGCTGACCGGCACTCGGGTCATGTAGTTGTCATACACGTCGCCGGCCCAGTCGTAGCCCGTGATGCCGATTCCCAGGCTGTCGAAGTAGACGTAGTACGCCAGGTCCTCGGGGTACATGCGCTCGGCGCTCTTCGACGTTGACGGCGGCCGCAGGTGCATGGGCACGCGCGTGTCCATCGAGTTGGCGACGGAGATATTGGGATGGGTGAGCACCCAGAGCACGGTCGCCCGCGTCTCGCTCTCGCTCAGGGGGAACGCGCCCGCGCCGAACTGGGTATAGCCGCGCTCGGTGCGGTCCTGGCCGGGCTCGGGACGCCAGTTCTCGGGGTAGTTGCGGTGCAGGTCGAGCCCGCCGATGCCGTCCTCGTTGTAGCGGCCGTCCCCGTCGTTGTCGATCCCCTCGGAGATGACGATCCACTCGCCCTCGCCTTCGGGCGCGCGCCGCATCAGCCGGCCCGATGGATCGCGGTCGTCCAGTATGCGATCGGCCTCGTCCTCCTCGTCCGGTCCCGGCCGGTAGCGGATCTGGTAGATCACGCCGTCCCCGTCCAGGTCCTCGGGCGGATCCTCGTCCACCAGCCCGTCCCGGTCGCTGTCGTGCGGCCGCAGGGTGCTGCGGTTCGCCTGCGCTGTGTTGAGGTAGAGGCCTGAGCCGTCGGGGTTGTTCTGCGGCTTGAGGTAGATGGCGCGGGTGTCGATCAGCTCGGTGATCGCATCGTCGCTGCCGTAACGCTGCAGCAGGTGCTGGATCAGCCACAGCACCGACTCCGAGCTGGTGATTTCACCGCTGTGGCGCCCGCCCTCGAAGAAGGCGGCCGGCTTGTCCTCCGCCCG
Organism: Gemmatimonadota bacterium; assembly: GCA_039586815.1. GTDB lineage: Bacteria > Gemmatimonadota > Gemmatimonadetes > Gemmatimonadales > GWC2-71-9 > WVYX01. The sequence continues at coordinate 44,079 of JBDHJR010000011.1, read as the reverse complement.
GCCGGTCTCCTTGTTGGTGATGGTCACCTGCAGGATCGGCCGGCCCTCGAAGCTGCGCCCCACCTCGTAGAGGTCCAGAATGTCGGGGTACTGCTCGGCCCAGCGCTCGAGCCACGCATACATCACGTCGGCGGTGTGGTAGCGGTCGAACGTGAGCTGCTCCCCCGCCTCGTACTCGACGCCGGGGTGTTGGCGCTGCTCGAAGAAGCTCACGCCGTGGCGCTCGCCCTTCACCGTGTACCACGTTGTGTCCTGGGCATTGAGCGAGCCGGCAGGCGTGAGCACGCATGCGAGAACCAGGATGCCGGTGCGGAATGTCATCACTTCGCCCCTCCGGCCGCCTCACGCAGCAGGTTCCGCGCGATGACCAGGCGCTGGATCTGGTTGGTGCCCTCGTAGATCTGGGTGATCTTGGCGTCCCGCATGAACTTCTCGATGGGGTAATCCTTGCAGTACCCGTAGCCGCCGAACAGCTGCACGCAGTCGGTCGTCACTTTCATGGCGACGTCGGTCGCCATGAGCTTGCACATCGCCGAGACCTTGGTGATGTGCCGGTGGCCCGAGTCGATCACCCGCGCGGCGTGGTGCACCAGCTGCCGCGCCGCCTCGATCTGGGTGGCCATGTCCGACAGCATCCACTGCACCCCCTGGAACGAGCTGACCGACTGGCCGAACTGCTGGCGCTCGTGCGTGTACTGCATTGCGAGATCGAGCGCGCCCTGCGCCAGTCCCACGGCCTGCGCTGCCACTCCAGGCCGCGCCCGGTCGAGCGTGATCATGGCGTGCTTGAAGCCCTGCCCCTCGCGGCCGCCCAGCAGGTTGGCCTCGGGCACCTTGCACTTGTCCAGGTGGATCTCCACCACTGGCACACAGCGGATGCCCATTTTGTCCTCGTGCTTGCCCACGGTGTAGCCCTTGGTGCCTTCCTCGACCACGAAGGCAGAGATGCCGCGCGCCCCGCGATCTGGGTTGGTGACCGCAAAGATGGTGTTGTACGAGGCAACGGCGCCGCCGGTGTTCCACTTCTTCTCGCCGTCGAGCACGTAGTGGTCGCCGTCCTTCGCGGCGCGGGTCGTCATCGAGCCCGCGTCCGATCCGGCCTTTGCCTCGGACAGCCCGAACGCGATGAGCTTCTCGCCTGCGGCGATGCCGGGGAGCCAGCGCTCCTTCTGCTCGTCGGTGCCGCCGACGATGATGGGGAACGATCCCAGCGCGTTCACCGCGAACCCAACGCCCATACCACCGCAGGCCCGCGAGAACTCCTCGACCACGAGGCACAGGTCGAGCACGCCTCCGCCCATGCCGCCGTACTCTTCGGGAATCCACACGCCCGATAGTCCCGCCGCCTTGATGGCCTTCTGGACCTCCCAGGGATACTCCTGCGCTTCGTCGTATTTGGCCGCCACGGGGCGCATCGCGGTATCGGCCAGCTCGCGCGCGCGCTCCCGCAGTTCGATCTGCATGGGGGTGTACAGTTCCTTGATCATCCCGTCGTCTCCCGTGTTACTGCGTCCCAGAGGGTGAGGGCCGCTCGTGCGGCCTTATCCGCCTTCCACACCATCCCAGCAGTAGGTGCAGAGCTTCGCCTTCGGCAGGCCTATTGCCGACACCAGGTCGTCGAGCCGCTGGTAACGCAGCGAGGTGAGACCCAGCCGCTCCCTGATGTGCTCGACCATCGCTGCGTGGCGCTCGGAATCAGGGTCTGCATACTCGTCGAGGTTGGCCGGCTCGTCCCCTTCCAGCTCGTGCACGGCGCTGCGCCCCGCCAGGTCCAGCTCGGACCTGGAGCGTGAGAAGTTGAGAAACTTGCAGCTGAACACCAGTGGCGGACAGGCGGGTCGCATGTGGACCTCTTCGGCACCGTACGCGAAGATCCGGCGGATGATGTCCTGGAGCTGCGTGCCCCGCACGATCGAGTCCTCACAGAACAGCAGGCGCTTGCCCTCGATTAGCTCTCGGATGGGGATCAGCTTCATGCGAGCTACGAGATCACGCACCCGCTGGTCCTGCGGCATGAAGCTGCGGGGCCACGTCGGTGTGTACTTCACGAACGGGCGGCTGTAGGGCACTCCCGCTTTGTTGGCGTAGCCGATGGCGTGACCCGTTCCCGAGTCGGGGATGCCGGCGACCACATCGACTGCCGTATCGTCGCGCTGCGCCAGGCAGCCGCCACAACGGTAGCGCGCGGCTTCGACGTTGATCCCCTCGTAGTCCGAGCCGGGATAGCCGTAGTACACCCAGAGGAACGCGCAGATCTGCATCGCTTCACCGGGCGGGAGCAGCGGCTCCACTCCCTCGGCGCTGACCCGCACGATCTCGCCCGGGCCGAGATAACGGCTGGTCCGGTACCCCAGGTTGGGGAACGCGCAGGTCTCGAACGAGACGGCCTGCGCGCCCTCCTTCTCGCCGGTCACCACGGGCGTGCGGCCCAATCGGTCCCGCGCGGCGTAGATCCCATCGTCGGTGAGGAGCAGAATCGAGCACGACCCTTCGATCACTTCCTGGGCGTGCCGGATGCCGTCCACGAAGGTGTCGCCCTGGTCGATCAGGTGGGCCACCAGCTGCGTGGGGTTCACCTCGCTCCCGGTCATCTCGGAGAAGTGCGTCCCGTTCTTGTGCAGCGCCGCCTGCACCAGCGCATCGAGGTTGCCCACTTTGCCCACGGTGACGATCGCGTACGTCCCGTGGTGCGAGCTGATGATGAGCGGCTGGTCCTCGTAGTCGCTGATGACCCCGATGCCCATGGTCCCGGTGAGCCGACCGAGGTCGTCCTCGAACTTGCTGCGGAACTGGGCATTGGTGATGTCGTGGATGATGCGGGTGAAGCCGGATCCGTTCCGCACCGCGAGCCCGCCCCGCATGGTGCCGAGGTGGGAGTGGTAGTCGGTGCCGTAGTAGAGATCCGCTACGCAGTCTTCCTTCGAGATGACGCCGAACAGTCCTCCCACATCCCCTCCTCGTGGCGGTCGAGCAGCAGGAGGCAAGGTACGACGACGGTCGTGGGGAGTCTACGGGCGCTTACCAGCCGGCAGACTGGGCCGTACGTTAGCGGCCACGGGTCGCATGGCCCTCTGTTCAGGAGATGACAGGTGCGCAAGTCCCTCGTTTCACTCGCGATCGCCGCGCTGGCTCCCATGACGCTCCAGGCTCAGCAGTTCACCGACTCCACCGGCGCCGTGCAGGTGGCGCTCGTCAAGATGCCCTACACCGGCGCCCGCAACGTCGCCGAGATCTCCGGCGTGCCGGACTACCTGGAGGGCGGGGGCCTGGGCCGTCAGCTCGGGCGCATGGGCGCCACGGTCAGACGGGTCGACGAAGTCCGGCTCACGTCGGAGCAGCAGCGGGAGTACGGGGAGTGGCACCGCATGGGGCTGGCGAACGGCCACCTGGCCAAGATCGTGGCCGATAACGTGAAGCGGGATCAGCTGTCGGTCGGCCTGTTGGCCAACTGTACGTCGCTCCTCGGCGTGCTGGGAGGCCTGCAGCACGCGACGTCCGAGCCTCAGCGCGTCGGCCTGGTGTTCATCGACTCCCACGGTGACTTCAACGTTCCCGAGACCACGCTCAGCGGCATGCTGGGTGGAATGCCGGTAGCGGTGTCAGCAGGCCTCGCTCTCAAGAACCTGAGGTTGGAGTCCGGCCTCGATCCGGCGCTCTCGACGGAGCACATCCTGATGGTCGGCCTGCGGGACGTGGACCCGCTGGAGCGGGAGTTGCTGGATTCCAGCGCAGTACACGAGATATCGGTGGAGGACGTGCGCAATGTGTCGGCCCGGCTGCACGAGGAGATGCGTCGCCTGTCGGAGGCGGTGGACGTGATATACGTGCACGTGGACATGGACGTGCTGGATCCTGAAGAGGTGCCGGGACACTCGCTGACTGTGCCGGACGGCCCCACCAGCCAGGAGCTGGCGGTGGCGATAACGGCGATGTTCGGCTACGAGAAGGTTGCCGCCTTCGGCGTGGCGTCCACGCCGGCCAACGAGCGTGACCCCGAGGGTAAGTCTCTGCAGGCGGCATATCGCCTGATCGAGGCGGCGGTAGAGGGCGTGCAGGGGCGCGGCCGCTAACTCCGTCCGCGCGGCTTGCCAACGGCTTGGCAGGCGGCGTACACTCAAACCACCATGCGGCGCACCGTCCTCGCATCCTTGATCGCGCTCCTGCTACTCGCGGTGCTGTTCGCGAGTCGCACCCTCCTGCGCCAGCCGACTTCGGAGCTAAGCGAGATCTCGGGCCCGGCGATGGGCACCACCTACACGGTGCTGATCGAGGGAGCGCTCACGCCCGACCGCTCCGCTGAGGTGCGGGACAGCATCGCGGCGCGGCTCGAGATGGTGAACCGCCTGATGTCGAGCTACGACAGCACCTCGGAACTTTCGCGGTTCAACCGTCACATCAGTGAAGAGCCGTTCGCGGTCTCACCGCATACCCTGAAGGTGTTTCAGGTCGCCCGCCATGTGAGCGAGCGCTCGGGGGGCGCTCTGGACGTCACCGTAGGCCCGCTGGTGAACGCCTGGGGGTTCGGGCCGGCCGGGCTGCCGGAGGTTCCCCCCGCCGAAGCCGAGCTGCTGCGCCTGCGGGAGCGCGTGGGGTACGAGCGGATCGTCATCGACGCGGCCAGCGGCACCCTGACGAAGACGCACCGGCGCGTGGTGGCCGACCTGTCGGCCGTGGCCAAGGGATATGGAGTCGACCTGGTTGCCGAGGTGCTCGAGGCGCTGGGCTTCACAGCGTTCATGGTGGAGGTCGGCGGCGAGATCCGGGCGCGGGGGCGCAAGGCGGACGGCTCTCCCTGGCGCGCGGGCATCGAGGTGCCGGACGCCCCGGTCCGCTCGGCGTACCGTGCCGTGGACCTCGTGGACATGGCGATCGCCACTTCGGGTGACTACCGCGACTACTACATGATCGACGGGGTGCGCCACGCCCACATCCTGGATCCGCGTACCGGGAGGCCGGCCCGTCACGCGGGTGCCTCGGTGAGCGTGCTGGACCAGCGCGCCGCCATGGCGGACGCCTGGGCCACGGCCCTCAGCGTGCTGGGTCCCGCGCAGGGCCGGGAGCTCGCCGAGCGCGAAGGCCTCGCGGCCTATTTTCTCACCCGGGTGGGTGACGGCCTGGAGGGGCGCGGCACCAGCGAGTTCGAGCGGCTGGCGGGGCAATAAGCCTAACGCCAATCCCTTGCTATTCGGGGCCGGCCTCGCCAAACTTGGCGCTTCCCGATACACACCCGGAGGCCCTCCCATGCACCGTAGCATGCTGCTGCTCGTTGGACTCCCCCTAGTGACGGGGTTGGGGCTCGCCGCCGCCCACGATGGCGCGGCGTCCGTCGCCAAGACCGGTACCGTTAACGTCAATGCCCAGTGCGTCAACGGCGACGTGAATGAGAACATCAATCCATGGCAGTTGCGGATCAAACAGGACGACGACGTGAAGTGGAGAATCCACGAGAGTGGGCGCGTCGACTCGATCCGCGTCTATCCCAAGGACAGCAACGACTGGCCCTTCGACACCAACAAGCCCAAGGGTCGTCCCAATGACCCTGCCTCCTCCAGCGACATGGAGTCCGACCAGGAAGGCAAGACCTACCAGTACAATGTCGAGATATGGTGCATCGACAACCACGGTGCGAAGCTACACGAGGTGATCGACCCCGATATCATCATCGAGGAGGCTGCATCGCATTAGCGGAGCCGCCGCGTGATTGCTGACGAGCAGCACGACCCCACAGCGCCCACCCCATCTTCCATGAGTGCCGAGGAGCATCCGGAGCGCATCGGACCGTTCCGCATCCTTCAGGTCCTCGGCGAGGGTGGCATGGGGATCGTGTACGAGGCGGAGCAGACCCAACCGGTGCGCCGCCGCGTGGCGCTCAAGGTCATGAAGCTGGGCATGGACACCAAGGAGGTTGTCGCCCGGTTCGAGGCTGAGCGGCAGGCGCTGGCGGTCATGGAGCACGCCAACATTGCGAAGGTGTTCGAGGCGGGCGTCACGCAGCGCGGGCGCCCCTACTTCGTGATGGAGACGGTGCGCGGGGTGCCCCTCACCGAGTACTGCGATAACCGCAAGCTCTCCACCCGGGAGCGGCTCGAGCTGTTCGTGCCGGTGTGCCAGGCGGTGCAGCATGCCCACCAGAAGGGGGTGATTCACCGCGACCTCAAGCCCTCCAACGTGCTGGTGACGGAGCAGGAAGGCACTCCGGTGCCCAAGATCATCGACTTCGGGATAGCAAAGGCCACCGGCCAGCGACTCACCGAGAAGACGGTGGTCACGGTGCACGGTCAGGCGATGGGTACCCCGGCGTACATGAGTCCCGAGCAGGCCGAGATGTCGGGGCTCGACGTGGACACCCGCACCGACATCTACAGCCTGGGCGTGATGTTGTACGAGCTGCTCGTGGGACACCTGCCGATCGATCCGAAAGAGATCGGCCTGCAGGCGTTCATCGCCCGGCTGGTGCTGCGCGAGACCAATCCGCCTACTCCGAGTGCGCGGCTCCTCAGCCTGGGACAGACCCAGGGCACCGTCGCGGCCACCCGCCAAACGGATGCAGCAGCGCTGCGGCGCGAGCTCAGGGGCGATCTGGACTGGATCGTGATGAAGGCGATGGAGCAGGATCGTGCGCGGCGTTACGAGACCGCCAACGCGCTGGCCTTCGAGCTGCGACGCTTTCTGCGGGACGAGCCGGTGCTGGCCCGGCCGCCCAGCCCCGCGTACCGCTTCGGCAAATTCGTGCGGCGCCACCGCACAGGTGTCGCAGCCTCCGGACTCGCCGTTCTGGCCCTGTTGGTGGGAGCTGTGCTCGCCACCGCGGGCATGGTGCGGGCGACCAGGGCCGAGCGGGCGACCGCCCGGGAGGCCGAGGCCGCCCGGCAGGTGTCGGACTTCCTGGTGGGACTGTTCGAGGTGTCCGACCCCGGGCAGGCACGGGGCAACACCATCACGGCGCGGGAAATCCTCGATCGGGGGGCGGAGAGGATCAGCACGGAGCTGACCGACCAGCCCCGTGTGCAAGGCCGGCTCATGGCAACGATCGGCCAGGTGTACAGGGCTCTCGGGCTGTACGACGCCGCTGGCGAGCTGGCCGACCGGTCGCTCGTGATCCGCGAAGAGGCGCTCTCGCCGGAACACGAGGACGTTGCCGCGAGTTTGGATCTGCTGGGCTCAGTGTATCGGTTCCAGGGGCAGTACGACGAGGCAGAGGCTGCGCTGCAGCGTGCACTCGCCATTCGGGAGACGCTCTACGGACCGGACGACCTCCGTGTGGTCAGCACGCTCGAGGGCCTTGCCAACACCTACACGGAACAGGGCAAGTACGACGAAGCAGAGCCCTTGATGTTGCGGGTGGTGGCGATCCGCGAAGAGGCCATGGGCCCCGACGATCCAGTGCTGGCTAGGACGTTGAGCAACACTGGAGCGCTCTACTGGCGCCAGGGGGACGTCGAGGAGGCGGAGCCCTACCTGCGGCGCGCCCTGGCGATTCGAGAACGGGTGTTGGGGCCTGATGACCCCGACCTGGCGGACGGGTACAACAACCTCGGTGTGCTCTACTGGACCCTGGGACGCTACGACGAGGCCGAGGAGTCGTACGGCCGCGCCCGCGACATCTGGTCGCGCGCCCTGGCGCCGGACCATCCATACATGGCGGCGATTCAGAACAACCTGGCGGAGACGCACTGGGTGCAGGGTGAGTACGCCGAGGCGGAGTCGCTCTTCCTGCAGGCGCTGGCCATCAAGGAGGCCATCCTGGAGCCCGACCATCCCTCCATCGCGGTGAGCCTCAACGGCCTGGCCAACGTGTACCGGGACATGGGGCGCCATGCCGCGGCAGAGCCGCTGTACCGCCGCGCCCTGCGGATTCGGCAGGGGGTGCTCCAGGCCGACGATCCGGCCGTTGCCGAAACGCTGGCCGACTACGCGCGCATGCTGCGGGAGGCCGGACGGGAGGAGGAGGCCGAGGCGCTCGAGCGGGGCCGCGGCTGAGGCCAGGGAACCCGGCCACACATGCCGGCGTAGCCATTCGGGGGGTGTGGCGACATACTTCCCTTCCGCAACACATCACCGCAGGCAGGAGGTAACCATGGCAGCCGAGGCATTACACGGCCGCTTCATGTGGTACGATCTCATGACCACAGACCCGGCGGCTGCACAGTCGTTCTATTCCGAGCTCATCGGGTGGGGCACGCAGCAGTGGGAGGGTGGCACCATGCCCTACACGATGTGGACCAACCAGGGCACGCCCATGGGCGGGCTGATGGAGCTGCCCGAAGACGCGCGCAAACAGGGTGCGCCGCCGCACTGGCTCGCGTACATCGCAGCCGCCGACCTCGAGGCGACAGCGAACAAGGCGCAGGAGCTGGGTGCCAGGGTGTACGTGCCGCCAACTGAGATTCCCGATGCCGGGGCGTTCGCGGTGCTGGCCGACCCGCAGGGGGCGACGTTCGCCGTGTACTCCTCGCCCCAGGAGCCGGGGCCGGAGCGCCCGGCCGAGCCCGGCGAGGTGTCGTGGCACGAGCTGGCCACGACCGATCACGAGGGTGCCTTCGGCTTCTACAGCGAGCTGTTCGGCTGGAACGAGACGGACCGCATGGACATGGGTGACGCCGGGATCTACCAGATGTTCGGGCGTGGACAGGGGACACTCGGCGGGATGTTCAACAAGCCGGCCGAGATGCCCGGTCCGCCGTTCTGGCTCTACTACATCAAGGTGGACGACGTAGGCAAGGCGGTGGAGAGGGTCGAGCAGCTGGGCGGCCAGGTGCTAAACGGCCCGATGGACGTGCCGGGGGGCGACAGGGTGGTGCAATGCATGGATCCCCAGGGAGCGGCGTTCGCGCTGCACTCGGCGGGTTCCGGCTCCGCATGACGCTGGGCAGGGCATGGTTGGTTGTGGGGCTGTGCGCGGCGCTGGTCGCCGCGGTTCCGCGCGCGTCGTCTGCGCAGTGGGCGATCGGAGCGTCGGTCGGTCCGACTTACAGCTGGATGGATGGCTTCGCCATAGAGGACCAGGATCCCGTGTGGGGATACCTGGCCGGCGCCTTCTTCGTGTACCGCTTCGACCGACGCTGGGCGGTGCGCGTCGAAGGCAACGTGGTGAACAAGGGCGCCGCCAACGTGTTGCTCGAGAGCGGGGTGACGATGACCTCGGTGTCGCTCACCTACCTCGAAGTGCCGATGGTGCTGAATCTCGTGATGCGGCTCGGCAGGAAGGTTGACCTGGGTGTGTACGGAGGGGCGACATTGGGGTTCACTGTCACTTGCTTCTACAATCTCGGGACCGCGGAGAGCTCCAAGTGCGACCGGTCCCCCCTGAGTGACGTCAACACGGTCGTGTGGAGCCTGCCGGTAGGTGCGGAGTTCCGCTGGAATCTCCCGTCTGTCAACTCGTCACTCATTCTGGACGGCCGCTTCATGTACGGGCTCGGCTTCCCATTCGAGACCGCCACGGCCAGGAACCACGCCGTTGCTGTGCTGGCTCGCTGGACCTACTACTTGCTCAAATAGGAGGACGGGCTTCTTGCGCACGTCATGAACACTGTCTCCCGCTCGCTGCTGCTCGCGCTTGCTCTGTCGTGCGGCGCCACGTCACTCCTGTCCGACGCACTGGTCATCACCCGGGCCATGCTGGCTTCCACCATTGCGGAGATCTTCGTGGAGCAGGACTCGGTGGTGGTCGAGCTGGAGATCGGCGCGCAGGACATCGAGTCGTTCCGCAACCTGCTGCCCGACGAGCTGTACGAGCGCATGGGGTACGAGCCGGAGCCCTGGATCGACCGGCTGCGGCGCTTCGTGGCCGAGGACTTCGTGGTGCGGGACGAGCGCGGCCGGCCACTCTTCGGCTACCTGCGCTCGATCGAGTCGCGCGACCGCATCAAGCGTGACGAGGTGACGGGTGAGCCGCTGCCGGTGGTGCCCGGCGAGGAGGAGCCTGTGGTCTTCGCCAGGCTGGCGTATCCCACCGGCGGGCGGCCCGCGCGCCTGTCGTTCTCGCCGCCCGGCAGTGAGCGCGGCCTGGCGACGGCGAACGTCGGGTTCGTCACCTACCACCACACGCTGCCCGTCAACGACTTCCGCTACCTCGGGGTGGAGGAGACGCTCAACCTCGACTGGGAGGATCCGTGGTTCTCAGAGTTCCAGAACCGCAACCTGCGGCGCCAGTTCTTCGCGCCAATCTCGGCGTTTCTCTACGTGGAGCCCTACGAGGTGCGCAAGGAGGTCGTGCTCCGGCCCAAGGACCTGCAGCAGTGGGTGGACCTGGGGCTCTCCGGCAGGGACACGATCCGGGTGGAGGAGCAGGACGCGCTCAAGCGGCAGGTCGTTGAGTTCCTGCGCGAGCGCAACCGGGTCACGATCGACGGAGAGGCCGTGGAGGGGTACGTGGACCGGGTGCACTTCATCTACCGCAACCTGCGTACCAGTGGGGTGATCGACCCGCCGCAGGACATGGACGTCATCACGGCCACGCTGGGCGTGATCTTCACTTACCCGGTGAACGGCCTGCCGGACTCCGTTACGATGAATTGGGAGCTGTTCAGCGACCGCATCCCGATGGTGCCCTCGTCGGCCACCGACGAGGCCGGCTCGCTGCCCTACATCCTGAGGCCCGACGACGACGTGCTGCGGTGGCACAACTTCCTCACCAACCCCACGCTGCCCACCCTGGTCGAGGTGGCGTCGCCCCCGCGGTTCCGGCTGGCCTTCGTCCTCGCGGTGGTGATCGGCGCGGTCGGGCTGATCGTCCTGACAGCCAGGCACTGGCGCGACGTGCTGGCGCGCCGCATGCCGCCGCGCCGTGCCGTCGCCGCGGTCGTGGCCTCCCTCGTCATTCTCGGGCTCAGCCTGCCGCGGGCACTGGGGTGGAGCGTGGCCGGCGAGCCGGCGGAGGAGGTGATGGGGGGATTGCTGCGCAACGTGTATCTCGCGTTCGACTACCGTGATGAGGAGCAGATCTACGACATCCTGGAGCGGAGCGTGGGAGGTGAGCTGCTCACGGACATCTACCTCGAGACGCGCCGCAGTCTCGAGCTGGAGAACCAGGGCGGAGCCCGGGCCAAGGTGAAACAGGTCGAGATCCTGGAGGGCGACTTCCGGCCGGTGGACGGCGGTGCCGGGTTCGAGTCCCATCTGGTATGGAACGTGATGGGCTCGGTGGGCCATTGGGGGCATATCCATCGGCGCACCAACCAGTACGAGGCGCGCTTCACCGTTCGGGCGGTGGACGGTGTCTGGAAGATCACCAGCCTGGAACTTTTGCAGGAGCGGCGATTGTAGCGGATGGGAGGGGCCCCGGCTGGCGCATGGCCAGTCGCGGGGTAAGTTGTTACCTTGGCAGCAAAGGATGACCTCAGCGAGGAGGAGGGAGATGAAGAAGCTCTTCGGTGCAGTGATTGCGCTGGCGCTGACGGCGAGCTTGGCTGGGCCGGTGCAGGCGCAGATCTACGTCGGTGGTAGCGCCGGTGCCACCTACTTCAAGGCGTTCGGCAGCGACGTACCGACCGACAGGAAGTTCGACTGGGGCTTCACGGCCGGAGCGTTCGGACAGCTCTACCTGAACCCGAACTTCGCTTTGAATCTGGAAGCCAACTGGATCCAGAAGAACTCCACCGACTCGGCCGGAACCGACGCCGGCAAGCTCAAGCTGTCGTACCTCGAAGTCCCGCTGACCTTGAACATCGTATTCCCGTTCGATGACGACTGGTACGGGCTGGTGTACGTCGGCGGCAGCATCGGGTTCAACATGAGCTGCTCAGCGGGGGGCGCGGACTGCCTACCCGAGCCGGAGGGTACGGAGTTCGCGATCCCGGTAGGGGGCGGCATCGGCAAGAAGCTGGCGAGCGGCATGTTCGTCGGGCTGAACGTGCGGTACTCCTACGGTATGTCCGACATCGTCGACCAAGTGGGGGCCAAGAACCGCGGCTGGATGTTTATGGCCCGGGTGGGCTTTCCGATCGGCGGTAACTAACGTAGGTCTTCCCGCGCACGACGCCTTGCGTTCGGGCGCAGGGAATCACCATCCTGGGTTGATGATGGGAGGGCGGCCGCGCCAAGTGCCGGCGCGTTCCGCTCTCCCCGTCTGTGCGCCCGTGCCACATCTCCCGTGATCACGATCCACGACCTGGAATTCCGCTATGCAGAGGGAGACTTCTTCCTCCGCATACCCGAGCTGCGCATCGAGCGCGGCCAGACGGTGGCGTTCATCGGCCCCAGCGGCTCGGGCAAGACTACACTGCTCAACCTGATCGCCGGCATTGCCCTGCCGCGCGCGGGCCGGATCACTACCAGCGGCACCGAGCTCACGTCGCTGGACGACACGAGCCGGCGCAACTTCCGCATCGGCAACGTGGGCCTGGTGTTCCAGGAGTTCGAGCTGCTGGAGTACCTCAGCGTGCTGGACAACATCCTGCTGCCGTATCGAATCAATTCGTCGATGCGGCTCGACGGCGCGGTGCGCCAACGGGCGGCGCAGCTCGCGCATGACGTGGACATCGGCGACAAGCTCCACCGCTACGGCACCAAGCTCTCCCAGGGCGAGAAGCAGCGCGTGGCGGTGTGCCGGGCACTGCTGCCGCAGCCGGGCCTGCTGCTGGCGGACGAGCCCACCGGCAATCTCGATCCCAACAACAAGGGCCGGGTGCTGGACATACTGTTCGATTACGCCGGCCGCGCCGGCGCCACGCTGGTTACGGTGACCCACGATCACGACCTCATAAGCCGCTACGGACGGGTGGTGGACTTCCGAGAGTTCCACGCGTGAGGGACAGCCTCTACCTCGCCTGGCGCTACCTGGCGTATCACCGCATCAAGACGGCGATCCTGGTCACATCGATCACGCTCATCGTGTTCCTGCCGGTGGGGCTCAGGGTGCTGGTCGACCAGAGCGCCGACCAGCTCACGGCGCGGGCCGAGGCCACGCCGCTCATCGTGGGCGCCAAGGGGAGCCCGCTCGAGCTGGTGCTGAACAGCCTCTACTTCGAGTCGGACGTTCCCGAGACGATGCGCTACGCGGAAGCCATCCGGCTCGACACCATGGGGCTGGCGCGGCCCATACCGCTGTACGTGCGCTTCACGGCGCGCGGGTACCGCATCGTGGGAACTACGCTCGACTACTTCGATTTCCGGGGCTTGGAGATCGAGTCGGGCAGCAACCTCGCGATGCTGGGCGATTGCGTGCTGGGCTCGCGCGTGGCACAGCAACTCGGCGTGGAGCCCGGCGGCTGGGTCACGTCGTCGCCCGAGAGCGTATTCGACATCGCCGGCGTTTATCCGCTCCGGATGAGGGTGGCCGGCGTGCTGGCCTTCTCCGACAGCCCGGACGACCACGCGGTGTTCGTGGACCTCAAGACGGCCTGGGTGATCCAGGGTCTGGTGCACGGCCACGTGGACCTGTCGCAGCCGGGGGCGGCCCAGGGCGTGCTGCGGCGCGACAGCTCCGTGATCACGGCCAACGCCTCGGTGGTGCAGTACCAGGAGATCACCGCCGACAACCTCGATTCGTTCCACTTCCACGGGGACTTGAGCACCTACCCCATAACCGCCATTATCGCGGTGCCGCCGGATCAGCGGTCCGAGGCGATCCTGCGGGGGCGCTATGAGTCGCCCGACGAGCGGTCCCAGATCGTCGTGCCCGTATCCGTGATGGACGAGCTGCTCGACACGATCCTCACGGTGCGGACGTTCGTGATCGTCGCGGTGGTCGTGGTGGGGCTGTCCACGCTGGCGACTGCCATCCTGGTGTTTTTGCTGTCTCTGAGGCTCAGGCGGCGCGAGATCGAGACGATGGTGAAGATCGGCGGCTCGCGCGCCAGCATCGCGTGGGTGATGACGTCGGAGATCGTGGTGGTCCTGCTCGCCGGCATGCTGCTGGCCTCGGCACTCACCATTATCACCGCGCAGTTCGGCTCGTCCGCGATCCGGGCCCTGATCTTCTGAAACCGGGGGGAGTCCACGGGAGGCCAGATGGTGCGGAACGGAACATGGGTCGGCTGGCTGATGCTCGCGGCGTTGGCGTGTTCCGGGGGCGAGCTGCGGGACGGCACTCCCGGCGCCGCACGCGAGGGCGCCCCGGTCGTCTACACCGTCAACTACCCACTACAGTACTTCGCCCAGCGGATAGGCGGCGATGCGGTGCGCGTCGAATTTCCCGCGCCGGCCGACCTGGACCCGGCCTTCTGGCAGCCGGGGCCGGAGGTGGTGGGGCAGTACCAGTCAGCCGATCTGATCCTGCTGAACGGCGCGGGCTACGCCCGGTGGCTCGAGCGTGTGACCCTGCCCGCCTCCAGCATGGTGAATACATCGACCGCATTCGAGGACCAGCTGGTTCGGGTGGAGGGCGCGGTAACGCACGCCCACGGGCCCGGCGGGGAGCACGCGCACGAGGGAGTCGCTTTCACCACCTGGCTCGACCCCACCCTGGCGATGCAACAGGCGGCGGCCATCGAGCGGGCCTTCGCGCAGGCGTGGCCGGAACATGCGGGGGCCTTTGCGGCGGGACTCGCGAGCCTCGAGGCCGATCTCACCGCGCTGGACGAGCGGCTCGCCGCCGCGGTGGCAGCGGATCCCACCCGTCCGCTGCTCGCGTCGCACCCGATCTACCAGTACCTGGAGCGGCGCTACGGCTTGAACATCGAGAGCGTGCAGTGGGAGCCGACGGAGAACCCCAGCGGCGGCATGTGGCGCGACTTCAGGCGCCTGCTGAGCGATCACCCGGCCAGCTGGATGCTGTGGGAGGGCGAGCCCCTCGCCGAGACCGCGGCGCGACTGCGGGAGCTGGGTGTCGAGCCGGTCGTGTTCGACCAGAGCGGCAACGCGCCGCAGAGCGGTGACTACCTCAGCGTGATGGGGGAGAACGTGCGCAGCCTGGAGCGGGCGTATGGACGCTAAGCGCCCGCTCGCCCTCGCTCTGCTATTGGGCTCCGCCCTGGCGTGCTGGACCTCCCCCGCAGCCGCGCAGGTCGAGCCGGTGGATATCTTCAGCAGCGCGCTGCGCATCCGCCTCTCCGGCCGGCTTCACATGCAGTGGAACGCCACCTCCGTGGATTCCATTCAAGGGACCGACTTCGTGTTCCGCCGCTCCCGGTTGACCTTCGACATCACGTCGACGTTCAAGGTCAATCTGCGCTGGATGATCGACTTCACAGAGTTCAACGAGGTGGGCGTGCGGGATGCCTACGCCAACGTTGCCATCAGCGACGCGTTTCGTCTCACCCTCGGTCAGTTCAAGCGTCCCTTCGACGCCTTCCAGCTTGCCAGCTCCAACCGGCTGGCGGTGATCGAGCGTGAGGGGATGGTGCGGGGCGTGAGCGACTGCCTCGTCATAGAAGATCTGTGCACGTACAGCAGGCTGCTGGTCGACCTGCAGTACGCCGACCGCGATATCGGTGTCCTGGTGGACGGCAGTTTCGGCGGCGGCAAGTGGGAGTATCGCGCCTCGCTGACCAACGGCACCGGGCAGAACACCAGCGACGAGAATGGAGAGAAGTCCTACTCGGGCAGGATCACCTATCGGCCGGGGGGCAACCTGCGGCTGGGGACCAGCGCCGCGGTGCACGACTACCCCAATGAGATCACGGGGCGGGACGAGTACGCGCCGGCGCTCAACTTCGACGTGGAGCTGGGGAGCTACGAGGCCCGGTACCACGTCTTTGCCGCCGTGGCGTGGGGTGGGTACTGGTCGAACCTGGATGCCGCCGGCGATCCCTCCAAGTTCCTGACGGTTCACGTGCTGGGCAGCATCCGCCGGCCGATCAGGATCGGGGACAACCAGCACTTCATCGAGCCGATGGGGCGGGTGAGCTGGGCAGACCCAGCGCTGGATGACCCCGACGGGGGCGGTTGGCTGCTGACGCCGGGCGTGTCGCTGTTCCTCAGGGGCCTCAACCGCCTGGCCATCAACTCGGACATCTGGATCCCGCGCGACGGCGACACGCAGTGGTCCATCATCGCGCAGGTGTTCTTCGTGTTCTAGCGCGACCCGCCCATCCAGTCGGGCAGCTCCGCCGGCGGCGGAGTCCTGCCGTAGAACACGTCATCCAGCGCGATAGCCATCCTGCGGAACGGCGCCGAGCGCCGCACCCCGCTACGCACCAGGTTGTGCAGCAGGTTGTCCGGGTGGGAATAGGGACACACCCGCACACACCGGGCGCAGTCGGTGCCCAGCTTGCACCACAGGGCGAAGCACGCCTCCTGGTCGATCTGCCAGCGCCTCACCCCATCCAAATCGACCGGGTCACCGAACGGAATGGCGTCGCTGGGGCAGGCCACCGCACACTTGCGACAGCGCGTGCAGAAGTCGATCACCGAGGCGTCGTGCTGCCGGCCGTCGGTCACCAGGGGCATGGTGGTGGTGACCACGGCGAGCCGCACTCGGGGGCCCAGCTCGGGAGTCATGAGCAGCCCCATGCGTCCGATCTCGCCCAAACCGGCGTCGCGCGCCACCAGCGGGCACACCACCCGGTAGTTGCCGTCGATGTGCGCCCGGGCGGGGTAGCCCAGGCGCCGGATGAAATCCGCCAGCTGCACAGCGATCACGCCGGAGGCGACATACTGCTGAGCCGACTCCATGACCGTGGGCGCGAGCGGTGCCCGGTCCATGGTGGCCTTGTCCATCTCCACGGTGAAGGCCAGGGCGTGGGTGTGGTCCAAGTCCACAGGGCGGCCCCAATCCGGGCCCCGCCCCACGGTAGTGTACAGGTGGTAGTCGCGCAGCTCGGCCACCCCGACCGATACCGCCCCGAGCTTGACCGCCCAGTGTTTGAGGAAGGTCGTGGCCGACGCAGGGTCCCACTCCGCTCGCTGGGTCGCGGCCGCCCCGTCCACGTTCGGCCGCAGCCGCTCGATGGTCCAGAAGCTGGCATCAGCCGCGGGAAAGGCGAACGGGTGATAGGCGCTGGCTCCCTTCGCCAGCAGGCCGGGCTCCGCCCGGAAGGCGTCGTCGGGGGCCTTCTTCTCGGGGTGCTCCGCGTAGTACTGCGCGAAGCGCTCCGTTCCCGGCTCCAGCAGGCGCCGGGAGAACATGATGTCCCGCTCGTCGATGCGGGCGACGGGGGTGTCGTCTCCGAGCGGGCGCGCACTCCCCAGCGGTAGCAGCCAAACCAGTACCGCCACGGTGGTAGCCGTGAGGAGGCCCAGGGCGGCCCATGCCTCCCCCCGAAAGCCGGTTGCGCCCACCAGCACGAATGGCAGCGGCGCCAAAGCGGCGAGGAGCAGGAAGAGAGCGGCCGCGCGGCGCTCTCCCTCCCGCCACGAGATAGCCGCAGCGTAGACCAGAAACCCGAGCAGAGCGGCGCCCACCCCCAGGGTGAGCAGCTTCAGCGTCCACATGATGGCTGCGGGCATTGCCTTGCCTGGAACCTCAGCCTCTCCCCGTCTGTAGCAGAAATAGAGGGTGTGTCGGCCCCGGCGGCTAAGTACTGCCACGGCAGTGAGATGCGCAGCCGGCGCCAGCCGCCGGGGACGGGCATTCCCGGCCATGGGGGAATCCCCCAAGTAGGCGGAGGCCCCGGCTTCACGCTCTCTTAATGGAATCTTGACACACCCGAAGCGAGGGTGATTATTAACGCAGTATCAGAAAGGCGTCGAGGCCCTCCCACCCCGACGCCGATAGCCGAAGGATCAGGTGAGCCGCTCCGCGGGTGCCACGCCAAGCACCTGGTGGTGTGTGCTATATGTGGCTGGCCCTTCGCGCTATCCAAACGCCAACCCACCACAGGAGGCACCATGCATCCAATTCTCCGTCGAAGTTGGGTGCTCGCCACTGCGGCCTTGTTTGTGCTGGCCGTGGGCGCTGGGCCGTTGCAGGCCCAGATTGGCGGCACCATAAGTGGGACCGTGACGGAGTCGGGGACGGAGCGGGCGCTCGACGGCGCACGCGTCGTAGTGGTCGAAGCCAACCTCGAGACTCGCACGGACGCCCAAGGCAACTTCGAGATTCGGAACGTCCCGGTGGGCGTGTACACGGTGCAAGCACTGTTCATCGGGTACAGCCGCACTGGGCGGTCGGTCACGGTCACGCTTGGCTCGGTGGCCACGGTCGACTTCGTCCTCAACCGGGCGCCGATCCAACTCGACGAGGTCGTCGTCACTGGCACCGCCGGCCGCACGGAGAAGCGTGAGATCGGCAACGCGGTGACGAGCCTCGATGTTAGCGACCTCACGTCGGAGGCCCCAATCGCCAACGTGCAGGAGCTGTTGCAGGGCCGCTCGCCGGGAGTCACGCTGTACAGCAACTCCGGCTTGGCAGGCACGGGCAACAGGCTGCAGATCCGGGGCGCCGGGTCGCTGAACGCCGGGTACAGGCCGGTGTTCTTCATTGACGGGGTCCGCTACGAGAGCAACAACGTTGCCCTCAGCGGCAACTCCACGGTGCAGAGCACCAGCCCGCTGGACTTCATGGACCCCAACGAGATCGAGCGGATCGAGGTCATCAAGGGCCCGGCCGCCTCCACGCTGTACGGAGCCAATGCCGCCGGCGGTGTGGTGCAGATCATCACCAAGAAGGGCCAGCGCGGCACCAATCGGGTGCAGTGGAACGCGAGTTTCGAGTACGGCCAGTCGTCCTGGTACGTCGACAACCCGACGAACTTCTACCAGTGCAACGCGTCTCGTATCAGGAACTCCAGCGGAAGTTACGATGGCTGCGAAAACCCCGATTCAGTCGTCTGGAAGAACCAGGACGGCGAGCAGGTCGGCATCCCGGAGGAGGACATCATCCGGTTCGGCACACCGGACGACTCGATGTTCGTCGTGACGGACGATCCATTGAACCGGCATCCCTCCGCCATCCGCACCGGCAACTCGTACGACTTCAAGCTGTCGGCGCGCGGGGGCGGCCAGCTGTTCAACTACTTCCTTTCGGTCAACTCCGAGGACCAGGAAGGCATCTTCTTCAACAACTTCGCCGACCGGAAGGGCGGGCGCGCCAACTTCGGGTTCACCCCGAGCGGCACGTTCAACGTCAACATGAACTTCTCGTACACCCGCGGGCACATCCGCATGCCGCTGAGCGACAACGCCTCGAACGGGTTGCTGCGCAACGCATTCCGCGGGCGAGCACGGGCACGCACCGATTCGTGGGAGAGCGGTTTCCACGGGTTCGGGCCCGACCAGTCGAACGAGTTCAATCTCCAGATCCGTGAGGAGCGCACCATCTTGGGCACGACGCTCAACTGGGATCCGTTCCCCTGGCTGGAGAACAGGCTCACCCTGGGGCTCGACAAGTACGACCGGCGGGAGAGCAACCTCTTCGCCATCGACTCGCTCTGTAAGTGGGGCTCGCCGGAGTGCACCGGTGCGACCTACAACGAGATCAAGTCGTACCACACCTGGACGTTCGACTACGCCGGCTCGTTCCGCGCCGACATCTCGCAAGATGTCTCGTCGCGCTTCTCTGCCGGCATGCAGGTGATCTCCCGCACGTTCCGCCAGTTCGATTCGGACGGTGAGGGCCTCGTCGCCGACAGCCTCAACACGGTGAGCGCGGCCGCACAGACCTTCGGCGGCGAGCAGTTCAACGAGCAGACGTCGCTCGGCTTCTACGTGCAGGAGCAGATTGGATTCCGCAACAAGCTGTATGTGACCGGTGCCTTGCGGATCGACGACAACTCGGCATTCGGTGAGGACTTCTCCCTGGTGGTGTATCCCAAGCTGTCGCTGTCGTACGTCATCTCGGAGGAAGGGTTCTTCAACGTCGGGTTCATCGACGACATGAAGCTGCGCGCGGCCTGGGGACAGGCCGGGAACGCGCCGGCGCCGTTCAGCGCCGACCGGACGTATGGGGCCGAGGTCACGTTCCTCGATGGTGTCAGCTCCAACGCCGTTTACCCGGACGAGTACGGCAACCCCGCACTGAAGGCCGAGACCGGGCAGGAGATCGAGCTCGGATTCGACGCCGCGTTGCTGCGTGGCGCCATGTCCGTCGAGTTCACCTACTACAAGCAGAACACGAAAGACGCGCTGATGTCCGTTCCGGACGCGCCGTCGACGGGGTGGAGTGGAACGCACTTCATCAACGTGGGCGAGATCCAGAACTCGGGCCTCGAGTTGCTGTGGACGTGGAGCCCGTTCCGCGGCCGGAATTTCAGCTACGACCTCACGTTCGCGTTTTCCACCAACCACAACAAGTTGATCTCGTTCGGCGAGACGCGTGACGAAGTGCAGTTTGGCGCATTCACCAACTCGCAGCGGCACCGCGAGGGCTACCCGCTGGGCGGCTTCTGGTCGGTGGACGTGCTGCGTAACGCCGACGGCTCGCCCGACACCACGGGTGGAGACGTGACCGTGGACTTCGCCTGCAGCTGGCCTGATAACGTGGATCCGGATGGGCGCGACGGTCCCTGCCACGAGCAGTTTGAGGGGCCCGCCACGCCGACCCGCGAGTTTGCATGGGCCAACACGTTCACATTCTTCAACAACCTGCGGCTGTTCTTCAACTTCGACTACAAGGGCGGCCACTACCAGCTGTGCGCTATCTGCTCGATCCGCAACCGGGTCAACCAGAACACGTGGGAGGTAGCGAACCCTGAGGCGCCCGCGGACGAAGTGATGTTCTGGGAGAGCCGCCAGACCGTGACGCACATTTCGGCGGCGGACTGGCTCAAGCTGCGTGAAGTGTCCTTGACCTACTCGATCCCGTCCAGCTGGGGCGGGCCGTTCCGGGTGAGCCGCTGGTCCGTCACGGTGTCGGGCCGCAACCTGTGGACGACGACGAAGTACACGGGTACCGGTGATCCGGAGGTATTGTGGGTCCGAGATAACTTTGAAACGCTGGACTACGCGTCTGTGCCGCAACCTCGGCGGTTCTCGGCGCTGGTCCAGATCAACTTCTAGGAGGGCGGCATCATGCGAAGAATCCGAATCGCAGGCTGCGGTAGGATGCTCGCGGCGGCGTGCTTGATGCTGCCGCTTGCGGGATGCGAGGGCATCCTCCAGGTGCAAAACCCTGCCGCGATAGGCGTGGACCAGTTGGCCGATGAGGCCCTGCTCGACGTGCAGGTCGCAGGCGCAATGAAGGCGCTCACCGACAGAATAGCGGGACAGGGCGGGACGGAAGAGTCGATGATCTTTGCGGGCAACTTCTTGGCCGACGAGATCATCACTGGGCTCAACTGGGAAAACTGGGCTCGCGTAAACCAGCGTCTCGTGGATTACGCCGACGGTCCTGCAGACCCCATCTGGAGTGACATATCGAAGGTGGTCCGGCTGGGGGAGCGGGCGGTTGCCCTGATTGATTCGCTGGCGCCCACCCCCGACAGCGACGAGCGCAAGGCCATAGCCAGCGTCGTCGCGGGCTACGGCTACGTCATCGCGGGGGAGCAGATGTGCGAGGGCGTGTTCAACGAAGCGTTCCAGGTGGACGACCCGGACTACGTGCCGACGGCGATCCCGCCTGAGCAGATCTTCCCGTTGGCGGAGACGCACTTCCGGACGGCCATCACTGTTGCAACGGCCGCCAACGAGCCCGACATAGCGGATCTCGCGCGCGTCGGCCTGATGCGCATGTATCTCAACATGAACCAGTTGGCGAACGTGGTCACAGAGTTCGCCGGCGTAACGGTTGGGTTCGAATGGTGGCTCGAGCACTCGACCAACTCGGGCGACGAGGAGAACAACCTGTATCACGAGCTGCATGGCTCGAACCACACCATTGGTGTGCACCCCAACTTCTTGCAGGGGACCTTTGACGATGTGGACATCATCGACACCCAGACGGACCCACGGCACCAGCACGCCAGTAACTGGGACGATGGCCACAACGGGACGAGTCACCTGTACAAGCCGTACCAGAGCATGCGGTTCTCGGAGTACAGCGGTGAGACGCTAGCACCGGCCTCGCCTGCGTGCCCGGCATGCACCGGAACCACCGAGGATCCTGACAATGGTACCATCATCCTGGTGCAGCGGGACACGGATGTGCTGCTGGCGGATTACCTGGAGGCCCAGCACCATTATTATGAGGCGGTGCTGCGGCAGAACCCGAGCGACGCGGCCGGGCAGGCGTTTGTGGATGCGCGGCGTGCCGCCGGGAACCAGGCACCATACGCAGGCGCCGACTGGGTCGCGGCGCTGCGAGAGCAGCGGTCCAAGGACCTCTTCATGGGTGGCTTCCGTACGGGCGACCTGCGGCGCTGGGGACGCGACGGTGTGGGGAACTTCTTCCCCACCGGAGCGCACCCGGTCCCGGAGTGGGGCAGCTACGGGGAGTGGACTTGCTTCCCGATCCCGCTCGAGGAGTACGAGGGCAGCCCGAACCTGGAGAAGCCCGCGAATCCGCTGGACCCGCCAGCCTGGTTCTAGCGACCAGGTAGGCGTGGAGTGATTGGAGGGTGGAAGGCGGGAGGGCCTTCCACCCTCGTTCCGTTCTGAAGGGGCCGACGGCCGACGATGTGGGTCGCCGGCGCAGTAGCGCGAGATCTCAGGGCTCTCTGCGGGGTATATTCCGTTGCAGGGTCCGGAACACGGCAACTCAGCGACCCGCGCGGGCGTTGTGCCGTATGGAGGGGTGGGCTGAGGGGATAGACTCCTGACGCGCCGGAGCCGACGATGAAAATCACGACCGCCGCGATCGCAATACTGCTGCTCGCCGGCGCTGCGTCGCCCGCGGCAGCGCAGACCGTTCGCGGTCGCCTGCTCGATCTTGATACCGGCCAGCCGCTCGACCGGGGCACGGTTCGGTTGATCGGCGAGGCCGGGGACACTGTGGCGACATCGGTGACGGGGGAGGACGGTGCCTACGTTCTCACCGCCCCGCTGCCGGGCTGGTACTACATCGAGGCAAACCGGCTGGGGTACGGCCCCTGGATCGATGGGCCGGTCCAGCTGGAGGTGGGAGAGGAGTGGGACGGCGAGTTCCTCCTGCGAGAGCTCGCCATCGTGCTCGATCCGGTGGAGGTCACGGCCCCAGCCGTGGTGCACGACGTCCGTCTCGACCAGGTGGGCTTCTACGAGCGCCAGATGGCCGACTTCGGCCACTTCATGACGCGGGAAGCCATCGAGATGCGCAGGCCCGTGCGGGTTTCGGACCTGCTGACCGCGGTGCCGGGAGTGCGCTTGGTGCCCTCCGCGAGCGGTACCAGCCGCCAGACCGTGGTGCTGCGGGGCTCGTACTCGAATCAGGGGCGCAGCGGCATCTGCCACCCGCGCGTGTTCGTGGACGGCATAATGGCCATCCGGGGGGATTCTCGACCGGTGGGTTCGAGTGAGATGGGCCGAATGGCCACCGAGACGCGACTGGAGGATGTGCGCGAGTCCGACGAGATAGCCATCGACGACCTGGTGATGCCCAACGAGATCCAGGGCATCGAGATCTACCGCAGCAGCGTGCAGGTGCCGGCCAAGTTCGGTGGCACCGGCATAGGAACCCGGTGCGGCGTGATCGTGATCTGGACCAGGCAGGGCGTGGGGTGAGCAAGTTGCAGGGCTATGCCGTGGCCCTGGCCGCGGTGCTGGTCCTGCTGCCGGGAGTCTCGGCTGCCCAGTCAGCCTACCAGATCGCCCACGGCCACACGTCGATTCTCCCATCCGGCTCGGGGTTCATGAGCGTCGATTTGGCGGAGACGCGGCTCGGCCTCACCTTCCTGGGCGAGTTCGGGGGCAGCGCGCTGGAGTGGGCGGGCTACGCGGCGGCGGCCGCGCGCAAGGGACAGTGGGACATGTTCGCCGAGTTCGCCTTCAACCCGGGGTTCGAGGTGGGCGGACGCTTCTCGGCGGTGCTGGGAGGGGAGGGGGCTGGGGCGGACGTGATCTCGCTGACGGCCGGCCTGGCATCCACCCAGCGCAAGATGGCTCTGCTCGTGCAGTATGCGGACACGGCGCTGGTGACCCTGAGCGAGGAACAGCAGCGGGACCTGGGCGCCACTCTGGGGTTCAACCACGGGTTCGGGCCGGGTACTGTATTGGGGCTCGCCGCGACCGTGGTGCGCGAGCACGGCAGCCCGGGAGTGCTGCGGCCCGTTGGGGTCTGCGTGCCGGGTGTGGTGGAGGGCCGGCCCATCAGGGTCGAGGTCTGCTCGCTGCGTTACACCGAGCCGCTGGAGGATCGCTGGCGCGGTCAGGGCCGTGCCGACCTCACTCTGCGGCTCGTGACCCTGGGCTCGTCCGGATTGCAGCCGCACCTGGCCGCCGTGCTGGGAGGCTCGATCGACTTCCGGCCCGATGTCAGGGAAGTGGTCAACCTGGGGGCCGGTGCGGCGGTGGGGATGGACCGCTACCCCGGTCAGGTGCTCGGCGCGCTATTGTTCGAGTTGCGCGACGCATTCGACGCCAACGGTCAGGCGCCGGAATTCCTCGACCGTTTCGGTGTACGTATAGTGATCGGGGTGCCGTTCGGCGTGTTCTTGGACAACTAGGGAAGAGGGAGGAAGCTCGTGCGTATCAGGTCACTGCTCGCGGTAGCGTTGGGCTTGGGTATGGCTCAAGCGGCGGCGGGGTGCTTTGCAGGCCCGGACCTCGTGGCGGACGTCGGCCTGCTGGAGATCGGCCCCGATTCCGCAACGGCGGGAGATACCGTCACTTTCACCTTCGTGTACTCCGTCGCCCCGGAGCAGTGGTACGTGCTGGCGGCGATGGTGGACGATACCGAGGTTACGAGTGACCGGCTGAATGTGTGGTTCCGGGGACAGCACCGGTTCGAGCTGGGAGATGCCGCGGACCTGATCGACCAGTTCGGGGTTGGCATCCACGCGGGGCGGGTGGAGCTGAGGTTGGAGGAATCGGGTAGGGTGTTCAGTACCAGCCCGGTGGGCTTCGTGCTGCAGTAGCATGCGACGCCGCGCGCTCGCCGGGGCGCTCACAGGACTGCTGCTTGCCGCCGCCTGCGGAGGCAAGGGTGAGGTCTCCGTGGAGCACGCTGACGAGCCCGATCAGGGGCCCGATAGCGTCTATGTGCACATCATCAACAATCACTTCTACGATGCGCGGATCCACGCGAAATACGACAGGGGGCAGAGCTACTCCCTCGGGACCGTGGTGGGGAGCGACGAGCAGGGCCGCAGCACGGCGATCGCGTGGTCGCCGCAACCGCTGGTGTTCGAGGTACTGCTGATCGTGGCGTCTGAGCGGTACGTCTCGTACGAGATCAACCTCGAGCGCGGCGACGTGGTGCAGCTGACCATACCCCCCAACATCGGCTCGGCGGGCACTTTCCGCAGGGTGCAGGACTAGGAATCGGTCGGGCCGCTACGCTGCTGCCAGTCGATCCGCCAGAGCATGCCGGCCACGTCGCCTCCCAGGTCCTGAGTCTCCTCTAGTTCCGAGCCGGTCTCCCACAGCTGGATCGCCTCCATGCTGGAGACTACGTCGCCCACGGCTTCGGAGGGTTGGTCCGATTCGGGCTGCAGAACGTTGGCCAGCCGCCCGGCACTAGCCCGGTCCTCGACGATAAGCCGCACCTCGACGAGGCGCGTCTCGGCCTTGTCGGCGAGGCTTCGCAGCGCGTTGAGCGCGCTGGCCAGCAACTCGGTGCTCATCCGACCCTCCCTCGCGAGCGGGGTTCCAGGGGCGCGCGGTGTGACCGCAAAGGTACAGATGGCGGGGACCGGTGGCGAGGGGTGAGGGTGACCTGTAGCTTCCCGATATGCGCCAACCGCTGTGCGTGTGGGGCCTGCTACTGCTGGTGAGCCTGCTCGCGGCACCGACCGCGGCCGCTCAGGAACGGCCGGCTGCCGTCACGGACTCACTTGTGGAAATGGGGTCCATGATCTTTCACGATCGCGGCGGGTGCGCCGATTGCCATGGCAGGCGAGGTGGCGGATCGGAACTCGGTCCCTCACTGCGGGACGGCCAGTGGATGAGCGGTAGCGGTACCTACGAGGAGATCCTGGAGGCGGTGGTGCACGGCAAGCCCCGCAGCGAGACCGAGTCAGGCGAGCCCATGCCCATGCGCGGCGTTTCGGAGCTGCGCGACAACGATGTCCGTGCCGTGGCTGCATACGTCTGGGCCATCAGCCATCCGCAACGCTGAAGCACACCCCTACATGTCATGATGGAGTGCCCATGCCACGAGTGACGCAGCTCGCATCGAGCGTTGCCCTGTCGGCCCTATGGCTCCTGCTGAGCACTGCGGCCGCACCGGCGCAGGACGCCGTCTACTACCCCGGAAGGGGCGACGACTGGGAACGGCGCCGGGCCGAAGAAGTGGGGATGGACGCGCTGAAGCTCGCCGAGGCCGTCGAGTTTGCGCGCTCCAGCGAGACCGACGCCCCGCGCGACCTGGAGCGCCAGCATTACCAGGGTTGGGGGTGGGAGCCCTACGATCAGGCGATCGGGCCGTTCAAGGCGCGCGGCGACCAGACCGGCATCATCCTGCGGCACGGCTACATAGTGGCCGAGTGGGGCGAGCCACACAGAGTGGACATGACGTTCAGCGTGACCAAGAGCTTTCTCTCGACCACTGTGGGCCTGGCGTGGGATCGGGGCATGATCCGCGACATCGACGACCCGGTGCGGGGCTACCTGCCGACCGACCACTTCGATTCGGAGCACAACCGCAAGATCACCTGGGACCATTTGCTGCGGCAGACCAGCGATTGGGAGGGCACCCTGTGGGGCAAGCCCGATTGGGCCGACCGGCCGCCACGCGATACGCCGCTTGCGCAGTATCAGGAGCGCGAGCGCAACGAGCCGGGTAGCTCGTACAAGTACAACGACGTGCGGGTCAACTTGCTGGCGCTGGCCGCGCTGCATGTGTGGCGCCGCCCGCTGCCCCAGGTGCTCAGGGAGTACGTGATGGACCCCATCGGGGCGTCCAACACCTGGCGCTGGCACGGCTACGACAACTCGTGGGTGATGATCGACGGTACGAAGATGCAGTCGGTGAGCGGGGGCGGGCACTGGGGCGGCGGCATGTGGATCAGCGCACGGGACCAGGCGCGCTTCGGCCTGTTCACCCTGCGGCGCGGCAAGTGGGGGGACGAGCAGCTCCTCTCGGACGCCTGGGTCGAGATGGCACTCACGCCGGGAGAGGTGCAGCCCACCTACGGCTTCATGAACTGGTTCCTCAACACCGGCCAGCAACCACTTCCCAGCGCTCCCGAGACCGCGTTCGCCCACCGGGGTGCGGGCACCAACATCGTGTACTGCGATCCGCAGCACGACCTCGTCATCGTGGCCCGCTGGATCCAACGTGGCGCGGTCGACGAGCTGGTGAGGCGGGTGATCGAGTCGATCGAGGAGGGGCAGTGAAACGGGTCCTGAGTGGAGTGATCGCGCTGCTCTTGGTGACCTCGGCGGCCGGCGCGCAGGAGGGTGTCACCCGGTACGTGCGCTACGCGCACGAGGGCACAAAGGCCTACGGTGTGCTGGAGGGCGAAACGATCCACCAGCTCGACGGGGCGCCGTTCAATGCGCCGCGCCGTACCGGCGTCGCGGTCCCGCTAACCGAGGTGCGGTTGCTTGCGCCGAGCGAGCCGTCCAAGGTGGTCGCGGTGGGTCTCAACTACCAGAGCCACCTCGGCGAGCGGGAGCCGGCTGCATATCCGGGGCTGTTCGCCAAGTATCCGACCTCGATCGTCGGCACCGGCGAGTCGATAGTGATGCCGCCGGATGCCTCGAATCTCCACTATGAGGGCGAGATGGTGATCGTCATGGGGCGCCGGGCGCAGCGCGTTCCGACGGCCGAGGCCCTCGATTACGTGTTCGGTGTGACCGCCGGCAACGACGTGAGCGAGCGCGAGTGGCAGCGTGCCGATCTCCAGTGGTTGCGTGCCAAGGCGTCGGACACGTTTGGGCCTGTGGGTCCGGTTATCGTGCGGGGCCTGGACTACGACGACCTCTTGTTGACCACGCGGGTGAACGGCGAGGTGCGCCAGCAAGAGCGCACGCGGGACCTCATATTCGACGTCGCCGCGATCGTGAGCTACGTGAGCCGCTACATCACGCTCGAGCCAGGCGATCTCATATTCACCGGCACGCCGGGCTCCACCAGGGCCATGCAGCCGGGTGACGTGGTCGAGGTGGAGCTGGAGGGGGTCGGTGTGCTGCGCAACACGCTGGTGCGCGCGCCGGAGCAGCCCTGACCCAGGGAGTTGAAATAGTGTTGAAACGAAGGACCAGACTTGACTGAATCCCGAACGAAAGGCCTCCCGATGCGTATTCTCATCGTCACCGCTGCACTATTGCTGGCGCCGGCGGCACTTGGGCTCCAGGCTCTCGCCGGCCAATCCGACCCCGAGCAGGCGGCTCGGGAAACGGTGCACGCCTTCCACGCGGCGCTGGCCGCCGGCGACAGCGCCACCGCGCTGTCACTGCTGGCCCCGGACGTTGTGATCTTCGAGAGCGGCGGCGTCGAGGCGTCCCGTGACGAGTACCGCTCCCATCACCTCCCGGCCGATATGGAATTCTCCAGGTCGGTGACCCGCGAGATCACCAACGAGCGCTCGGGCTCTTCAGGCGACGTCGCCTGGGTGCTAACGGAGTCTCACGCCACGGGCACCTTCCGCGACCGGCCGATCAACTCACGCGGGGTGGGCACCATGCTGCTGCGCCGCACCGCCGACGGGTGGCGTATCGTGCACATCCACTGGTCGTCGCGCCGGGTGCCGTCAGACCCCTAGCCGCCGGGGCCCACTGCGGCCCGCGCCACCTGCCAGCGGCGCCACAGCAGGTAGACCGCAGGGATCACCACGAGGGTTAGCACCGTGGAGGTTATCATCCCGCCCACCATCGGAGCCGCGATTCGCTTCATGACGTCGGCGCCAGTGCCCGAGCCCCACAGAATCGGCGCAAGCCCGGCGGTAATCGCCGTCACCGTCATGATCTTGGGCCTGAGGCGCTCGAGGGCACCCTCGCGCACGGCCGCAACTACGTCCGAACCGTCACGCATGCGCCCGTCCGAGCGTCGTTCGAGGAACGCCTCGTCCAGATAGATCAGCATCACCACCCCGGTCTCGGCCGCTACTCCGGCGAGCGCGATGAATCCCACCCATACCGCTACGCTCGTGTTGTACCCTGCGAGCCAGATGTACCACACGCCGCCCACCAGTGCGAAGGGGACGGAAAGCATGACGATCAACGACTCCGTCACGCCCCTGAAGTTGAGGTAGAGCAGCAGGAAGATCACCGCTATCGTCACGGGCACCACGACGCGGAGCTTCTGGGTCACGCGCTGCATGAACTCGTACTGGCCACTCCACACGAGCGTGTAGCCCGAAGGGAGCACGAGTTGCTCGCTCACGGCCCGCCGGGCATCCCGCACGTAGCTCCCGACATCACGGCCCTCGATGTCCACGAAGACGGTCGTGACGGGAAATGCGTTCTCGGTCTTCACCGCCATCGGTCCCTGGAGCACCCTCACGTCGGCCAGCTGCCCCAGGGGGACAGGGTTGTTGTCCATGGCCGGGACGATGACCTGCTGCAGATCGTCCACGTGGTCACGTAGCTCGCGCGGGTACCTCACGTTGACAGCGTATCGCTCGCGCCCCTCGACCGTGACTGCGGCGTTAATTCCACCGATGGTTGCCTGGATGGCGGCATGAATGTCACCGGCGTTGAGGCCGTAGCGCGCGGCTTCAGCCCGGTTCACCTCGATGTCCACGTAATAGCCCGATACGCCGCGCTCGGCGAAGGCGCTTCTGGTGCCCGCGACTTGTTGAACGATGCGCTCCACCCGCTCCCCCAGCATCTGCAGTGAGTCGAGGTCCGGCCCGAAGATCTTGATGCCCACCGCCGTCCTGATTCCGGTGGCCAGCATGTCGATGCGACCCTTGATGGGCATGGTCCAGGCGTTGGTGACCCCGGGCAGCCGAACCGCGCCGTCCATCTCGCGGATCAACTGCTCGTACGTCATGCCCTCGCGCCACTCGCTCTGGGGCTTGAGCGTGATAGTCGTCTCGATCATGTCGAGGGGCGCTGGGTCGGTGGCGGTCTCGGCGCGACCGGCCTTGCCCAGCACGATCTCGACCTCCGGGAACGACGCGAGCACGCTGTCCTGATAGCGCATGATCTCGCGCGCCTGGGCAATGGACACTCCCGGCACGGTGGTCGGCATGAAGAGAATCGAGCCCTCCTGCAGCGGCGGCATGAACTCGCTACCCAGCCGGTTCCACGGGAGAGCGGTTGCGGCGAGCACCACCAGTGCGCCCGCGATCACGACCCACGGTCGCTTGAGTGCGAAGTCGATGATGGGCCGGTAACACCACTGCAGCCCGCGGCTGAGCGGGTTTGCGCTCTCGGGTCTGATCCTTCCCCTGATGAGGTATCCCATGAGAACGGGAACCAGCGTGATCGACAGCAGCGCGGAGCCCGCCATGGCGAACGTCTTGGTGAACGCCAGTGGCTTGAACAGCCGGCCCTCCTGCTGTTCCAGGGTGAACACGGGCAGGAAGCTGAAGGTGATGATGAGCAGCGAGAAGAACAGCGGCGGCCCGACCTGCTTTGCGCTCTGCAGCACGATCTGCCAGCGGTCGACATTGCCGTCGGATCGCTCGAGGTGCTTGTGCATGTTCTCGATCATCACGATGGCGGCGTCTACCATGGCGCCGATCGCGATCGCAATGCCGCCCAGGCTCATGATGTTGGCGTTGACCCCGATGAGCCGCATGACGATGAACGAGATCAGGATGCCGAGGGGGAGCGTCACGATGGCGACGAGGGCCGAACGGGCGTGCAGCAGGAACAGCACGGCCACTGCGGCAACGATGAGGGACTCCTCGAGCAGCTTGTCGCGCAGGTTGTCGATGGCCCGGTGAATCAGGTCGCTGCGGTCGTAAGCCGTACGCAGGCGAACGTGGGCGGGGAGTCCCTGCTCGATGTCCGCGATCCGCTGCTTGACGGCCTCGATGGTTTCGAGGGCATCGGACCCGAAGCGCATCACGACTATCCCGGCCACCACCTCCCCCTTGCCGTCCAGGTCGGCGGCTCCGCGCCGTGGAGCCGGCCCGAGCTGCACGGTCGCTACGTCTGCCACTCGGATCGGGGTTCCCCCCGGCGTGGCGCCGACGGCTACGTCCTCGATGTCGTCCACGCCCTGGAGGTAGCCGAGACCCCGGATCATGTACTCGCGGCCGCCCATCTCCAGCACGCGGGCGCCGATGTCGACGTTGTGCGCGCCGATGGCCTGGGCAACCCGTGTGGCCGGGATGCCGAAGGCCCGCAGCCGTTCGGGGTTCACCTCCACCTGGTACTGCCGTACGAAGCCGCCGACGGTGGCCACCTCGGACACGCCCGGCACAGACGTGAGCTGGTAGCGGATGTACCAGTCCTGCAGGGTCCGCAGCTCGGCGAGGCTGAGGCTGTCGGACTCGAGCACGTACTCGAACACCCAACCTACGCCCGTGGCATCCGGGCCCAGGGTCGGTTCCACCCCGGGCGGGAGGCTGCGGCGGATCCCGTTCATGTACTCCAGCACTCGGGACCGCGCCCAGTAGATATCGGTGCCGTCCTCGAAGATGACGTATACCAGGCTCAGCCCGAAGAACGAGTAGCCCCTGACCACCCTGGCTCCCGGCACCTTGAGCATCTCCGAGGCGATCGGATAGGTCACCTGATCTTCCACGATCTGGGGTGCCTGCTCCGCGAAGTCCGTTTGGATGATGACCTGGACGTCGGACAAGTCCGGGATCGCGTCCAGTGGTGTGGTGCTCACGGCCCAGGCGCCGGCACCGATGAGCCCTACCGTGGCGAGCAACACCAGCACGCGGTTGCGCAGTGACCATGCGATGACGCCGTTAATCATGGCGGTGCTCCGTCGTATCCGGTGGCTCGATCACCGAGCCGTGATCGGAATGCTGGGTGCCGGGCATGCCGCTGCCGGTGCTGCCCAGCCGCGACTCCGCGTCCACCAGGAAGTTGGCCGAGGCCACGATCTCCACTCCTTCCTCGAGCCCGGCCAGGATCTGTACCAGGTCACCCGCCCGCGCGCCCAGCACGATCTCGTGCGGATGCAACGACCCGTCCTCGTGGCGGTGGAACACCAGGCTGCGCTCGCCGGTCTGCACCACTGCCTGCACGGGAACGGCTAAGACGTTGCCGATCGCGGCGTCGAAGAACATGGTGGCGAACATCCCGGGCTTGAGCCTGATCTTCGGGTTGCCGACGGTGACCCGCACCTTGTTCGTGCGGGTCTGCTCGTCCACCACGGGGTATATGAAGCTCACCCGTCCCATGATGTGCTCACCGGGATAGGCCGAGACCTCGATGTGTGCCTGGGATCCTGTCCGCACGAACTGGAGATCCTGCTCGAACACGTCTCCCTCGACCCAGATCTCGGTGAGGTCTGCGAGCCGGTACAACTGCATGCCCGCGGTGACGCGCTGGCCTTCCACCACGTGCTTCTCGAGCACGATCCCGGTGAACGGCGCCACAAGGGTGAGTGCCTTGGACACCTCACCCGACCGCTCGATGCGCGCGATCTGCTCGGCCGTGATGTCCCAGTACTCCAGGCGCCGCCGCGCCGCCATGAGCATCTCTTGTGCGCTGTTCCACGCCTCGCCGGAGCGCCGGTCCACGCGGTCCGCCATCCGCTTGGCCGTCAGCAGCTCTTCCTGGGCGGCGACCATGGCAGGGCTGTAGAGGGAGAGCAGCGGCTGGCCGCGGCGTACCGGCTCCCCGGTGGAGCTAACGAAAAGCTGCTCCACGAAGCCGTCGATCTTGGGCGTGATGTCCACCAGGTTGGGCTCGGGGACCTCGATGCGGCCCACGGTGCGCACTGTGCGGGTCAGGTCCGTCCGGCCGACGGTAGTGTAGATCACCCCCAGCGCCCGCTCCTCCTCGGCCGAGAGGTGCACTGCCTGGCGCACGGCGGCGCCGGTGCTGTCGGTGGCCCCCTGAGTGCCTCCAGCCAGATGCGCTGCGTGTTCCTCGGCCGTCATCTCGGGCATGGCCGAGCTCTCGTCTCCGCCGCCACAGGCGGCCAGCGACAGGGCGGTGAGCAGGGGGAGTGTATAGACGCGGTTCATTGTCCACCTCCGAGTTCGGTGCCCACCAGCGCCTCCAGCTCCGCGAGCGCGCGGTGATAATCGGCTGCGAGCCGCACCGTCTCGATCTCATAGCGATTTACCGTCATTTCGTTGGCCACGAGCGTCATGTAATCCACCCGGCCGACGCGATATGCCGAGAGCGCCGACTCGACGGCCGCCCGCGCCTGCGGCAGCACGGAGCCGGCGTACAGAGCTGAGAGGTTGCGTGCCCGCTCCGCCTGGGCGCGCAGCTCGGTCAGCTGCGCGAACGTCTCGTTGTAGAGATCGCGCTCGCGAGCCTCCTCGATCGACCTCATCGCCTCCATCTCGCGGCGCTGCGGCAGTTGCCGGGAACCGGCGAACAGGGGAATGCTCACGCCCACCATGAGCGTCACGAAGTCGGTGTACTGTGGACGCTGCCCGTATCCCAGCGTGACCATGAAGTCGGGGTAGAGCTGCCGGCGGGCCGACCGATAGCCCGCCTCCGCTGCCTCCACCCGCCGGCGCGCCGCCTCCAGCGCTGGGCGGGTCTCTGCAGCGACGAGCATGAGGGAATCGACGGGCATGAGCGCGCCGCCCGGGTCGGGCAGCTCGAGCCATCCAACTGAGACCGTGGCGTGGCGTCCCAGCAGGGCGTTGAGGCGGGCGGCCATCGCGACGCGGTCCTGCTCCATCACGGTGATGTCCTCGGACATCTGAGCGATCGCGATCTGTGCCTGGAGCACGTCCTGCTGCAGGCCGCTCCCTACCGCATACAGGGCGGAGGAGACGTCCTGGAAGTTGCGCAGCAGCTCGCGCGTCTCCCGCATGACACCCAGCGCGCGGTCCATGTATGCCAGCCGGTAGTACACCGACTTCACGCGGGCCAGGAGCTGGGCCTCGAGCTCATCGGCCTCCAGCGACTGCGCGGCCGCGGCGTGCGTCGCCTGCTCCTTGCTGAACCCGAGCTTGCCGGGCCAAGGGATCTGCTGCTGCAGCTCGATGACATTCATGGTCATCGGCTGGTCGGTGCCGAAGTCGTCCACGGGCCGGTTGCGTAGCCCCAGTGCCAGTACCGGGTTCGACCACGCGCCGGCTTGGGGGATTCGCTCCGCCGCGGCATCGGCGCCGAGCCGCATTCCCTGGATCCTGGGGTTGGCATCCCGGGCCATGGTCACGGCGTCGGCGAGGCGCAGCGTGTCGCTCGAAGTCTGCGCGGGTGCGCCTGCCGCCGAGCCGCCGGTGAGCATCAGGAAGACCACGGCCGGCGCGGCCGACCGGCCGAGCCATCTCGTTGTTCGCATGTGAACCTCTCCTCGGCGTCAGAAGACGCGTTGCTGTCCCGCGGCGCGACGTCGCGCCCGGGCACACTACGGCTTAGGAGAGGCTAGGCTTGGGGAGGGGGCGTGGGTGGGATTAAGGGAACGCTCGTCAGGTGTTCCCCGCTGAAGTCGGCGCTCTGGGCGCGTTCGGGAGAGGGTGGAATATCTGGGGTCGCGGCGTACAGCGCGCCCGCAGGTGCTACACAGCAGCCGGTCATGTCGTCACACTCGGCGCACGCCGACTGGCCTTCCACGCCGCTGCCCGGCGGCCCGCCATGATGGTGCCCGTCCACCGTCACTGCCGGCTCGGGCGTCGCCATGTCGCACAGCATGGGCCGGGTGGGCAGGGCCACTAGGGCCGAGGCCATGAGCGCGGCGAGGACCATCCTCGCTGGTCGGGTTTGCTTCATTCTGACAAGCACGGTCGCAGGCGAGCAGTATACCTAGGTCAAAGAAGGAATGAAAGCCCTTTCACGCTTGTGGACAGCATCCCTGGGCGGCGCGCCGGTGCCCGCAAGGCTTCGCCAGCACCGGCGCGCTCACCGACTGAGCCTACGGCCGGCTCCCATTCAGCGTGTTCATATATGCCAGGATTGCCTCGATCTCCTCCGCCGTGAGCCCGAAATTGGGCATCATCGACGTGGCCTTGTCGAACGTCGGATCGGCCAGCTTCTGCCGCAGGTACTGCGCACCCCGCCGACCCACGGTTCCGTTCAGGCGTTGGCCCCACCTGGCCACCAGCGTTCTCGATCACATGGCATCCGAGACAGGCCCTCTGCTGCACCAGGTCCCTTCCGGCGGCAATGGTTCCGGGGTCTGTCGAGATCTCACCCTCCCTCAGCGCCGGCGCCTGCGCCGGGGCTGCCACCCCTAAACCGACCGTTAAGATCCCTTTAAGCGGAACGACCGCTCGAGAGCCGGTGATGGCCCCGGGTAGTCAATGCGACAAGCTATTGTCTCATTGAGAGTTACCGTCGGGGCCAGGCGGCGCTGCGGGCAGCCGCCGCCTCACAGAGCGAACGTAAACGTGAGCCCCACCGTCGCACCCAGCGGCTGCGACTCCGCACCGGCCTGGAACAGCAGCACGCGCGCCAGCCGGATGAATCCCCCGCCCAGCACGTTGACCCGGTTCCCCGACTCGGCGGGATCCTCGATCCAGTAGAACCCGAACTCGCCCCGGGTCTGGCTGTCGTCGAAGTACTGCCTGTAGGCCGTTTCCTTGGAGTAGCCGGCGCCGCCGTACAGGGCGAGTTCGGGAGTCACCGCATACACCAGCGCGACGTTGAATGAGCGCCACTCGCTGCGCTGCTCGAACAGCTCGTCGCCAAACGCGACCTGCGCCTGCTGTACGGTGATGCCCTCGAGCAGGGTCGGGTCGTTTGCCGGGGAGTTGGTCGAGAACTTCGCGTCGACGTATAGGCCGAGGCCGCCCAGCAGCTTCGGCGTGATTCCCAGCAGGTCGAAACCCAGGAACTGGTTTGGAACGTTGATAACGTAGCCGACCCCGATGTAGGACGAGTTCTTGAGGTCCGGAACGGGCTGGCGCTGCGCCTGGAGGCTCGCGCTCGACAGTGTGAGGCCCCAGAGGGCCAGGAACAGGATGATGGAGCTTCGACGTTTGAGGGCCACTATTGACCTCCTCCCGTGTACGATCTGGGCGACCTCTGCCGGACCCCAGGGGTGGCCGGCGAGCACTAGTGTGCCGGGCAGTCTACCGCCAGAGGGGCGGGCTCACAAGTGGGCAGCGCGCCTTGCGCCCCCTCAGGGGGCCGTCTAACCTTCAAAAAGGTTTCCGACAAGGAGGGTAGGTGATGGGCCGGGCATGGGTGCCTACCTCGCTGGCAGTGTGCATCGCCGTTTCGCTCTGCGGTGCCAGCTCTTCGTTTGCCCAAGTCGTGCTCGAAGGGCGGGTGCTTGACGATGTGTCCCAGGAACCCCTGGCCGGGGCCCGCGTGATCCTGCTCAATCGCCTCAACAAGACCGCCGGCTACACGGTGGCCGACGCCCTGGGGCGCTTCCGCTTCGAGGACCGTGATTGGGGATGGTACCGGCTGGAGGTCACGGCGGTAGGCTACGTGCGCGCTCAGACGCCGTTCCTCTACTGGACCGAAGAGCACGACTTTGCCGGGCTGGAGGTGCGGCTCGCCCCGGACGCCGTGCTTCTTGCGCCGCTCGAGGTCACGGCGCTGTCGGGGCCGGCCAGGAGCCCGATTCTGGAGAACGCGGATTTCCGGCGTGAGAGGGGACTCGGGGTGCACATAACGCGGGAGCAAATCGAGCAGCGGTCGCCCGCCAACGTCACCGATATGCTACTCGAGCTCCCCGGTGTCCGCGCTGAGCGAAGCGGAGTCAGGGCGAGCGGGGGTCGGCAGATCTACATGGGCCGAGCCCTCGCCGGCCCCGGCGGTGGAGACTGCCCGGCACAGGTGTGGGTCGACGGCGTGCTGATGACCCGGGTGGGCCGTGCCGGCGGTGACGTCGCCATCGACGACGTGGTGCGCCCCCTCGATGTGGAGGTGATCGAGGTGTTCCGCGGTCTGGGCACTGTCCCGCCCGAGTTCCTCAACCCGTACGCTCGCTGTGGAGTGGTTGCCATATGGCGGCCTTCTCGTGCTCTGCGTGATTGGTGCCGCCTGTGTGGACCTCAACAGCGGGGAGCCCACGGTCACGCTGTGGGAGACCCAGCTCGAGGCCGAGCCGGATTTTCCGGGCGTAGCGGGGCAGGCGGCTGCCGTGTCGAGCGCCAACGGTACTGAGGCCGGGGCCGCGATCCGGGGAGCCGAGCCTGACGCTACGCACCCGTGGTCGGTGCGGCTGGGCAGCTGTGCGGGCCCCGGCGACCAGATCGGGGCCGACGACGACTATCCGGAGCTCGAAGTGAGTGAAGCGGGCCGGGCCGAGGCCAATGCGCGGTTCGGGCTGACGCTATCCCTCGAGGATGCGTACCACGTGGAGGTGCGGTTGAGTGCCTCGGACCGGTCGCGGGTGGCCTGCGGCGACCTGGTGGCTCGCTAGCGGGGTTCCGGCGTGGGCTGCATGTGGATGATTATGGCGCCCTGAATGTGCTTGTCGCCGATTCCCGTCAGCCTGGCCTTCGCCGTGGACCCGTCCAGGTACTCTATCGAAAAGATCCCGTCCGTCCCGATCGTGCGCAGTACATCTTGATCGCCCAGGTACATTTCGTCCTGAAACACCGCTACTTCGGTCTCGATGTGGAAGCTGCGCATGCCGCTGCGCACCACCAGCCAGCGGGGTCGCAGGCGCTCCACGGCCTCGTACGCGTTGCGCGTGTTCGCCCCTTCCAGCTCTGCGCGCGAGAGGGCGTTGGTGTAGGGGCTCGTATAGGTCTCGTTGGACGAGCTCGACCCGCAGGCCATGAGGACGGGGAGCGTGACGGCGAGCACGTACATGAAGCGGTTGGGCATTCCACACCTCCGGGGAACTCCGCCGTGATCACGGCGTACAACAGGAATCTACATGGCCCTCCCGAGGGCCGACAAGCGGCGCGAGGCTCCCATGGCTCGTCTTGCGGGCCGGAACGGGCTCCGGTATATTGCAATCTGAGGAGGGATGACCATGGCCAGGAAGATCTTGACCCTGATGGCGCTGGCCTTCGTGCTCGGAGCAGTTGGTGCGTGCTTCGATTCGACCGCGCCGCAGCAGATACCCGAGAAGGAGGAGAACCCGGGGCACGACAAGGGCCAGCCTCCCAGGACAGGGTTCCTGATCATGCCGGGAGACGCGGGGGGTCTGTTCGTCTAGACGGCCGGGCGTCATCCCAGGAGCGATCGCGGGGCCGCACCACACGGTGCGGCCCTTGCAGTTTGTGCCCACCCGTATCGCCGATCCAGCGCAAAAGAACAGGGGCCGCACCGAGCGGTGCGACCCCTGCGCCCTGACTACTAGCGGGAACCCTAGTACCCGTAGGCCCCCACCGATGCCGCCGAGTTGCCGCCGACGCCACCGGTATTGTACGGCTGCTGCTGCAGCAGCTGCATCTCACGGTACGGCACGGGCAACTGCAAAATCGTGCCCTCCATGAGGTCGCCCCAGCCGCGTCCGTCCAGCCACCAACCGCTGCGGTAGGCCGCCACGAACTGGGTCTCCATCCGCTTCTCCCACTTGAACATCTCCCACAAGTCGCCACAACCATTGGGATTCGTGGGGTGGGTTGGCGGCATCCTTGGCACGCAGTCGGTGTTGGTGCCGCCAGCGTCGGTCGCCGCGAGGCCATACGTCGTGCGTGTGTTGTTGATGTACGTCGCAACCGGACCCAAGGTACCGGCCCGGTAGTCGGCCTCGGCGATGAGAGCGTTCATCTCGTTCACCGTGTACATCGGGACGGCGCCCTCATAGACCGTCGCCAACGGCTCGTACCTGTACGGCTTGTAGTGCGACCACCGCCAGGTTCCGCGGTCGGGACGC
Organism: Gemmatimonadota bacterium; assembly: GCA_039586815.1. GTDB lineage: Bacteria > Gemmatimonadota > Gemmatimonadetes > Gemmatimonadales > GWC2-71-9 > WVYX01. The sequence continues at coordinate 5,471 of JBDHJR010000011.1, read as the reverse complement.
CGCCCGATCAGCTCGGCGTCAGGCGCGCCCACTCTGAAAGCCACTCCGGGGCTCGCCTGCTGCGCGACGTCGTCAGCCCCCTGCGGGAACCGCAGGTCCGGCGTGATCGATACGAACTCACGCTTGTCGGCGGTCGGGGTGTTGATCCACGTCTGGTAACCGCCGGACTGGTCGGCCATGCCGATAATCCACATCGGCATCATGCTCCAGCCGGGGTAGCTCCGCAGGTAGAACCCCTCCTGGCATTCGCCCGCTGTACCGCGCCCGAACGACGAGCACGGGTCCTCGTAGTCCCAGTCGACGGTGACGCCAGCGGCAACGTCGTTGCGCACCGCCGTCCAGTCGACCGCCGCGCGCTCGGCGGGCGTGCGTGCAACGTTCGCACGCATGCGGGCCCGCTCGGAGCGCGCTAAGTCCTCCAGCGTGGCGGCCGGGACGTCCGTCCTGGCCCACGAGGCCGGAACGATGAAGCTCGCGCCGCTCGAGAGGTTTGCCGCCTCATCGAGGTAACCCAGCGCAGCCGTCATCACTGCCGCGTAACCCTGGAGCGGCACGTCAGCCGGATCCGACCCGCATGTCGACGTCGTCAGGCACTCTGCGTCCTCGTCGAATACGAATCCCGAGTCATACACCAATGCCACCGTGCCGTGGGCCAGGCCCAGAACGTACTTGCCCCAAGCCTGGGCCCGGAGGTTGCCCTCCGTCCCGAGATCCACCTCGCCCGACTCGATGGAGTACAGGCCCGAGGCCACCTGGTTGATCGCTGCGTACGACTGCTCCCAGGCGTAGATCATCCAGGCCACCTCGGAACCACCGGCAACGTTCTGCGTCGGCACGCGCGGGATCCGGGCATAGATCTCCATCCCGGCATTGGCCCACGGCGCCGTGTGCTCGAACGAGGCGGCACTGAGGAACATGGTGGATCCGTAATAGCTGTAACTACTGATGAACGTCAGAAAACCCCCGCCGATGAGCGACTCGGTGTCCTCCGGTGTCGCGAGGGCACGTGCCGCATCGGGGTCGTTGGGGTTCTGAACGTCGAGTTCCACACAGCCCACCGTGCCAATCAGCAGGAGGGCCGCCAGACCCGATGTCGCTTTATTCATTCGCCACATGGGATGCTCCTCCCACTAGAAGTTGACTTCGAGGGCGAACGTGAACGTGCGGAAGTTCGGGTAGTTGTACCCGTCCACACGCGCGATCGCCGCCGAACCGGTGTCACCACCGCCACGCCCCGTCTCCGGGTCGTAGCCGTTGTAGCTCGAGAAGGTGAGCAGGTTGCGGCCGGTCACCGAGATACCGATCCCGTCGGACCAGCGCAGCCAACTCACTCCGGCGAGCTGTGACTGACTGAACTGATAGCGCAGCGACACCTCACGCAGCTTGGTGAAGCTGCCGTCCTGCATGAACCAGTTGACGGAGCCGAGGCCCGCGAGGCCGTACAGCGGGTCGTAGTACCCGTACGGCTTCCACATGTTCTCCGGAACGCCGTTCTTGATCTGGTCCTCGATCCCCGCCTGGTGCCGGAAGATCGCCCACTGCTGCGGCTGGTTGTACACTTCGAAGCCCTGCACCGACTCGACCAGCGTGTACAGCGACAGGCCGCCCCACGTCACCGTCGAGCCGAGCCCGAGCGTGTAGTTGGGCTGCGTCTGGCCGGTGGGCAGGTACTGGGTGGTGTCGCCGCTGACGCGGTCGATGCCCCAGCCAAGGAATGGCGTGCCCCACATCAGCGTTGCGTTCGAGCCCATGAAGCCGAACTGCTCGGTCCGCGACGTCCCCCACTGCGGGTTGTCCAGGCTGCCGCCCGAGCCCACCCACACCAGCAGGCCGTCGTCGTTAACGGCGAACTCGTTGCAGTCGATTGCGCCAAGCAGGTGACCGCAATCGGTGGCCAAATTCGCGCCGTAGAACTGGCCTATCGCCTCACCCTCACGAGCGTAGAACACGTCACCCATGCTCTGGCCGGCCACACCGCTGGAAGTCGAGCATCGCCTCCCACGTGGTGCTCTTCAGCGTACCGGCGTTCTGCCACTGATCCGTGAAGCCGGCATAGCCCTGCAACGGCACCAGCAGGATCTGGTCTTCGGTGTTGGTGCTGGCGTAGTTGACCGTGAGGCCCGCGCGGCCGAACAGCAACATGTCCACCCCGAGCTCCAGCTCCTTGGAGAGCTCGGGCTTGAGGCTCCGGTTCCCCAGGACGGCGGGAGACACTCCGCCCGAGGTCACACTGTAGGTTTCGTACTGCGCCGAGAAGCCGGGCCGGCCGCCGGCCGTTCCGTACGCCGCGCGCAGCTTGAGCTCATCGAACCCGTTGATCCGGACGTCCTCGGTTACCCGCCAGGCACCGGCGAGACGCCAGTACCAGTGGCGCCGCTCGTCGGGACCGAACAGGGAGCTACCATCGTTACGCACCAGCGCGTCGAGGATGTAGCGGTCCTTGTACTCCAGGTTGACGATACCGAAGTAACCGTCCGCACGCACCGGCTCGGTCTCCGACTCGAATGCATAGATCTGTGTCCGATCGAGGTTCTGCAGAGTCGGTACCTCACCCACTGTGAACCTGTCCGACCCGGCCCACGTGTCCTCGAAGTCGTCGTACTCGACGAGGTAGCGGAACTGCGCCCGGGTGGCGAGCTCGTTGAAGCGGTAGTTGAGCGTGAGGTTCGCGCTCGCGTTGAACGCCTCGGTGAGCGAGTTGTACCGGCTCATGCCCCCGCCCTGCGTGTCCGGACTGGCGGGCTGGCTCTTGTAGCCCTTGAACCGGTAGTACTGGTTGTTGTAGTCGAGCCTGTCGTAGCTGACGTTGCCGTCGAGGCTCAACCAGTGCAGCGGGCTCCACCGCACGTTCGCGCTGCCCAGGAAGCGGCCGCGCGTCGTGACGTCGTCGATGTTGAGCGACTCGTACAGCGGGTTTGGACTCTCGTCGTTCTGTGGATCCGGAACGACCCACACGTCGTTGGGATCCTGCGTCCCGTCAGGCAACAGCCTCGGAATCTCCCAATTCGCGCAGGTGGCCCCGGTCGGGTCCGAACATTCGTTCAGCTTCTGGATGTCCGCGCCGGCCGGAATGCGGGTGAGGTCGAACAGGATGTTGCCCCCGGACTCCCCGAAGTCGTCCTGCGTGGACCGGCTGTAGAACGCGCTCGCACCGATCTTGAAGGAGCTGCCCAGCCGCTGGTCCACGTTCACGCGGAAGTTGTTGCGCGTGAAGCCCTCCTTGCCGGGCATCACGCCCTGCTCCTGCATGTTGCTCCAGGAGGCGTGGAAGTTGGTACCTCCCGAGCGACCCTCGGCCGCCAGGTAGTTCTGGAAGAAGTTCCCGGGGTCGAAGAAACGGCCCGCCTGGTCGTAGGTGGCACCGGGCCACTCGTAGACCATGAACGTGTCCCAGATGTCCGTCCCCGCGATATTCACGCTGGGACATTCCAGCCAGTCACAGGGGTTGCCACTTGCGTCCACGAACTGCGACCCGTCAGACGTCATCTCGTAGAAGTGGTGCTGGGGGAAATCGAAGGTGTTCTCCAAGCCGGCCACGCCGAACTCGGAACGCACCGTGAAGCGGATCTCCTCCTGCGGCAGACCGCTGCCCCGGCGGGTCTGGATCTGCACGACGCCGGCCGCCGCGCGGGAACCGTACAGCGAGGCAGCCGCGGCGCCCTTCACGATCTCGATGTTCTCGATGTCGAGCGCGTCGAGGTCGACCAGGCCAGAGCCCAGGATCACGCCGTCAACCACGTACAGCGGCTCCTGGTTTCGGCCCGAAGCGTCGATCATCGTGGGCGCGCGCAGCAGGATCGTGGGTGCGGCACCCGGACGGCCTGAGCCACTCACGACCGTGACGCCCGCGACCTTACCCGAGATGGCGGACGCAGCGTCCGTCACCGGGACCGGGATGTCGTCACCCGAGATCTGCTCCACCGTAAAGGGCAGCTTGGCCCTCTGCGTCTCACCTAGCACGCCGGTCACCACTACCTCGTCCAGTCGGATGACCGCAGGCTGAAGCTGGATGTTGAGCGTGAGGGGGAGACCGACTCCCACCGACACGTTGCCGACCGTCACGGCCGTGTAACCGATGATGGCCGCCCGCACCTCGTGGGTGCCAGCCGGAACGTCATTGATCCGGTAGTACCCATCGGGGTTGGTCGTAGCGGCGAGGTCCGTACCGACCACGATAACGCGCGCGCCGCCAACTGGGCCGGCTGTCTGCGCGTTTCGCACGGTACCCTCGATGCTGCCCGTCTGAGCGAACGCCGGAACAGCGGCGACCGCCAGGGCGAGCAGGGCGAGGACCACGCCTCCGCTACTGGTCCATAACCACTTGTAGCGCATAGGACCCTCCTATGAGGTGATAAAGAACCCGACGGGGGCGACGCAGTACGCCCCACGAACGGGACTCTACCTCGCGCATTCGCGCGAGGCTGAACTCGCGTCTCGCTACCAAGTTTCTTTGTGGTGTGCGGTGCCGGGCCGAATCAGAGGGAAGCCCGTCGCCCGCATGTAGCCTAATGGCATAAGGTTAATGTATGCCGACGGTCATTATTGCGCCCCCGTACCGCCGGTGTCAAGGCTGTGCCCCGGTGTCCCCTGGAGGGGGCACCCAACCCCCCATTCCTGGCCCTCTAACACCTTGCCCTGCAATATGTTGGAGAGCTGGGGCGGGATCACTTCAATCGCGCGCCAGAGTGAGTGCCATCTTGAAACGCTCGACGGCGCGAACCGCGTGCGCCACGTGGGGCGGGATGACGATCATCTCGCCGCCCCGCAGCGTGAAGGGCGAGCCCGAGAGCATCACCTCTGCCTCGCCCTCCAGCACGTGCAACACGGCCTCGAACGGCGCGGTGTGCTCGCTCAGGCTCTGGCCCCGGTCGAAGGCGAAGACGGTCATCGTGCCCGAGCGGTGCTTGAGGAGGCGGCGGCTCACGATCGAACCCTGCTGGTACTCCACCAGGTCGGTCATGGCCGTGGGACGGGTGTGTAGGTCTGCGTTGGACATGCGGATAGAATCTTCACCGCCCGACGACGCGCGACAATACCGCCTGGCGTTTCCCGCGGGAAGCCTTTACAATCGGAGGAAGGGTGCCCTGACCCCCGCGCACGGAGGATGGTCCATGGCCACGGTGCAAGACATTCTAGGGAAGAAGGGTGGGGAGGTCGTTTCGCTGCACGCCGATGAGTCGGTGTTGACTGCCGCTAGCGCCATGAACGAGCGCGGCATTGGCAGCGTCCTCGTCATGGATGGGGACGAGCTGGTCGGGATCTTCACCGAGCGGGACGTGCTGCGGCGTGTGGTCGCCGAGCAGCGCGACCCCGCGGCGGTGAAGCTCCGAGAGGTGATGACGGTCCCCGTGATTACCTGCAAGCCCGAAGCCCGCGTGGAGGAGTGCATGGCACTCTTCACGGAGAAGCGGGTGCGCCACCTCCCGGTGATGGATGAGGGCGGACTGCACGGCGTCATCACGAGTGGCGAC
>JBDHJR010000027.1:0-27672 GCA_039586815.1 Gemmatimonadota bacterium | reverse complement strand
GGTCGCCACGGCGCCGTCGCTCCCCAGGACGTCTTCCACCGTCCCGTCGGCCACCAGGCTGCCGCGGTCCAGCAGCAGCGCCCGCCCAGCCACCGCCGCCACGCGATCGAGGTCTGTGGAGGCCAACAGCACGGTGCACTGCTCAGCCAGGGATCGAAGCAACTCGTACATGCTCGCGGCACCCGCCGGATCGAGTTCCAGCGCGGGCTCGTCGAGCAGCAGGACTTCCGGCTCCATGGCCAGTACGCCCGCGAACATCACGCGCTGCAGCTCGCCGCCAGACAGCGTGCGGGGATCGCGCCGCGCGAGATGGGTGACCCCGAATCGCTCCATGGCGTGCTGCACCGCCTCTGCGATCCGCGGACGCCTCCATCCGAGATTGGCGGGGCCGAAAGCCACCTCCTCCTCCACCGTGACCGACATCCCCGACAGCTGGGTCCACGGCGTGGGGAGCAGCAGTCCCACGCGGCCGGCGAGCACCTTGCGACCGTCGCGCGAAGCGGGATCGCACTCGAGTGTTGCGACCTCACCGGAGCGCGTTCCCCCGGTGGCGTGGGGAGCGAGCCGGCCGGTCACCAGAGTGACCTCGCCGGGCCGCAACGCCAGGCTCACTTCGTGCAGCGCGTCGGTGTCGCTGCCCGGGTAGCGGAACGAGACACCTTCCAACAGCACGCTCATGCGGCAATCCGCCAGACGACCGCCGCCACGGCGGCTGCCGCGAGCAGCCAGCGCGCGATGCGCTGTGCGATCGAGTCGGCTGGCGGCTCGAGCGGCGTGCGGTGGGCGGGCGCCGCGGCTCCCCGAGCATCCAGCGCCATCGCCCGCTCGCCTGCCTCGCCGCGCGCGCCCAACACCAATGGAATGGCCAGCGGCACGATGGCACTCACGCGGCGCCAGATGGAACCTCGCACCCGCAGACCACGGCAGCGCTGCGCCTCCACGATGTCCGTAGCCTGGCGTCGTAATCTGGGCACGGCCTGCAGCGTGGCCGAGAGGAGATAGGCGAGCGAGAACGGCACCCCCCGTTGCAGCAGCGCGTCCACCAGCCGAGCCGGGTGAACGGTGGCCAGTGCCAGCAGGAAGGCGATCAGCATGGCGCTGATCTGGGAGCCGACGGTGAGTACCCTGAGCGCCGACTCCCCGGTCACGCCGTGAATCACCGCCAGGAAGAACCAGAAAGGGAGCGAGAAGCCCAGCGCGGTGAGCAGCACCCGGGGCAGGCCAGCCAGGAGCGCGAGCGCGGCGAGTGCCACGGCGAGGGCCGCCGGGCCCTGCGGAGCCGGCAGCGCGAAAGCCAGGACCACGACCGTCCCGGCCAGCACCAGCGCCGTAAACGGGTGCGCCTGGTGCAGTGGGCTGCGGCCCGGGACGTAGCCGACGAGGCGTGGGGACACGGCCTCTATCCTGTTAAGTTTCGGGTCCTCAAGTCACCTAAGATAAGTAGGGAGTGGTCTTACGATGTCGATCATCAGAGCCGCGCCGACCGCCCTGGGCTGCCTGGCCCTCGTGCTGGCCACGGCCGGCCGCGCAGAAGCCCAGATGGCCTCGCCGGACGCAGCAGCCGCCCGCGTGACTGCCGACCTGCAGTACCTCGCCGCCGACAGCCTGGAGGGCCGCGGGGTGGGTACCGCCGGCCTGGACGCGGCCGCGAAGTACATCGCTCGCGCCTTCCAGGACCTGGGCCTCGAACCGGCCGGGAACGACGGGTACTACCAGGTATTCGAGATCAGCCCCACCGCGCCCGGCGTGGCACACACCAATCTCGGTGGATCGGTGGTCAAGAACGTCGTGGGAATCCTGCCGGGCCAGGGCAGCCTCGCCGATGAGATCGTCGTCATGGGCGCACATTACGATCACCTGGGCTACGGCGGGGGCTTCAGCCTGGACCCCGACAGTGCCGAGGTGGTCCACAACGGCGCCGACGACAACGGCTCCGGCACGGCCGCCCTGCTGGAGGCAGCCCGCATCCTGACCAGCCGGCCGGGTCCCGAGCAGCGCACCATCGTGTTCATCGCCTTCACCGCGGAGGAGCTGGGCACCATCGGCTCCCAGTATTATGCAGCCAACCCCGTCCGGCCCAACGAGCAGACCTACGCCATGGTCAACATGGACATGGTAGGCAGGATGAAGCAGGACAGCCTGATCGTGATCGGCGTGGGGTCGGCACCGGAGCTGCCGGGGATCATCGACTCCTTGAATCAGGACTACCAGTTCACGCTGAGCAGTCAGGACGACCCGTGGGGCCGCAGCGACCACTCCTCGTTCTACGCGCACCGGATCCCGGTCGTGCACCTGTTCACCAACGTGCACGAGGACTACCACCGCACCACCGATGACTGGGAGAAGATCAACGCCGCGGGCGTGGCGAAGATCGCCTCCTTCGCCTCCGACCTCACCTTGACGCTCGCCCGTCGCCAGGACGTCCTCACCTACGTCGAGGTGCCCAAGCCCGAGCCGCCGGAGCGCACAGGTCGGCGTGCGTCGCTCGGCACCATCCCCGACATGACGGACTCGCCCGGTGGCGTGCGGCTCACCGGAGTGCGCTCGGAGAGCGCCGCCGACGAGGCGGGCCTTCAGGCCGGCGACATCATCGTGCAGATCGGCGAGCACGAGGTGAAGGACCTCATGGGTCTGCAGCGCGCGCTCGTCGCCCACAAGGCGGGTGACGTTGTGACGATCGTCTTCCTGCGCGAGGGTGAGCGGATGGAGACGACCGCGACGCTCAGGTAGTGCCGGGGACCGTGCTCCGTCCGGAGCCCATCGTGCGGGCGTTGCAGGGAGCGTTCTGCCGTGACGCCCCGCGCCAGGAGTTGCTGGAGCTTGTGGCGACGAAGATGCGCGCCGCCGGGCCGCCCTACACCGGCGTGTACCTGTACATGCTGCACGGTGACACGCTGTTGCTTGAGGCGTTCGACGGCCGGCCAACAGAGCACACCGAGATCCCGGTCGGCGAGGGAATGTGCGGCAAGGCGGTGGCCGAGCGGCAGGACCTCAACATCCCCGACGTCTCACAGGCTGACGGCTATCTCGCCTGCAGCATCGAGACGAAGTCGGAGCTGGTGGTGCTCATCCGCCGGCATGACGAGATCCTCGGACAGATCGACATCGACAGCGACATGCACGACCCGTTCAGCGAGGCCGAGCAGCAGGCCGTGACGGAGGTGGCCGACGCGCTGGCCTCATTGTTGTGACCGCGGCGATTGAAGGCGCGGTCGAGGTCAACGGCGTGCAGCTCCACGTCCGTACCATCGGCGACGGTCCGGACGTCGTCGTTTTGCACGGGGGACCCGGGGCGCACCACGACTACCTCCTGCCCCACTTCGATGCGTTGGCCACGGGGCGGCGGCTGCGCTACTACGACCAGCGCGGCGGTGGGCGCTCTCCGGTGGCGCGTGACGTGCCCGTCGGGTGGCGCGAGCACGTTGACGACCTCGAAGCCCTGATCGAGCTGTGGGACATCGCCCCCGCCACGCTGCTGGGCTACTCCTGGGGCGGGCTTCTCGCGCTGCTCTACGCGGCGAGCCACCCCGAGCGGGTCGCCCGGCTCGCCTTGGTCTCGCCTGCTCCCCTGGACCCGGAGCACCGTGCCGAGTTCGGGCGCCGCTTCGCGGAACGCATGGCGCACCCGCACGTGGAAGGAAAGCGCGAGGCACTCAGGGAGTCGGGGCTCAGAGAGCGGGACCCCGACGCGTATCGCCAGCGGGCCTTCGAGCTCTCGGTGGCCGGCTACTTCAGAGATCCGGAGAAGGCTCGTGATCTCACGCCGTTTCGCGTCACCGGACGCACACAGCAGGCCGTGTGGGAAAGCGTGACACAGGCGGACCTGCGGAACGAGCTGACCGAGTTGTGCGAGCTCTCGATTCCCTCGCTGGTGATACACGGACGGCACGATCCGATCCCGCTCGATACGGCCGAGCAGGTGGCCGGATGTCTCGGCGCAGAGCTCGAGGTGTTCGAGGAGTCGGGCCACGTGCCGTACGTCGAGGACTTCGACGAGTTCGTCCAGGTGCTGGACGGCTTCCTGCCGAGGCGGCCGTGAGTCGTACAGATCCGTTCGCGTACGCGCTCGCCGACCTTGCCGAGCGGCACTTCCCCACGATCCGCGAGGAGTCGCAGGCAGCCGCCAAGGACACTGCGCACCGTGGGCAGTTCGCGAGCCTCTCGTCGGTGCAGCAGATGCTGCTCGACGTCGAGCAGCCCGAGCTCGTCGAGGAACACCCCGAGGCGGCAGAGGAATATCTCAACACTCTCTACGTGGCGTACCGCTACTGGGACACAGGGCGTCATACGGTTACCCCGGGCCGCAGGGCGCTCGAAGAGGCCCTCGGGCAGGAGCCGGACGACCCGCCCTCGGTACCGCGAGGGGCGTGCTACGTGCAACTCCCCGAGCGCTGGTGCTGGGCGCAGGTGGCGCCCGAGGAACCTCACGAGCCGCTGGACGGCCTGTTCATCGTTGCGGCACCCGACCACCGCGAGATCACCGTGCTTGCCGTGCTGGGGCTCAGAGCGGACCGGCCGGGCTTCAGCGAGGTAGCGGTGGTGGCGGCTCCGCGCGACTTCGTCGCGGCTCGGGCCGAGGCCCGGACTCCGCCGTTTGCACCCGTCGTCGCAGGCGGGGACGCTGCCGGAATCCGATCGCTCGTGAGCACGGGAGAGCTGCTGCACCTCGCCCACGTCGCGCTGTGCGCGAGCAGCGCGTAGCTTCCCCTCTCCCAGCGACGGTCGGCGAAACTGTGGCGAAGAAGACGGCGGTGACCAAGAAGCGCGCTAAGAAGGCGGCGAAACCGCGGGCCGCGCGCCGCATCGGCCCGATCATTCGCAAGCTCGAGCGCCAGTATCCGGAAGCGACGACCGCTCTGCAGCACGCCGATCCCCTGCAGCTGCTGGTCGCCACCATCCTCAGTGCCCAGTGCACCGACGCGCGGGTGAACATGGTAACCAAGGACCTGTTCGCGAAGTACCACACCGCTGAGCAGTACGCCAACGCCGATCCCGAGTTGTTCGAGCAGGAAATCAAATCGACCGGGTTCTTCAGGCAGAAGACGAGGTCGATCCTGGGCACGGCGCAGGCGCTACAGGAGCACCACGGCGGAAAGGTGCCCGCCACGATGGAGGAGCTCACCGCACTACCCGGCGTGGGACGCAAGACGGCAAACGTGGTCCTGGGCAACGCCTTCGGAATCGACGTCGGCGTCGTGGTGGACACGCACGTGCGGCGCATCAGCAACCGACTGGGACTCACCACGCACAGCGACCCCGAGAAGATCGAGCGCGACCTGATGCAGGTCGTGCCACAGAGCAAGTGGACGCCGTTCGCCCACCTGTTGATCCATCACGGCCGCCAGATCTGCACGGCACGCTCACCCAAGTGCGAGATCTGCCCAATTGCCCCGGAATGTCCTTCCGCTCCGGGCGGCAAGGTGAGAGAGGACTAGGTGGGTACGCCTTCACGGCTCGCGGCGGAGCAGTCCGCCTACCTTCGCTCGGCAAAGGACCAGCCGGTGGACTGGCATCCTTGGGGGGCCGAGGCCTTCGCGCGGGCGGAAGAGGAGAACAAGCCGGTCCTGCTCGATATCGGCGCGGTGTGGTGCCACTGGTGCCATGTGATGGACCACGAGTCGTACGAGGACTCAGGGCTGGCCGAGTTGCTCAACCGCGACTGGATATGCATCAAGGTGGACCGCGACGAGCGGCCTGACGTGGACGCGCGCTACCAGCGAGCGGTGCAGGCACTCACCTCGCAAGGAGGCTGGCCCCTCACCGCGTTCCTCACCCCCAAGGGCGAGGTGTTCTACGGCGGAACCTACTTCCCGCCCGACGCGAGATACGGTCGCGCCAGCTTTCGCACGGTGCTCACGGAGCTGGCACGTCTGTATCGCAACGACCCTGAGAAGGTACGGGAGCAGGCCGACGCGATCACTCAGCACCTGGAGGCGAGCCAGCCTCTGCTCCAGGCAGGCAAGCTCACTCCCGAGCTGCTGCACCGAGCCGCGGATGCCATGGCCAAGCCGTTCGACTTCCGCCATGGTGGGTTCGGTACCCAACCCAAGTTCCCACACTCCGGCGCGTGCGACTTCCTGCTCACGCGCTGGCACGACACCGGACAGCCGTGGGCGGCTGAGATCGTACAGCGCACCCTCACCGGCATGGCGCGTGGCGGGATCCGCGACCACCTGGGCGGGGGATTCCACCGCTATTCCGTGGACCAGCGGTGGATCGTGCCGCACTTCGAGAAGATGTCGTACGACAACGCGGAACTGCTGCGTGTCTACGTGCACGCCGCTGCGGCGCAGCTGCCGGCCCGGGGGATCGCCGCGACCGCGATCGCCGTCGAACAGGAACAATCGATGTACCACGAGGTCATCGAGGACACCGTTCGCTGGATCACAGAGGTCATGTCGGACCCCACCGGCGGCTACTACGCATCCCAGGATGCCGACGTGGGTCCGGACGACGACGGCGACTACTTCACATGGACACCCGACGAGGCACGTGCCGCACTCGGTGTCGAGGAATGGGAGGTCCTGTCCCGTCGCTACGACATCGACGACGCGGGGGAGATGCGCCACAACCCGAAGAAGAACGTCCTGTGGCTCAAGCAGTCGCCGCAGGAGATCGCCGCAGCCCTGGGACGTGCCGAGGAAGAGGTCGAGCAGTTGTTGCGCTCGGGGCGGGAAACGCTCCTGGAGGCGCGCGCGGCACGGCCCACACCGTTCGTGGACACCATGCTCTACACCGGGTGGGGTGCCCTCATGGCGTCCGCCATGCTCGAGGCTGGAGCGTACCTGGAGCGTCCCGATCTCGACGAGCACGCGCTCGCTACGCTCGAGCGCATGCTGCGCGAGGCGGCGGCACCCGACCTGACCGGCGGCGTGCGTCACGCGGTAGGAAGTCAGGTCACCGGCATCCTGGAGGACCAGGTTTACATGGCCCAGGCTGCCATCGACGCGCACGAGGCGACGGGCGATGCGAGTTGGCTTGACCGCGCCGAGCAGCTGATGGCGCACGTGATGAGCGAGTACCGGGGCCACGACGGCGCATTGCTCGACACGCCGCGGGAGCGTGGAGGCGAGGGGTTCCTGCGGCAGCCGATCACACCAATACAGGACTCACCCACGCCCTCACCCAACGGCACGGCGGGGATCGTGCTCTCGCGGCTGGCGGAGCACACGGGCCGAGACGAGTGGCGTTCCTATCGCGACGACCTGCTGGAGGCGTTGGCCGGTGCCGCGGATCAACTGGCGATCTTCGGCGCCGCGCTGCTGCGCGCCATCGATTGGGCCGTGATGCCGGTGACTCACGTCGTGATCGTGGGGGGCGACGACGAGCCGACCTCCGGCCTCGTCAAGACTGCGCGCCGCGCCTACCGCCCGCGCAAAGTGCTCACCCGGCTCGCCCCCGACGGGCCGACCGGACACCTGCCCGAGCACCTCCGCGCCATGCTGGACGGGAGCGCTCCGCGCGCTTACGTGTGCTCCGGCACCCAGTGCGCGGCGCCGGTCGAGAGTCCCGCGGCGCTAGCCCACACGCTCGCCACCTTTGCCACCAGGCTCAACTCATGAACGTCGATCTCGCCGTTACCTGCGACTACGCCATCATCGACCGCTTCGGCAAGCTCTCGGTGCTCGGCATCTTCTCCCACATCTGGGTCGGCAGACTTCCGGCGGTGCACCCGCGGCTGCACCTGGTGCTGCACCTCAAGGGGCGCCGCACGGAGATCGGCGAACACGGGGTGCGCATTCGCCTGCTGGACGACGACGGCACGGAGATCATAGCCGGCGATGGCACGGTGACGTTTGCGGAGCCCCCGGCCGGAGTACTGGACATCTCTGCCGGCTGCGTACTGGTGTTCGACGTGCCGTTTCAAAAGGCCGGGAAATACCACTTCGAGATCTCGGTGGACGGCGAGGTGAAGACCGAGATCCCGATCACCGTGGCGGTCGGCCCTAGTTCACCCGTGCCTGGAGCCGGCGGAGTGAACTGAGCACCTCAGGGGCATCGGGACACGCCTCTGCAGCCCGCGTCAGTATCTCGAGCGCATCCGTCACCGCTCCCCGTTTCTCGTGGATCCGCGCCAGGTTCAGGTAGGGGAAGTGGCGCGCTTCGTAGCGCGGCGCCTCTATGGCGCTCTCGAACCACGGCAGGGCGTCGCTCTCCCGTCCCAGCTCCACCAGATAGGCCCCGATGTCGTTGTACGGATTGCCGAACGTGGGATCCACCTCGATGGCCCGCTTGCACTCGGTGATCGCCTCGTCGAAGCGGCGCTCCTGGGCGTACACCCAACCCAGAAAGGTGTGGGCCTCAGCTGTGGGATGTTCAGCAATGGAAGCCTGATACAAGTGCACGGCATCATCCAGCGCGCCGCGCCGCTGGCACTCATACGCGCGCTCGAATAGCTTTAGCGCCGTTCCGCGATCACCCATAGTCCCTCTGACAATATCCGACCGGCGCCGCGCGTGACAGTCTCACGCACCACTCTCTGGCTTCTCGCCGCCTCAGCGCTGCTGCTGGTGGCGTTCGCCTTCGATCTCGGAGGCTACGCCTTGCTTGAGCCCGACGAGGGACGCAACGCGGAGGTCGCGCGCGAGATGGCCGCTAGCAACGACTACGTGCTGCCCACGCTCAACGGCCTGCCGTACCTCGACAAGCCTGCACTGTACTTCGCCGTGGGCGCTTCGATCATGGAGGTGCTCGGGCCCACCGAGACTGCGGCGCGGCTTCCGTCCCTGCTCTTCACACTCGGCACCCTGGCGCTGGTGTTCTGGTTCGGGATGCGCATGACGAGCCGCCTCGGCGGGTGGACCGCCGCAATCGTCACCGCGGCAACTCCGTTCACGCTGGCGTACGCGCGCACGGTGATCTTCGACAGCGCCCTGACGATGTGGACGACGCTTTCGTTGCTCGGGTTCTGGATGGCGATAGAAGGGACCACCCGACCGCCGCCAGCACCCCGTGCAACGGACAGCGTGCAACGTGCGGCGGGAGGCGTCTGGTGGACCGCCCTCGCTTGGGGGGCGATGGCGCTGGGTGTGCTCACCAAGGGACCCATAGCCTTGGCGCTGCCGCTCATGGTCGCGGTGCCCTACGCCGTGTGGCGAGGGCGGGCGCGCGCACTGCTCGACTGGGTCGCGGTACTGTTGTTCGTGGCAATAGTGCTGCCGTGGGTCTTCGCGGTGTCGCAGGACATCCCCGACTTCCTCGAGTACGCCCTGGTCACGGAAACCGCCCGAAGGCTCACCACCGACGAGTTGGGTCGCACGGGACCCCTGTGGTACTTCCTCGTGATCCTGCCGGCGGCGGCCCTGCCGTGGTCGGTGGTGGCGATTGCCGCGCTCATGGCGCGCAGGCGAGCGCAGGTGAGAGGACCCCGCGACCCGCGCATCGTGTTCCTGCTCATCTGGATCCTGGTACCACTGCTGTTCTTCACACTTTCACAATCCAAGCGTCCCCAGTACGTTCTGCCGCTGATGCCGGCAGTCGGCCTGCTCGTGGCGTTACTGTGGCAGGGTACGCGCGGCCGGCTGGCGGGGGTGCGAGCGGCCGGTGTGGCACTGGCCGTCTTGGGTGCGTTCCTGGTCGCGACGAGCCGGCTGATCCCCGGATGGGTCCCGGCGAGCCCCTCCGTGGCAGCGGCCATCCCCGGCACGGCGATCGCGCTCGGCGTAACCTGCCTCGCCGCGGGCGCGCTCGCGTGGCTCGCCGCCGCACGCCGTGAGATCGTCCTGCTGTGCCTGGCTCTTCCCGTGGTCGCGATTCCGTTCGTGAGCCGCGGCCTGATGGATGCCCTCGGTACCGACCGCTCGGCAGCCGAGGTAGCGCTAGCCATTCAGAGCGTCACCGGACCGGGAGCGCGCGTTATCGGCGTGCAGGTCTATCCACTTTCGCTGCCGTTCTACCTCGAGCACCCGCTGTTGCTCTCCACCGCCGACGGTTCCGAGCTGACCAGCAACTACCTGCAGCGGACCTACAACCATTGGCGCCGCGCTGCCGGATCGCCGCTGCGACATGCACGGTGGTGGGAGGAGGAGTTGATCACGTGCTCCCGGCCCACCGTGTTCATCATACGCACAGACGATGATGCGGCGCGCGCGGTGTTGGAGTCACAGCTGGCTCCGCTGGTGGAAACGCGGAAGTACGCGGCTTACGGCCCTTGCGGGGAGCAGCAGCTGGCGCGCACGGAGTAGCGCCCCCGTCCGCCGCACTACATTCCCTCCATGTGCGGCATCTACGGCATGGTGACGTTCGGGGCGGCGCCGCCCGACACAGCGGCCGTGATCGAGCGAATGGGACACGCGCTGCGGCACCGCGGCCCTGACGACCGAGCCGTGCTCACGTCCCGCGAAGCTACGATCGGCACCGAGCGGCTGCGCATTACCGATCCGTCGGCCCGCGCCGCGCAGCCGTTCGCGAGCCCGGACGGCACCGTCTGGCTCGCGTGCAACGGCGCCATCTACAATGCCGGGGCTCTGCGCGCGCGCTATCCCCGATATCCCTACCGGTCACGCTCCGACATAGAGCCCATTCTGCCGCTGTACCTCGACCGTGGTCCTGCGGGCCTCGCGGACCTGGACGGCATGTTCGCCATCGCCGTGTGGGACGCAGCGCGGGGCCGCCTGCTGCTGGCCCGGGACCGGGCTGGAGAGAAGCCGCTGTTCCACTCGCGCGTCGCCGACACCGTTTGGTTCGCCTCGGAGGTGCAGGCCCTGCTGGAGCATCCCGCCGTGCCCCGTGACCTCGACTCCGCAGCGCTCGACGACTACCTCACCTTCGGCTACGTGCCGGAGCCCCGTACCATGTTCGCCGCCATCCACAAGGTGGAGGCCGGCACGGTCATGAGCTTCGACGCGCGGGGTGAGGGAACGATGCGCTACTGGGTGCCGGAGCTCGTCCCGCTCGAGCCGACGTCTGCCGAACGCGCCGAAACCGAGCTCGCCGAGCGTCTGGGGATCGCAGTGCGGAAGCAACTCGCCGCCGACGTGCCGGTGGGTGTGTTCACGAGTGGTGGAGTGGATTCGTCACTCATCGCTACGCTGGCGGCAGAGGCTCGCGTTCCGCACGAGCTGCACACGTTCTCGGTCGGATTCGCCGCGGCCGACTTCGACGAGAGCGACCATGCCGAAGCCCTCGCCGACCGCCTCGGCTCGCAGCACCTGGCACTGCGTGTGGCCGAGCACGATCTGCGCGAGGCGCTCGATCTGGTCTCCGAGCGCGTCGCCGAACCGATCGCCGACCCCGCGATCCTCCCGACCTGCCTGCTCGCCCGGGCCGCGCGGGAGCGAGTAGGGGTGATCCTGAGCGGGGAGGGAGCTGACGAGCTGTTCGGCGGCTACCCCACGTACCTGGGGCACAGAGCGGCTCCGCTCTACGCCGCTCTTCCCCCACGCGCCAGGCGCGCCCTGAGGGGAGCAGCCAACGCCCTGCCGAGCTCGGCCGGTCGCGTTCCCCTGGAGTTTCTACTCAAGCGGTTCGCAGCCGATGCGGAGCGCGACACACTGGAGCGGCACGTGGCGTGGTTCGGAACGGGACTCGACCCGGGGGCGTGGTCCGAGGGCGAGCACTGCGCTTCGTGGCTACCGGTGGTCCGCGCCGATCCCGACCCGCTGCGACAGGCTATGCTGTTCGACTACCTCACCTACCTGCGCGACCAGCTGCTCCCGAAGGTGGACCGGGCCACGATGCTGTTCTCGCTCGAAGCGCGCTCCCCCTATCTGGACCGGGACCTCACGACCTTTGCGCTGGGACTACCCACGTCGCTCAAGCTGCGCGGCATCACCACCAAGTGGCTGCTCAAGCGGGTGGCCCGGCGCCGGCTGCCGCGGCGCATCACGCACCGCCGCAAGCGGGGGCTCTCGGTCCCAATCGCAGCGTGGATCAATGGTGACCTGCGCACCGAGGTAGACCGGCTGCTCGACGGGGAGCGGCTCCGTGCTCAAGGGGTGTTGCGCAGCGAGCGGGTGGGGCAACTTCTGTCGGAGCACCGCGCCGGCCGGGCGAATCACGCCCGGGCCCTGTGGCCCCTGGTGGTGTATCAGCGCTGGCGGGAGCGCTGGCTGGGTAACTAGGAGGCAAGCATGAACCGCGACGAAGCCCTGGCCCTGATGCACGAGTACACGGAATCGGACGCCCTCCGCAAGCACATGTACGCGGTGGAGGCGGCGATGCGGGCGTACGCCGCCAAGCAGGGCGAAGACCAGGAGACGTGGGGGCTGGTGGGCCTGCTGCACGACTTCGACTACGAGCGCTATCCCAACGACGCTCATTCGGCGACCGAGGAGCACCCCTCGCACGGCGTGGGCGTGCTGCGCGAGCGGGGAGTGCCCGAGGACATGCTCAGCGCCATCATGGGCCACGCGTCGTACACCGGCGTGCCGCGCGAGTCACCCATGGCCAAGACCCTGTTCGCGGTGGACGAGCTGTGCGGCTTCCTGGTCGCGTGCGTGCTGGTGCGGCCGTCCAAGAGCTTCGAAGATCTAACGGTCAAGAGCGTGAAGAAGAAGCTCAAGGACAAGGCGTTTGCCAAGGGCGTGAACCGCGAGGAGGTCAGGCAGGGTGCCGAGGAGCTGGGGGTGCCGCTGGAGGAGCACGTCCAGTTCGTGATCGAGGCGCTGCACCCAATCGAGCGGGACCTGGGTCTGGGCAACGGGTAATACCGAGGCCTCCGGACAATCTCAACGCCGCCAGGCCCCCATGCGTAACTCCCATATGAAGGACGCCGAGCTGGCGGCCCTCGCGCAGGCGGGGGATCGGGAGGCCTTCGGCGAGTTGGTGGAGCGCCACGCCGGCCAGGCACGGCGGCTGGCCCGGGCGGTGCTGGGGGACCCCGACGAGGCGGATGACGCCGCCCAGGACGGGTTCCTCGCCGCTTTGCGGCATCTGGGCCGGTACGATCCGGAGCGGCCCTTCGGGCCCTGGCTCATGCGGATCGTGACCAACGCGGCCTGCGACCGGCGCAGAAGGCGGAAGGTCCGGACGGCAGAGCCCCTTTCGGAGCGGCTCAGATCGGGACAGGCCCGACCGGACATAGTGACAGACCGCCAGGGCTTCCGCGACGCCGTGCTGGTCGCACTGGATACGCTGCCCGAGCGCCAACGCATCGCCGTCGTGCTGTTCGACGTAGAGGGGTACACGCACCGGGAAGTAGCGCAGGTATTGGGGGTCCCTGAGGGTACCGCGCGATCGGACGTGTTCCACGCGCGGCGTGCCCTGCGAAACGAGCTCGGCGCCTGGAAGGATTGGACGGAGGAGACAGGATGAACCCGACATCACCATTCAACCACCGGCCGGACCCGGTGCTGGGAGCAGCGCTGCGCGCTGCCCTGACCACCGAGGAAGACGCGGCGTTCGCTCAGCGTGTCGTGGCGGCGGCGGAAGCAGACCTGGGCACCGGGCTGTGGTGGCAGGAACTCACGGCGTGGGCGCGGCCGGGCTTGGTGGCCGCGCTACTCGTGGTAGCGGCCATCGGGTTCTGGATGGGCGCCATGGTCCAGGGCCGGGAGGCCCCCGCGAACGGCACTAGTGCGCTGGGCGATCCCCTCACGACGGTGGACAGCGCGCTGGCCGTCCCGGTGCTGCTGGCCGGCGAGCAGGCACCCGAAGTGGACCTCGTGCTCGGCCTCGCGCTGGAGCGCTAGGGAGGATTAGAGGAATGCCGAATCGATCCAAGATGCTCGCAACGAGCTTGCTGGCGGCGACCTTCCTGTTGGGTATTGCGGTGGGTGGGGTCGCCATGGCCGCGTGGGGTGACGACGACGACAACGGCCGGCGCTCCCGCTCCAGTGAGCGGGTGAGCTACGCCGAGCGGCTCGCCGACCGGCTCGACCTCAGCACGGCACAGCGGGAGTCGGTCGCGGTCATTCTGGAGCGGCGCCAGGAGGCAATGCACCAGCTGTGGCAGGACGTGCACCCGCAGTTCGACTCGCTGCGGGTCCGGGTCAGCAGCGAGATCATGGCGGTGCTCGACGAGGACCAGCAGGCAGCGTACCAAGAATTGATCGCCCGGAGCGACAGCATTCGGGGGGAACGTGTGCGGCGTCACAGTGAGCGGCGCTAGCGGCAACCAGGGAGACTTGGCATGACAGATCCGGTGAAGCACATGGATTTCGCCACGGGCGACATCCCGCAGCCCGACATCATCATCCTGACGCACAAGCTCTCGCGCGATTACACGCTCGGGGCGGAAACCGTGCACGCGCTGCGCGAAGTGAACCTGCAGGTCAAGCGCAACGAGTTCACGGCCATCATGGGGCCATCGGGCTCCGGCAAGTCGACACTAATGAACCTGATCGGCTGCCTCGACACCCCGACCAGGGGAGAGTACTGGCTCAACGGACAGCAGGTGAGCGAGCTGGACGACGACGAGCTGGCCCGGATCCGCAACAAGGAGATCGGGTTCGTATTCCAGACATTCAACCTGCTCCCCCGGGCCAGCGCATTGCACAACGTGGAACTGCCCCTGATCTACGCGGGGATGTCCGCCAAGCGCCGCAAGGAGCAGGCCGAGGGCGCCCTGGAAAAGGTGGGACTGGGCGACCGGATGGAGCATCGCCCCAACGAGCTGTCGGGCGGTCAGCGCCAACGCGTGGCCATCGCCCGGGCACTGGTGAACGAACCCAGCATCCTCCTGGCCGACGAGCCAACCGGTAACCTCGACAGCCGCACCGGGGCCGAGATCATGGAGGTGTTCGAGGCCCTCCACGACAGCGGGCAGACGATTCTACTCATCACGCACGAGAGCAACATCGCGGTTCACGCCGGGCGCCAGATTCACCTGCTGGACGGGCGCATTGAGCAAGACGTTATCACCGAGAGAGTGTCATGAAGTCAATCAAGTGGGCGGCGCTCGCCGTCGCCGTGGCGCTGGTAGGGTGCTCCGAGGAAGAGCAGCTGCCGGTCTACCAGCTGGTCCCCGTGGCAACCCGGGACATCGTGGTTTCGGCGAGCGCGGCGGGCATCATAGAGCCTGTCACCACGGTCGAGGTCAAGTCCAAGGCATCGGGCGAGATCACCGAGGTGCGGGTGGAGACCGGCGACGACGTTCGCGTCGGCCAGCTACTGGTGAAGGTCGATCCCCGTGTGCCGCGCAACGCGTTGCGCCAGGCCGAGGCAGACCTCGAGGTCGCGCAGGCGTCGCTCACCAATGCGGAGTCGCAGCTGCGGCGCGCCGAGGAGCTGCGCCAGGGCAACCTCATCACGGAGCAGGACTACGAGAACACGGCGCTCGGGGTAGCCAACGCCAAGGCACAGCTGGTGCGGGCGGAGCGCACCCTCGAGGACGCGCGGATCTCGTTCGAGGATACCGACGTGCGCGCGGCCCTCGACGGCGTGATCATCGAGCGGAATGTGGAGGTAGGCACTGTCATCGCCTCGGCGACGCAGCAGGTCAGCGGGGGAACGGTGTTGCTGCTCATGGCCGACCTCGACACCGTGCAGGTGCGCGCACTGGTGGACGAGACCGACATCGGTAAGATCCAGCCGGGCCTGGCGGTCACTATCACGGTGGAGGCGTATCCCAACCGCCCGTTCGAGGGCAACGTGCTCAAGATCGAGCCGCAGGCCCTGGTGGAGCAGAACGTGACCATGTTCCCCGTATTGGTGCGCATTCCGAACCAGAACGGCCTGCTCAAGCCGGGCATGAACGCCGAGGTGGAAGTGCACGTGGGCGAGCGCCGCGGCGTGCTGGCGGTACCCAACTCGGCGTTGCGCACGGACGGCGACGTGAGCTCGGCGGCTCAGGTGCTGGGGCTCGAGCCCGATGCCGTGCGCGAGCGGGTTGCGGCAGCCCGTGCGGCGGCATCCGAGGAGCGGGGCGGCGCAGGCTCCTTCGGCGGAACCGCGGCATCGGCAACCGACAGCGGCCCGCAACGAGAGACCATCACCTTGCAGGGGAACGAAGTGGTGCTCCCCGAGGGCGTCAGCGCGGAGCAGGTGAGGGGCATCTTCACGAAGATGCGTGAAGGCGGGGGTCCCCAGGCGCTGAGCGCCGAGGACCGGCGGGTCATGCAGCAGCTGCGCAACTCGATGCACGGAAGCGGTGGTCGCCGCCCGCGCCAGAGCAACGAGTACCTCTTCGGCGGCAATTACATCGTGTTCACCATGCAGGATGGGATGCCCACGCCGGTTCCCGTGCGCACCGGCCTCACGGACCTGGACTTCTCTGAGATCCGCAGCGGGCTGACGGAGGCCGACAGCGTACTCATCCTCCCCAGTGCGAGCCTGATCGCCAGCCAGCAGGAGTGGCAGGAGCGCATCAACCGCATCCAGAGCCGGAGCCTCCCCGGCGTGTCGAGGAACTGATGCTATTCGGCGAGATCTTTCAGGTCGCGTTCGCCGCCATCCGAGCGAACAAGCTGCGCTCGTTCCTGACCGCCCTGGGCATCGTTATCGGCGTAGCAGCGGTGATCACGATGGTTGCCCTCGGCACCGGCGCGCAGAAGGCCGTGCAGGCGCAGATCGAGAGCCTCGGCACGGATCTGCTGTCGGTGTACGCAGGCCAGCAGATGCACCGTGGTGTGTCGAGCTCCAGCATCAGGCTCACCACCGACGACTCGGAAGCGCTGAAGCGTGAGGGGGAGGGGTTCAAGGCGATCATCCCCGAAATGCGGCGCGGCCAGCAGGTCAAGTACGTCAACAAGAACATCAACGTGAACGTGATCGGTACCGTCCCGGAGTACGTGTCGGCGAACAACTACACGGTCGACTACGGCAGGATGTTCACGTTGGGTGACGGGGAGTCCCGCAAGCGCGTAGCCGTGCTCGGCTTCGCGGTGCCCGATCAGTTGGAGGCAAACCCGGCCGCCATGCTGGGACAGCAGATCTCCATCCGGGGCATCCCGTTCGATATCATCGGGGTGCTGGCCGAGAAGGGCTCGCAGGGAAGCTGGTGGAATCCGGACGAGCAGATCCTGATCCCCGTCCAGACCGCGGAGTACCGCATCTTCGGCAGCGACCGCCTCAACTCCATCACCGTTCAGGTCGAGGACCCAACGACCGTGAACCTGGCCATGATCGAGATCGAGCGCGTCCTGCGGCGGGAGCACGGCATCCGGCCGGGCGCCAACAACGACTTCAACATCCGCAATCGGGCCGAGTTCCTGGCCACGTTCGAGGAGACCACCAAGACGTTCACGTTCCTGCTGGCGGGCATCGCGGCCGTGAGCCTGTTGGTAGGCGGCATCGGCATCATGAACATCATGCTGGTGTCTGTGACCGAGCGGACCCGCGAGATCGGCATCCGCAAGGCGCTGGGCGCCACACGGCGCAACATCCTGTCGCAGTTCCTGGTGGAGGCGCTAGTGCTGTGCATGCTGGGTGGCGTGCTCGGCATCCTGGTGGGCGCAGGTGGCGCGATCGCGCTGTCGGTCCTCGCCAACTGGAATACGCTCGTCTCGCCGGCCGCGATCGTCTTGGCCGTGGCATTCAGCGCGGGCGTGGGCCTGTTCTTCGGAATCTGGCCAGCGCGGCGCGCGGCATTGCTGGATCCAATCGAAGCACTGCGGTACGAGTAACACAGCGGCAGCCAGCCGTCGCGCACGCTATCTTCCGTGCAACCACACGGTGAGTGAATCATGATCGGCGTGCGCGTCCCCGCCAGCACCTCCAATCTCGGAGCCGGCTTCGACTGCCTCGGCCTCGCGCTGGACATCTGGCTGGAGGTGAGACTGGACGAGGGAGAGGGCCCACCAGAGAGGCTCGGCACCATCGAGAACCTCGACCCCGCCGACGACATCGTGCTGAGGATCGTGAAGGACCACGTGCCGGATCGGCAGCACCTTCACGTGCGATCCGAAATCCCGGTGGCACGCGGCCTGGGCTCGTCGGCCGCCGCCGCTGTTGCCGGCCACGCCCTGCTCAGCTTGATCAAGGAAAACGGCTTCGACCGGGACGATGTCTACCGCCAGGCGGTCGAGCTCGAGGGACATCCCGATAACGCGGGGGCGGCCACTTACGGCGGGTTCGTGCTGGCGGCGCCGCGTCCTGCCCGCCTCGCGTTCAACCAGAGGCTCGGTGTGGCCCTCGCGGTTCCCGATGCACCGCTCGACACCAAGACGGCCCGCAGCATCCTGCCGGATCAGATCTCACGCCAGGCCACTATCCGTCAGGCGGGACGAGCCGCGGCTCTCGTGCTGGGCCTCATGAACGCGGAGGCCGACCTCATCGCTTTCGGCATGGACGACCAGATCGCGGTGCCGCTTCGCAAGCAGCTCATCCCGGGGTTCGACGAGGCGGTGATTGCCGGCCATGGCGCCGGTGCCATCGGCGTGACCATCTCGGGATCGGGATCGGCTCTCGTCGCCATCACTCCCGAGGACCAGTCGGAAGCGGTGGCCGAAGCGATGGCCGACAAGCTGTCGGCCCTGGGGAATCATGCGGTGGCACTCACGCCTGGTGTGAGCGCCACGGGGGTGGCGACGCTAGAGTAGGGAGGCTGAGACAGCCGGCGATCGACTAACCGTTCCCAGTTCCGCGTCTCCCGTTCCCTGGCGCGCCTACACCCATCCACTCCAATAGCTGCCCGATTTGCCGCGCGTGATGGCGGCAGTGGATGTAGTGGAACCGCACCCATTCTGGCAGGTTGAGGTCGCCCAGATACGGGTGTCGCACGAAGACCGTCTCCTTGCGGTCTTGGGACCACTGGTCGTCGAGCAGCCTGGTCATCTCCACACCCATGCGGAACTGGGCGGTCACGAGCTCGGGTTCCGGCCGGTCGCAAGGAGCTGCCGACTCCACCGTCTTGAAGCCGCGAGGCAGGCGTCCGGCGCCCAACACCAGGTGCCGCAGCACCGTCTGATGCGGCTTGCTGCGCCGTCGCCGCCCATGCAACTCGGCCCGCTCCTCCAGCAGCTGCGCCACTAGGTCCACACTCACCGCGAGATGCTCCACTACCTGCGAAACGGTCCACTTCCCTCGCGGGGCACGGTGCCAATCGTCCTCGGGCATGCCGTGCAACGGATTGAGCACGAGCGGCTCCATCCGGGCCAGGTGACGGCGGACCTTCATGGTCCCACCAGGGCCATACACTCGATCTCCACCCGGGCACCCAGGGCAAGACCGCTCCCGGCCACGGTGGAACGGGCTGGAGGCTTCTCGAGGAAGTAGGTGCGGTACACCTCGTTCATGGCCGCGTAGTCGGCGATGTCGACGAGGAAGACCGTGCACTTCACTACCCGCTCGAGCGAGCTCCCGACATGCTCCAGCACGCCCCGAATGTTCTCCAGGGTCTGGCGGGTCTCGGGTCCGACACCGCCTTGGGGTAGCTCTCGCGTGCCCGGGAGGGTGCCTATCTGCCCCGACAAGTAGAGCATGTCACCCACCCGCACGGCCGAGGAGAACGGCAAGCCCTCGAGCGAGCCGGGAACCTGGATCACCTCTCTCCCCTGCGCCGCCGCAGCGGCAGGCAGCGCACCGAGCAGCACAACCGCCAATACCACCTTGTGCATCATGTCAGCCTCGCTATCGCTGTCGTGTGCCGGTCACCGCGATCTTCCACCCACCACCCGTCTTCACGAAGACGCGGTCCGACCATCCCCACGCCGTATCGCCTCCCTGTACCACCGTGTATTCGTAGGCGCCCCACACAAGTCCGGGTCCGAGCCACACCAGGACCGGCTGACCCGCGATCAGCGTGTCGGGCCAGTCTTCGCTGGCTCGCCGCGCCTCGGCAAACAGCACGAAGCCCCTCCGCAACGAGTCGGCCGAGGCCACGACCAGTTCCGGGGATTCGAGGTAGTGGGCCAGGTACGCTTCGGTGTCGCGTCGGTGAATCGCCGCAATGTTGGAGCGGAACGCCTCGTAAGCCCCTTCCAGATCCCGCTCCTTGAGCATCTCGGGCCTGGGCCCTCCGCAGGCCACCGCCGTCAGGCTGAACAATGCCGCAAGAGTGTAGCGCATCGCTCCCTCCCTATGGATTCGGGCTGCGCCAAGGCGGCTCACTATCCCAGCCGTCGAGGATCTCGATCTGGGCGGCGCTGGGCGGACGCTCCTGTTGGAGCCGCTTTGCCACCGTCTCCGCCTCCCGCATCACCCTGAGCACATTGACGCCGATCACCTTCATGGCGTCCTCGTCGCTCCACCCGCGCCTCAGCAGCTCGGCGATCAGCTCGGGGTACTTGGACACATCCTCCAAGCCCTCGGGAGGCACCTCGATGCCGTCGAAGTCGGAGCCGATTCCTACGTGGTCCACGCCGGCGACGTCCCGCAGGTGCTCCATGTGGTCGGCCACCACGCGGATGTCGGGCATGGGACGCGGATTCGCCGATTCCCAAGCATCCAGGGAGTCGCTGGCGGCCTCCTCGCTCGGCGCGATCTCTCGATAATGCGTGCGCATCTGCCGGCGCAGACCGTACCACTCGTAGGCCGGTAGATAGATGAATGGCAGCACGAAGTTCACCATGATCACGCCGCCGTTCTCGCCCACCGCGGCGGCGAGGTCATCGGGGATGTTGCGCGGGTGGGGGGAGAAGCGACGTGAGGAGGAGTGCGACAGGATCACGGGGGCCTCGGTGACACGCAGCACGTCCCAAGCCATGGAGTCCGAGGCGTGAGAGAGGTCCACCAGCATGCCGAGCCTGTTCATCTCCCTCACGACCTCCTCGCCGAACCGCGTGAGCCCGCCGTGCTCCAGCGAATCGGTGGCGGCGTCGGCCCAGTCGGTGTTGCGCGAGTGAGTCAGGGTCATGTAACGCACGCCGTCACGGTAGAAGGCACGCAGCATGCCGAGCGAGTTGTCGATCATGTGCCCGCCCTCCAGCCCCAGGAGGCTCGCGATCTTGCCCTCCCTGTGGATGCGGAGTATGTCATCCGCCGTGAGTGCCAACTCGAACACGTCCGGATACCGCTCGATCATGCGGTGGACGATGTCATTCTCCTCTACTCCGGCGCGGCCAGCTCCATTCCCGTCGAAGCTCGAGGGTACGTAGGTGGACCAGAACTGCCCTCCCACCTGACCTTCCCGCAGCCGGGGAATGTCAGTCATGAGCTGCGGCTGCGGCTGGGAGATGTCGAGCGAATCCCAGTCCATCCAGTAGTCGGTCCGGAGCGCCCAGGGTAGGTCGTTGTGACCGTCGATGAGAGGCACCTGCCGCATGAGCTCCCTGGCCCGCTCCAGCTCGGACGAGGCTTCCTGGCTCGCGGCGTTCTGCACGCTCAGCACGCCGGCAAAAGCCAGCAGGGCGACGGTCAACACGATACGTCGGATCATGACTCTTCCTTTTCTCCGTGTCCCAAACACTCCATGACCGGGAGCAGCGGGTACTTGGGGAACTCGGGCTCCGCTTCCGATCGCCGGCAATACCAGAACGTCGAGCCGCGCGCGGATCGGACTACGCGGCTATGGCGGCATGTGGCACACAGGCCCGCCGCCGGCCGAAAGCTGGTATCGCGCGTCTCCTGGTGCAAGATTACATTACCGCGCCATGGCTCAGATACCCTGTACCCGATGCAAACAAACCGGCGAGCAGCTGCCGGCGCCACCCCTGCCAAGCGAGCTGGGCAACCAGATCTATGACACGATCTGCCAGAAGTGCTGGCAGGAGTGGCTCCAGACGCAGACGGCCATCATCAATCACTATGGCCTGGATCTGCGCGAGCAGGACGCGCGGAAATTCCTGACGCAGCAGACGGAGGCCTTCCTCTTTGGCCAGCCGCAAGGCTAAGTCGAGCGCGAACGCCCAGATCACGCTCGTCGTGAACGGCGAGCCCACCGAAGTCGCGTTCGCACCCCACAAGACTCTGCTTGAGGTGCTGCGGGAGGAGTTGGGGCTCACCGGCACCAAGCACGGCTGCGAGCTGGGGGAGTGCGGCACTTGCACGGTGCTGCTCGACGGGACGCCGGTGCTCTCCTGCCTCGTTCTCGCCCTCGCGTGCGCCGGAAGGCATGTCGAAACCGTCGAGGGCATGGCCGGCGGCCCGATGCTCCACCCGCTGCAGCAAACCTTCGCCGATCTCGGCGCCGCACAGTGCGGCTACTGTACACCCGGATTCCTGCTCGCCGCGCAGGCGCTGATCGAGGAGAACCCCAAGCCCACGCGCGACGAGATCAAGCAGGCGCTGGCCGGCAACCTCTGCCGCTGCACCGGCTACCTCAAGATCTACGAGGCGGTGGAGCTCGCCGCCGCGCGGATGCGGGGAGAGGAGGCCGAGCCTGCGCCGGAGTCGATTCATGGGCATGACTAGCCGCCGCCCTGCACCGCAACCCCGGGGAAGGGGAAAGGGGGAAGGGGGCACGGCACGACCCTCCCCGCTTCGGGCACCATGACCACCACGGTGCCCAAGAGCCTACCTACGGAGGGCCGGGCCGGCGAGCAGCCGCTCCGCATAGTCGGCACGCCGCAACGCAAGGTGGACGCGGTTGCCAAGGTCACCGGCCGCACGGTGTTCGCCGACGACGTGCAGCTGCCCCGTATGCTGCACGCCAAGCTGCTGCGCAGCACCGTGCCTCACGGGCGGATCGTCTCGCTCGATACGTCCAAGGCCGAGTCACTGGAGGGCGTCAAGGCAGTGCTCACGGGCAAGGACCTGCCGATTCCGTTCGGCATCCTCCCTGTGAGCCAGGACGAGCACGCCCTCGCGCCCGACACGGCCCGCTTCGTCGGCGACCCCGTAGCAGCGGTTGCCGCGATCACCGAGGAGATCGCCACCGCAGCGCTCGATCTAATCGACGTGGCGTACGAGGAGCTCCCCGCCATCGGGTCGGCAGAGCACGCCGTGGCGACTCCCACGCCCCGCATTCACGACTACGGCCCCGAGGGGAACCTCCATAAGCTGGTGGACTTGGAGTTCGGCGACGTGGAGCAGGGCTTCGCCGAGGCCGACCTGGTGCGTGAGGACCTGTTCTTCTACGAGGGGAATACGCACCTCCCCATGGAGCAGCACGCGGCGGTGGCCGACTGGTCGGGCGACAAGCTCACCCTGTGGAGCTCCACACAGACGCCTCACTACGTGCACCGCGCCCTCACCAAGGTGCTGGAGCTGCCCGCGTCGCACATACGCGTGATAGCCTGCCCCAACGGCGGGGGATTCGGCGGCAAGAGCGATCCGTTCAATCACGAGATCGTGGCCGCCAAGCTCTCGATGGTAACCGGCCGGCCCGTGAAGATCTGTCTCACGCGCGAGGAGGTGTTCTACTGCCATCGCGGGCGCCATCCCACGCTCATGTGGGTGAAGACCGGCGTCACCGAGGACGGTGCGATCAAGGGCATGCACTTCAAGACGCTTCTCGACGGTGGCGCGTATGGCTCCTACGGGGTGGCCAGCACCTACTACACGGGTGCCCTGCAAACCGTCACGTATCACGTCGAGCGCTACCGGTTCCAGGGAGCCCGCACCTTCACCAATAAAGCGCCGTGCGGACCCAAGCGCGGCCACGGCACGCCGCAGCCGCGCTACGCCCTCGAAATCCACCTGGACAAGCTCGCCGAGGAGTTGGACACCGACCCCGCCGAGCTGCGCCTGCACCACCTGGTGCCGCCCGACTCCGTGACTGCGAACTACCTCAAGGTCGGCTCAATGGGGCTGGGCCAGTGCATTCGCAAGGTCACTGAGGGAGCGGAGTGGAAGGATAAGTTCCGCAAGCTCCCGCACGGGAGAGGCGTGGGGCTCGCCTGCTCCAGCTACCTGAGCGGCGCGGGGCTTCCCATCTACTGGAACAACATGCCGCACTCCGGCGTGCAGTTGAAATGCGACCGGGGCGGCGGAGTCACAGTCTTCTGCGGTTCGACCGACATCGGGCAGGGCTCGGATTCCATCCTCGCCTACATCGTGGCGGAGGTGCTGGGGGTGGAGGTTGGCGACGTCTCGGTCGTCACCGCCGACACCGACCTCACGCCGGTGGACCTGGGGAGCTACTCCTCGCGCGTCACCCTGATGAGCGGCAACGCGGCGCTCCAGGCCGCGGAGCGCGCTCGCGAGATCATCGCGCCCCACGCGGCACAGAAGCTCGACGTTCCTGAGTCACGCCTCGCGTTCGCCGAGAACCGTGTGTTCGACGTGGAGGAACCTGACACAGGCATGAGCTTCGCCGAGGCGGTGCAGCTCGCCGAGGGGGCGGAGGGCACGATCGGCACCGTGGGGTCGTACACGCCGCCTCGCAGTCCGGGGCGCTACCGGGGCGCGGGCGTGGGACCCTCGCCAGCGTACTCCTACAGCGCCGCGATCGCCGAGGTCGAGGTCGACCCGGACAGCGGGATCGTGCGCGTGCCGACCATCTGGATCGCCCACGACATAGGACGCAGCATCAATCCGGTCACGGTGATGGGCCAGGTGGAAGGGGGCGTGTACATGGG
Organism: Gemmatimonadota bacterium; assembly: GCA_039586815.1. Taxonomy (GTDB): domain Bacteria; phylum Gemmatimonadota; class Gemmatimonadetes; order Gemmatimonadales; family GWC2-71-9; genus WVYX01. The sequence goes on along the minus strand of JBDHJR010000027.1, from coordinate 3,394 downwards.
TCTGGGCGAGGCCCTGATGGAGGAGATGGCATACCGCGAGAAGCGGGGCCTGGTTCACAAGATCCCCAGCATGCTGGAGTACAAGAGCCCCACTACGCTCGAAATGTGCGATGTGGTGACTTATCTGATCGAGGATCCCGATCCGCTAGGGCCGTTCGGAGCCAAGGAGGTCGGGCAAGGACCGCTACTGCCCGTGATGCCGGCCGTGGCCAACGCCGTGTACGATGCAGTAGGCGTACGGGTGGACGAGGTGCCCATCACGCCTGAGAAGGTGCTCAAAGCGCTCAAGCTCAAGGCGAAGGGAGAGGAACCGCGTTACGGACCGACGAGCTTCCCGGACATCCGTTGGCCCGAACCCACCCGCGTGCCACCACCCTGGGAGGGTGGTGACGGGAAGGCGGTGTGACAAATGACCGACGTGGTCGCCAAGGGCGTGAATTTCGTATTCGCCAAGGAATACATCTTGAAGGAGTACGGCGATGACGTGTGGCAGCGGGCCCGGGCTCGTCTTCCCGAGGATCAGGCAAAGGTGTGGTCGGGCACGGTCGTACCCTTCGGCGCATACTCCTTCGAGGCGTTCAAGGGGATGGCCCACGCCGTGGCGGAAGAGAGCGGGCAGCGCAACGACCGAGAGCTCGCGAGGATGTACGAGTTCATCGCGGATCGCAGCCTCAACGCGGTGTACAAGATCTTCTTCAAGCTGGCGAACCCGTCGTTCGTGATCAGCAACTACCCCAAGCTGTGGAGCCGCTTCTTCACGACGGGGAACGTCACCGTGCCCACGGCCGAGAAGGGATTCGCCAAGCTGCACTTCGAGCTGCCCGAGATGTTCCTCGACTGGCTCGGCCCCGCCTGCCTGGGCTACTCCAACAAGGCGGTGTCCATGTCCGGCGGCCGCAACGTCATGGTGGAGGAGCTGTCCCGCAAGCTGATGTCGAGTGGGGACTGGGAAGTGGACTTCGAGATTCGCTGGGACGAGTGAGCCGATAACGATGCTGCGCTTGCCTGAGTTTACCTACCTCGAGCCCAAGAGCGTGAGGCAGGCCTTGCGCATGAAGCGGGACGCCGGGCCGGGCGGGATGTACGTCGCCGGCGGTACGGACCTCTACCCCAACATGAAGCGGCGCCATCAGGAGCCGAAGGCGGTGATCTCGCTGGCGGGCATACGCGCGCTCGGCCGCATCACGGGCGGCAAGCGTGGCTCGGAGATCTCCGTGGGCGCCGGCGTGACACTGACCGCCTTGCACACCAACGGCCGCATACTCAAGGGGCACGCCGCCCTAGCGCGAGCGGCGGAGTTGGTGAGCACGCCGCTGTTGCGCAACATGGGCACGTTCGGCGGCAATCTCTGTCTCGACACGCGCTGCAACTACTACAACCAGTCCTACGAGTGGCGGAAGGCGATCGACTTCTGCATGAAGAAGGAAGGAAGCATCTGCTGGGTGGCGCCATCGAGCCCGCGCTGCTGGGCGGTGCAGTCGAGCGATACGGCCCCCGTTGCAGTAGCTGTGGGCGCGGAGTTCGTGCTCGTGGGCCCCGAGGACGAACGGGTAATCGCTGCGAACGATTTCTTCAACGACGATGGAATCCGCTATCTCGCGAAGCATCCCGACGAGATCCTCACCGAGGTACGCCTGCCCGCCCTCGACAGCTGGGATGCCACCTACTGGAAGCTGCGCCGCCGCGGAACCTTCGACTTTCCAGTGCTGGGCGTGGCGGCGTGGATTCGCTGGGATGGAGCCTTGGTCGCCGATGCCCGCATCGTGCTGGGTGCGGTCGCGAGCTACCCCATGCCGGTGCCCGAGGCCGCGCAGGCGATCATCGGGACTTCGCTGGACGACGAGGCGGTCACGGCGGCTGCAAACGCGGCGTTCAGGCCGTCCAAGCCGATGGACAACACCGATTTCGGACTTGCATGGCGCAAGGAGATGACGCGGGTGTACGTGCAGGGCGCCCTGGAGGAGCTGCGGGACCGACGACGTACCGGGAAGGCACGGTAGAGCAATGACGATCCCCATGAATCGCATTATCGCGGCAGCCGCTCTGGCCGGATCTCTCACGACGTTGTGGTCCTTGCCGCTTACGGCGCAGGAGGAGCAACAGCCGCCCGCCGCTCAAGTGGACACGGCTGTCGCCCCCAGCGGGCCGCAGCCGATCTCTGCGACGGACATCCCGCAACGGGCCGAGGGGGCGACCACGGAGCTGCGGGAGATCCGCGCGGGATTGGTGTCCGACAGCGCCGTGGCCAACATCGACTCCGCCCTGCAGTCGCTCGTCGAAACCATCAGCGAGCAGCGTCAAGCACTCGGCCAGGACCGCCTCGTGGCCATGTACCTCAGCGAGCTGGAGGACATGGAGCAGCAGTGGCTTGCATATCAGTCCACGCTCGATCGGGCGCGCAGCACGCTGGAGAGCCAGACCCAATCGCTCGACGGCCAGCGGGCCCGCCTCGCCGAAATGCGCGAGTCGTGGCAGTTGACGAGTGACTCGGCCGCGGCCGAGGAGCTCCCGGGCGCACTCGTCGAGCGGGTGCGTTCCCAACTCAACGACATCGACGCGCTCGACGCCGAGTTACGCCGCCCGCGGGACCGTTTGCTGACGCTGCAGAACCAGATCGCGGATCAGGCCATCATCGTCAACGAGGCTCTGACGTCCATCCAGTCAGCCCGTCAGAGCGCCCAGCGCCGTATCCTCAGCGCGGAGAGCCCGCCGCTCTGGGCTGCGTTCACCCAGGAGGAGCGGGAGCGGGCAGCCGCGCCGCAAGCACGGGCCGCATTCCGGGAGCGCACAGGTAGGGTGCAGGACTACGTGGTGCGCAACGACGAACGCCTGTGGGTGCACCTGATCCTGTTCCTGGTCTTCGCCGGCTCCCTGATTGCGTTGCGGCGGCGCACGCAGCGCTGGGAGATCGACGACGAGACCGTCCGGTCGGCAGGATACGTCCTGGACCGCCCGGTCGCGACCGGGCTCCTGCTCGCGCTGCTTCTCACACGGACGCTGCATCCACTTGCGCCAAGCGGATTCTTCGAGATCGTCGGCCTGATCGCGATGGTGCCGCTGGTGCGACTCGTACCGGCGCTGGTGCCCCCCAAGCTCGTCGGTCCCGTGTACGCGCTCATCGGGATCTTCGCAGCCGACTCAGTTTTCGACGTTGCGGTGACCCAGCCGCTGCTCAATCGGGTCATGATGCTCGCCGTGAGCGCGATCGTCCTCGGGGGAGTCCTCTTCTTCCTCCGCCGGCAGCACCGAGAAAGCGGTGCCGAGCGCTCGCGCTGGCAGCATGCCTTCCTTCTTCTGCTTCGGGCCGCGGCGTTGCTGCTCGGGGCCTCGCTCATCGCGAACATTCTCGGCTACGTGGCGCTGGCCGAGCTGATGACCGACGGCACGATCGCGA
>JBDHJR010000010.1:0-81558 GCA_039586815.1 Gemmatimonadota bacterium | reverse complement strand
CCCCGGCTGGTCGGCAGCTATAACGGCCAGGACGTGAAACCAGAGGTCTACCTGGGGACGCTCGCGCACCACCCAGCGGCCGGGCCCACTACGGGCGCGGGGTGCCGCCGCGGGCGGGGCGCCGGGCTGCACCCCAGGCTGCACACCGGGCCGCAACGGCACGGCCTGAGCTACCGGAGGCTCGGCCCGCTGCGCCGCCGCGGGCCTCCCACCGATCTCGTCCTCCAGCGCCCGCACGACGGCGTCGTTCAGCGGAAAGGCCTCGCCGAACGACACGTCCGGTTCCAGGCCCTGCAATGCGACCGCGGCGGCGATCTGGGTCCTCTCGTATCCGGCTACGAGGCCGGGCTCATAGGCGTCCAGCACCAGCGCGCCGCAGCGGACCGCCGCGCGGCTGGCGAGCTCGGGAGGCATCTCCTCCGCGCCGGACGCCCGCACCGCCCGCGGAACGACGGCGAAGCACAGCTCCCGCACGGTCCCGAACACGGTGGCATCGGGGCCGCCGCCCGGCGGTGCCCACACGGCCACCACGTTGTCCAGCCGGCGGAACGCGCTGCCTGTCTCCAGCCGCCCCTCGGGTCCCAGGGCCGGCGACACCAGGATCGTCCCCGCGTCGAGCCGCCGCGGCTCCAGCAGCGGCGCGAGCGCCGGCTCGACGGTCCCGCTCCACGCCTCCTGAATCTCCCGGTAGCGGGCAGAATCGGCCGCGATCACCCGCTCCCAATAATCCTCGAAGAAGATCTCCCACTCCTGCGCCAGCAGCTCGATAAACTGCTCCAACACGTCGCGGTGCCCCCCGTCCCGAAACACCCCGGACGCCCAGCGAATGCCGGTTCGAGTGCTCGCAGCATATACATCGTCCTGTTGCAGCTCACGCTGCGCCACGGCCATGAGGGCGCGGTACATCTCGTCGCGGGTGGCGTCGGGGAAATGCAGGGGCGCGAAGTGCAGCGCTCCGAACTCCGGCTCCTTCTCCATCTCCTCCAGCAGCTCCGCCGCGAGGCTGTCGAGCGGCGTGGGGTAGACCCCCGCCTCCTCCTTGGCCCTGCGAACCTGCTCCACGTACTCCGGGTGGTACAGCTGGAACAGCTCGTCGACGCCGAAGCCCACCACAGCGAGGCCGTGGAACCACAGATCCACTGCGGGGCTGGAACGCACCGCCCAGCCTTGCTCGGCCGCCCGTTGGTCCGGCGTCACCTGCGCGGCTGCGGGCAGGGCCAGCAGGGCGGTGCCCGCCAGCAGCAAGCCGATCAATCGATAGCTCAGGTTCTTTTCGTGCATCGCACCTTCCAAACCCGGCACCCCCGTCCCGAGTTCCGTTTTCGACCAGTGGCATCACGCAACCGCCAAGTATCGACAGGCCCCGGCCCAACGGCAACCCACCCCCGATGTGCAAATCCCGGGGGCTCGGTCGTCACCCTGGGTAGACGCAACAGCGAGGCGAAGATGAAGACGCTAATGGCTGCCATAGCGGCGAGTTTGCTGGCCTCTCCCCTGTTGGCCCAGGGGTGGATCGAGCCGCGCCCCGGCACCGATCCGGGGTTCGGCGTGGTGAAGGTCCGCACCGCCGTATCGGTGCAGGTCACAGGTAGAATCGCCCTGGTCGAGGTCGAGGAGTGGTTCCGCAACGACGGCGGCGGCCTGGGGGAGGGTGACTACCTCTATCCGCTCCCGGGCGAAGCGGTGTTCAGCAACTTCTCCCTGTTCCAGGGCGACCTGGAGCTCAGGGGCGAGACCATGAACGCCGATCAGGCCCGCGCGATCTACGAGGAGATCGTTCGACGCAAGCGCGACCCGGCACTGATAGAGCTGGCCGGACACGGCCTCGTGCGGGCGCGGGTCTTTCCCATCAACTCCGGAGAGACGCGCAAGATCACCCTGCGCTACACCCAGATCATGGAGCGCGCGGGCGACGCATTGCAGTTCCGCTACGCGGCCGGCGGCCGCTTCGGCCGGAGGCTCACCACGGAGCAGACCGCCGTGACGCAGCGTCGTCCCGAAGACGCTCCGCTCACCTTCACGCTGGTGGCCGACAGCGGGGCGGCTTACGGGGATCCTTTCTCCCCCACGCACGCGCTGGACGTGACCCGTGAGCACGGGCGGCTGAGCGTGCGGCCCGAGAACGAGCTGCACGGCGACTTCGTGGTGTTCCTCCCCATGGCGCGCGGCCTGGTGGGGATCACTCTCGTCACCCACAAGCCTTCGGGCGAGGACGGCTACTTCATGTTGACCTTGTCGCCCGGTCGGGCCGACGGCACCACCCTGCCCCGCGACCTTACCGTGGTGCTCGACGTGTCGGGTTCCATGTCGGGCAGCAAGATCGAGCAGGCCAGGGCTGCGCTGCGGCAACTGCTGGGCACCCTGGATGGCGATGACCGCTTCCGGCTGCTGTCCTTCAGCAATCGGGTCACGGCATACGCCTCCGGGTGGTCCGCGCCAACGAGCCGCGAGCTGCGCGATGCGCACGCCTGGATCGACCGGCTCGACGCCGACGGTGGCACCAACATCGCCGGCGCGCTGGATGAGGCGTTCCGACTGGACAGTCCTGAGGCACGCCTGCCCATCGTGGTGTTCCTGACCGACGGATTGCCCTCGGTGGGCGAGCAGAACCCAGAGCGGATTGCGGCGCAGGCCGAGCAGCGTCGTGGTCGTGCGCGAGTGTTCGCCTTCGGTGTCGGATACGACGTGAACACCTACCTGCTCGACCGTCTGTCGGCGGCCGGGCGGGGAGCCACCCAGTACGTGCAGCCCGGCGAGGACGTGGAGCAGGCCCTGAGCGTGCTGGCCACCAAGATCCAGCACCCCGTGCTGACCGACCTCGCGTTGGGCGACGCGCCAGTGGAGCTGGAGGAGATCTACCCCGAGACGCTGCCGGACCTGTTCGCCGGTGAAGAGCTGGTGGTGTTCGGGCGCTATCGCTCTTCCGACCGCGACCGCTCCGGTGCCATCTCCGTGACTGGGCGGCGCAACCGGCGGGCGGAGCGGTACTCGACGGACGCGACGTTTCCGGATCACGCCCGGGGGAACGAGTTCATTCCCCGGCTGTGGGCGTCCCGCAAGATCGGCTTTCTCACGCAGCAGGTGCGCCTGAACGGGGCCAACGAGGAGCTGGTGGAGGAGATCCGCCGCACCGCGCTGCGCTACGGCCTGCTGAGCGAGTACACGTCGTACCTGGTGCAGGAACCGGAGGAAGTCGCGGTAAGGCGCGACGCGCGCGGACGCGGTCAGGTGCTCAACGCCCCGGCTACGCCCGCCGCACAGTCCGGCGCAGGCTCAGTGGTAGCCGCCGAGCAGGCCCGCATGAAGCGGGAGGCCAAGTCGGCGGTGGATCTGGACGAGATGGAGGACGCGTTCTTCGCACGCGGCCACATGGGCCAAACCCGTCACGTCGCCGGCCGCCTGTTCGATGAGCGCGACGGGGTCTGGACCGACATGCAGCACGCCGATTCGCTGCGCACCGTGGAGATCGCGCCGTACGGCGAGGCGTACTTCGCGCTGCTGCAGCTGGCGCCCGAGCTCGAGCCGTATCTGAGCGAGTTCCAGCAGGTGCTGATCGCCGGCGAGCGAGTGAGCATCCGCATTGCGGACGGCGGGCTCGAGACCATGTCGACGCGCGAGCTGGAGCGCCTAGTGCGCGAGTTCCGCGCACGGTAAACTGGACGGCGTGAGCGTCGACTGGGCGGAAGTGTACCGAACGACCTTCGAGGACCTGGTCCGTTTCCTGCACCGCAAGGTGTGGGATGCGGACCGGGCGAAGGACCTGGCACAGGAGGTGTTCGTGCGCGCTCTCGATCACGAGCCGGAGAACCCGAAGGCATGGCTCTTCACCGTGGCCGGCAACCTCGCACGGGACGAGGCCAGGACGGCCATCCGACGCCGCAAGCACCTGACGCTGCTGAAATCGGAGGCAGCGGGGGAATCGGCGCCCGATCCGGCCGAGGAGCTGGACCGGCGGCAGCGGATGGAGCAGGTGCGCGAGGCGCTGAACCAGCTAAGCGATCGGGATCGCGACGTGCTGTTGCTGTGGGACGCGGGGCTCAACTACGACGAGATCGCCGCGGAGAGCGGACTCTCGAAGGGGGCGGTCGGCACGACGCTCGCACGGGCGCGCCGCCGCCTGGTGGAGGCGTACGGAGCGCTGGAGGACGAAGATGTCGCACATCGATGAGGGACTGCTGCACGCCTACCTCGACGGCGAGACCGCCGGTGCGGAGCGGTCCGGCCTCGAGCAGCACCTCGAAGGCTGTGCCGAGTGCCGCGACCGGCTGGAGCAGGCTCGTGCGCTGCGCGATCGCAGCGCGGCAATCCTGAGTGGCTCTGGGCCCGCGCGCGTAACACCTCCGCCGTTCGAGCAGGTCGTCGCGCGTTCCCGAGCGGTGGAGGCGCGGCGCCGCGTGTTCCGCCTCAACCGGCTCACCGCACTGGGGTGGGCGGCAACCATCGTGCTCGCCGTCGGCGTGGGCTGGATCGCGCGGGGGACACTGGGCTTCGGCGAGCGACCGGCTCAGCAGCCAGGCTTCGCCATGGCGGATAGCGCGGTCCTCCAACTAGCCGAGCAGATTGCCGAGCCCGAGGCGGATGCGCCGGAGCGCACGCTGGCGCAGGCGCCCACGCGCGAAGGTCGGGTGGAAGCCGGACGCGCGCAGCGGCGTGACGAGCCGGCGCCCCCGGCCGTGCTCAAGTCAGAGACTGTGCCGGAGGAAGGTGTGCCTCTCGATGCGCGGGCCGAAGCCGAGGAGGCGCGCGCCAAGATGGCGGAGGCCGACGTGGAGCAGCAGCCCGCCGCTGGGGTGGCTACCCCCGCAGCGCCGGCCGCTGCCGCGGCGCGTGGGAGAGGAGCAATCGCCCAGGCGGACTCGATTGAACAGGCACAGAGCGAGAGCAAGGCGGCACACGACGCATTCGCCGCCGCCGGGATCCGCCTGGACGAGGTCCTCGGTGGGGCTGGAGAAGGCACTGAGTGGCGCGTGGCCGACGAGGCAACCGCAAACGAGCGGCTGGGTGGTGCCGTCACACCGCTACCCGGAGCCGAGGTTGTGGCATACCTCGTGCCCGCCGAGCCCGACCGTGCCGCGGTGCAGCTGGTGCAGCAGCTCGAGTCGGGTGAGGCAGTGGTGCTGATGCAGGAGCGGACTACGGAAATGCCTGAGGCCGAGGATGCCGTGGGTGACCGCGACGAGCTGATGGCGATGAACGAGCCCGCCTCGCAAGTGGAAGGAGCATCGGTGACACTGCGCCGGGGGGACTTCGTGCTGACGTTGCGCGGCAACCTGCCGCCCGACTCCCTGCGGGCGCTGCTCGAGCAGCTGCCCTAGCCGGCGGTCTCTCCCGTCCGGCGTACTCTGATCAGCTCGGCGACGACCGACACGGCGATCTCCGCCGGGGTGTCGGCGCCGATGTCCTCGCCGATCGGAACCCGCACCCGCTGCAGCGCCTCGCGCGGCACGCCGGCACGCTCCAGCGCCTCGAAAACCACGGCGCGCTTGCGCGCGCTGCCCAGCATCCCCACGTAGCGCGCCGGCGAGGTCGCGGTGCGCTCCACCACCTCCGCGTCGTAGCTGTGCCCCCGCGTCGCTGCCAGCACGTAGTCGTCGGCATCCAGGGAGAGCCTGTCGAGCACCGAGCGGAAATCTGCGGCGATCACCTCGTGCGCCCACGGCAGGCGATCGGGGTCGGCGAATTCCTCCCGGTCATCGGTGATCACCACGTAGAAGCCGGCCTCAGCCGCGACCTTGGAGATCGCCCGCCCCACGTGGCCCGCGCCAAAGATCACGACGCGCGGCACACGCTGCAGCGGCTCGACCAGCGCGCCCAGCCCCTGGTCCACGTGGGCCGCGGCAAGGGACTGCGCAGCGGTACCCGGCTCGAACTCGAACGGCGCACCTACCCGCACCAGCTCGTCTCCGATGCGCGCCTCCTTGCGCGGTCCTCCACTCCAGTCCACGGCGGTCAGGACGGTCCCGCCCACGCGGTGCTCCGCCGCATCGGCCAGCGCGCCGTAGAGCGCCGCCATCTCGGGGGTGGCAACGACGGGCTCGAGGAACAGCTCCACCGTTCCACCACATGAGAGACCCACGTCGCCCGCCAGATCCGCGTTGAGTGTGTGTCGCACGAAGCTCGGCGCGCCGCTCCGCGCCACGGCCAGCGCCTGCTCCGCCACGTCGGCCTCGGTGCATCCGCCACCCACAGTGCCCCAGCTGCGGCCATCCTGCGCGACCAGCAGCTTGGCGTCGCGAGCCATGGGCAGCGAACCGCGCTGACTCGACACCGTGGCCAGAGCGCCGGCCGCGCCGGCCCCCGCCAGCTCGCTGGCAGCGCGCCACACCAAGGCACGCTCGCTCACGACGCGGGCAACTCCTCCAGGGTCGCAACGGCGCGGCGTAAGTGCGGAATCACGATCGAACCGCCCACCACCAGCGCCACGGAGAACGCTTCGAACAACTCGTCGGTCGTGGCACCCTCCTCGCGGCAGCGAATCAGATGGTAGGTGATGCAGTCATCGCAGCGCAGCACCATGGAGGCCGTGAGACCCATCAACTCCTTCGTCTTGGCGTCGAGGGCACCCGACTCGTAGGCACGCGAGTCCAGGGCGAAGAAGCGGTTGATGGTGAGGTTCCCCGCATCGTGGATGGCCGCGTTCATCTTTTCACGGAAGTGGCGGAAGGCTTCGAGACGCTGGTCGGCTTCTGGCATTGCAGCTCCATGGTGTCAAATGGGGCCCCGCGGGGCCCCACTTCAAGCTTCGCCTGACGGCCGCAAACGGCTAGTGGTGACCGGTCGCCTCGGCCTGGGCGGTGAGGCGCGGGCTCACCATCGGGAACGTACGCGCGAACAGCCCGTACGCCAGCAGAAACAACCCCAGGAACCCGAGGGAGATCCCGACCTCCGGCAGTCCGATTCGGGGCACGTGCTCCGTGAGGGAAGGCTGCACCAGCAGGTAGCGCTCCAGCCACACTCCCAGGAAGCTGATCAGCAGGAACAGGCTGAACGTGAACGCCGTCACCTTCGACTTCACCCAGATCAAGCCCCAGAAGGGAATCAGGAACACCATGAGCCCGACCATTATCGAGAGGGGCTGCCAATCTCCCCACAGCCGGTAGAAGACGAACGACGTTTCCTCACGCAGGTTGCCGTACCAGATCACCAGCAACTGGCTGTACACCAGGTAGGCCCAGAAGACCGAGAAGCCGAAGACCAGCTTGCCGAGGTCGTGGAACTGCTGCCGGCCGATCACGTCGCCCAGACCGAGCCGGCGGCGCCAATACACCGTCATCAGCCCCAGCATGGTGAGTCCCGTGAGCACCGCACCCATGAAGAAGAACGCGCCGAACAAGTTGCTGATCCAGTACGGAGCGAGTGACATGACGAGGTCGAACGCGATCAGGGAGAAGAGCCAGGCATACAACAGGCAGAACGCTACGGCCAGGCGGCTCAGCCGCCGCTCGATTCGCTCCCTGTCATTCTGCAGGCCGGTATACCCCGCCGCCATACGGTCATACAGGGCTCGCTTCCACCCTGACACCTGGTCGCGCAGCTCCGCCACGTCCGGCTTCAAGTCGTTGTAGACCAGGGCCACTGCCACTGCCAAGAGCACGACGAGCGCGATCAGATCCCGCCAGAACACCCACCACACCGTGAGCCACTGGCCCCGCGCCGGAGTCGGGTGCTCGATCCAGGGGAACAGCTCGTTTCGCCCGAGGAACAGGATCACGAAGCACACCAGCGCGACGGGCAGGAACGCCACCGCAGCTTCTGCAAATCGTATGACCGGCCCGGACCACACACCCTTGGTGATCTTCTGCGTGGCGGCGAAGACTATGGCTCCGAGCGAGACCCCGGTGAAGAACAGGAAGTTCACGTGGAACATGCGCCATGCCCGCGCCGGATCGTCACCGTTGGCGAGCACAACGAACCACCCCATCCCGAGCACGGCGAGCAGGGTCCCCAGCAGGAGCATCCCACGCGCCGGAGCGTTCGCGCCGCGGTCGTAGAGATCGCCGTCGCGGATGCCCGAGCTCACTGTGCCGCCCCCTGCAGCAGCCGTACGTAGTTGACTATGTGCCAACGATCTTCCGGGCTGAGCTTGCTGCCGTATTCCGGCATCAGCGCCCCGAAGCCGTTGGTAATCGTTCCGTAGATCCAGCCGTCGCTGTTGTCGACCTGTCGCTGCTCCATCAGGTCGCGCACCACGTTGGCCAGCGCGGGTGCCACCGGTCCGTCACCCCGACCCTCGGCTCCGTGGCACAGCCCACAGTAAATGTCGTAGCGGTCGCGGCCGCGCTCCATGCTAGAGGCGGTGCGCTGCACGGGGTTGGCCAGCCGATCGAGCGCCGACCGGTTCTGCGGGATTGCCGGCGGCACCACCTCGATGCCCGTCACCGGTACCGTTCCCTCCACCGGCTGGCGCGGCATCTTGTACGGCTGGATCGCTATGCCGCGGTGCATCACCGCGAACCACGGCACAGCCGCGATGAGGTCGTCGGGGCTCGGGAAGCGGTGCCACTGCTCCCGGGTGCACGCGCTGGCAAGCAGCGCGACGGCGACCACGGCGAGGGCGAGTCTACGTCTCAACGCGCACCTCCACCGCACCCGAGTGGCGCAGCAGCTCTTCCACCGCCGGACGCCGCTCGACCGGACAGGCCACGAAGATCCCGACCTGGTCGTCGGTGAAGCGCCCGTCGTAGGCGCCGAGCTGCCGGGTGCGCCAGGAGTGGAATATCAGGCCCAGGATCGTCGCGCCCGCGCCGAACAGGATGGTCAGCTCGAAGGCGATCACTACATAGGGGATCACCGAGCCGACGGGCTTGCCGCCCACCACCAGCGGCCAGTCGTACGACATCCACAGCGTCAATGCGAAGCCGGTGGCGCATCCCAAGAGTCCGCCCAGCAGCGTCCACAGCCGCACCGGACTCACCTTGTGCCCCACCGCCTGGGCTATCTCCACGTTGGGCACCGGTGTGTACACCGTGAAGTCGGTGTACCCCTTCGCCTGCAGCGTCTTGATCGCACCCGCCGCCGCGTCCACGTGCTGGTAAGCCGCGAGAATCCCGCCCGGATGCTTCTTCATGTCCGGGGCCTCGCTCTCCGCGGCATCGGTATGATCTCCTTCACCTCGGTGATCGAGACCATCGGGAAGTTCTTCGCAAACAACAGGAACCACAGGAAGAACCACGCGAAGCTGCCCGCCAGGATCGACCACTCGACCCACGTCGGGGTGTAGTGGCCCATCGCGTACGGCTCGTACTCGAAGGAGAGCGACACGACGATGATCACGAACCGCTCGAACCACATTCCCAGGTTCACGAACAGAGACAGAACGAACAGCGCCGGGATGCTGCGCCGCACCTTGCGGAAGAACAGCAGCAACGGCAGGAAGCCGTTGCAGATGATCATCGTCCAGGTGGCCCACCAGTAGTCGCCGAACGCCCGGTTGTAGAAGGACGCCTGCTCGAACGGGTTGCCGGAATACCAGGCGATGAAGTACTCGACGGCGTACGCGTACCCGACGATCAGTCCCGTGAGCAGCAACAGCTTCGCTAGGTTCTCGAAGTGGTCCTCAGTGATGTACCGCTCCACCTTGAACACCTTGCGCAGTGGTACCAACAGCGTCACGACCATCGCCACGCCGGAATAGATGGCGCCTGCCACGAAGTAGGGGGCGAATATCGTGGCGTGCCAACCGGGCACGATCGACATGGCGAAATCCCACGACACCACGCTGTGCACGGAGAGCACCAGCGGGGTCGCCAGGGCCGCCAGGTAGAGGTAAGCGCGGATGTAGTGGCGCCACTGCTGATCGGTGCCGCGCCATCCCAGTGAGGTGACCTCGTACAGCTTGCGCCGCCAACCGGTGGCCTTCTCCCGCACCGCGGCAACGTCGGGTACCAGGCCGACGATGAGAAACAGCGTGCTCACCGTGAGGTACGTCGACACGGCGAACACGTCCCATAGCAGCGGTGATTTGAAGTTCACCCACAGCTGCCGCTGGTTGGGGTAGGGGAACAGCCAGTAGGCATACCAGATCCGGCCGACGTGGATCAGCGGGAAGAGCCCGGCCGTGAGCACGGCGAACACGGTCATCACTTCCGCGGTCCGGTACACCGACGTGCGCCAGGCCGAGCGGAACAGGTAGAGGATGGCCGAGATGAGCGTGCCGGAGTGTGCGATGCCGACCCAGAACACGAAGGTCGTGATGTACACACCCCACAGCACCGGCGGCGTGTAACCCGCTACCCCCAGCCCCCAGCGCACCTGCCACAGCAGCGCGAACCCTCCCAGCGCAAGCACCGCCAGCACCACGGCGAGCAGCACGAAGTACGTCCGCGACGGACGCCCCAGCGTCGCCACGACGTCGCGCGTGATCTCGTGGTAGGTCGGCTGCTGCGGTGCCGTCCGCTCGGGTTCCGCGATGGTCGCCATTAGTGCTGCGCCTCTTCCGCCGCCACGTTGCGCACCTTGCGCAGGTAGGTCACGCCAGGCTGGGTGTTGAGATCCCCCAGTACGTGATAGCTCCGCTCGTCGCCCGACAACTGATGCACACGAGAGCTCGGATCGTTCAGATCGCCGAATACGATCGCGTCGGACGGGCAGGTCTGCTGGCAGGCCGTAACGATCTCACCGTCCACCAGCTCGCGCCCCGCGAGCTGGACCTCGTCCTGCTTGCCGCGGATCCGCTGCACGCAGAACGTGCACTTCTCCATCACACCCTTGGCGCGCACCGTCACATCCGGATTGAGCAGCCAGTGCAACGGGTCGGGGAACGCGAATGCCGGATCGTTCTCCTCCTGGTGGTCGAACCAGTTGAACACCCGCACCTTGTATGGGCAGTTGTTGGAGCAGTACCGCGTTCCCACGCAGCGGTTGTAGACCTGCCCGTTGAGCCCATCGGGCGTCTGATACGCGGCGAACACGGGACACACCGGCTCGCACGGAGCGTTGCCGCACTGCTGGCACATCATCGGAAGGAAGCGCGACTCCAGCGGTTCGCCGTGCTCCCCGCCCTCGAAGTACCGCTCGATGCGGATCCACGACATCTCGCGGCCGCGCCGCACCAGCTCCGGCCCTACGGTCGGGATGTTGTTCTCCGCGTGGCACGCCGTGACGCAGGCGCTGCATCCCGTGCACTTGGAGAGATCCACGGCCAGCGCCCAGCGAGGCATGTCTCCGGCATAGTCTCCGTGCTTCGTGTCGGCGCGCTGCGCTTCCTGCACCTCGTCCAGCAGCTCTTCGATGTGCTCCGGCACCGGCGCGGCGTGCGCTCCGTGTTCCTCACCATGTTCGCCGCCCTGCAGCGCCGCGAGCGTCACGGCCTGCGCGATTCCCCTCCCCATCTGCCGCGACTTGCCCTCGGTCTTGGGGACGTACTCGTGCCTGCCCGTATGGCGCAGGCCGGCCGCGTTGTAGTGCGAGAAGCCCCCGAACTCGGTGACGTCGGTGGACAGCAGCCCGTATACGTTGGCGCCCCGCCCCTCGGCGTAGCGCCCGAACACGGTGTGCCCCTGACCGAGCGGCATGGCAATCACGTCGCGTCGCAGGCCCGGGTAGAGGTACGCAGGCGCCTCCACCGTGCCCGCCGGGGTCGTGATCTCGAGGATGTCACCCTCGTGAATGTCGCGCTCCGCCGCCGTCTCCGGATGAATCTCGACCCAGGTGCTCCAGGTCATCTTGGTCACCGGGTCCGGCAGCTCCTGCAGCCACGGCCGGTTGGCGCCGCGCCCGTCGTACAGGACGGGCGATGGGTACGCGACGAGCGTGAAGCCGTCCTGCGGCGGCGACCACGTCGCCGCATCCTGGAGGTCCGCGACCGAGCGCGCGAGCCGCACGTTGCGGGTCGGCGCGTCCCGCCACACACCACCGTGCTGCAGCGCTTCCGTCCAGAACGTGTCGAACGGCCGGAAGTCCCGCAGCTGGCGCTGCAGGCGCTGCCACCCCTGCATCAGGTATTCTTTGTAGCCCTGGGCCGTGAGCCGTGATCCCGTGCGGCCGCCCAACACTTGGGCCACGGCGAGCAGTACGTCACCCGTCTGTCGCGTATCGAACACCGGCTGCATGACGGGCTGCTGCAGGGCGTACACTCCTGCCCGCGGCTCGAAGTCGTTCCACTGTTCGAGCGGATCGTGATCGGGTAGCACCAGGTCCGCGTGGATCGCCGTTTCGTCCCAGAAGCGTGCGAAGCTCACGGTGAATCCGACCCGCTCCATCGCCCCTGCGAAATCGGTGCCCCCCGGGGCCGCGTGCGCCGGGTTGGCGCCGTGAATGAACAGCACCCCGACGCCGCCATTGCGCATGGTGCGCACCAGCGAGCCCAGCTCGGCGTAACTCGAGGAACCGGCAGGATTGAGGTCGGCGCCGTAGGTCACCGTCCGGCCAACGTTGCCCGCCACGTAGTTCAGCACGTTCACCGCGGCCGCCGTCACGTGCGCCTGCTCGTGCTGCGCTCCCACTCCGCCGGCCGCCGCCAGGCTCGGCTGCGCGACGAACTCCCGCGCAAGCCGCTCGATGGTCTCTTCCGCGACGCCAGTGCGCTGGGCCACGTCGGCCGGCGCATGGGCGTCGAGCAGCTGCTGCACCCGGAAGGTGTCCGTCGGGCGCGCCACGAGCCGCTGGTTCACGATGACGTGGGCCATGGCCAGCGCCAGCAGCGCCTCCGACCCGGGACGCGGCGCGATCCACTCGTCCGCGCTCATCCCGCTCATGCTCATGCGGGGCTCCACGTGCACGTAGCGCCCCATCGAACCGTCCCGGAAGCTGTGGCCCTCCGCAAACCCACGGGCCTGCTCTACCGGACTCAGCCACGTCTCGAGGAAATCCGCGCCGAACGAAACCACATAGCGTGCCGCGCCAAAGTCGTAGCGCGGCAGCTGGTCCACGCCGAACACCTGCTGGCTCGCGTGTCGCAGCGCCTCGTATCCGAACGGCTCGTACACCACGCGGCCGGTGGAGCCGAGCGCCGTCAGCCACTCCGTCACCAGTCGGTCGAAGGTGCCCGCCTCGTTTCCCGTGACGAACCGCACCAGATCGCCGGTCACGTCCTGCAACCGCTCGCTCACCCGCGCGATGGCGTCGTCCCAGCTTATCGGCTCGAACTCGCCGCCAGTGCTCTTGGCCATCGGTCCCCGAATGCGATCGGGGTTGTACAGACCCTGCAGCGACGCCTGGCCCCGCGCACAGAGCCTCCCCCGGTTCAGGGGGCTCTCCGGATTGCCCTCCACCTTGACCACGCGCCCTTCACGCACGCGGGCATGCACGCCGCAGCCCGCGGGGCACTCGCGGCACGTGCTGGCGTACCAGGTTGCGATCCCGGGAATCTGGTTGGGGGGTGGTACCAGATAGGGGATGAGCTTGTCGGTGGTGTCGCCGGAGCAGCCGGACAGCGCGGCGGCACCGCCCCCGGCTGCGCCGAGGACCTTGAGGAACCGCCTGCGGTTCATCCCGTTGCCGTTGAGTTCGGCTTCGCTGCCGTTCGCCATCCGTCCCCTACGCGTGAGCGCCTCGTCGCCCGCCTAGTAGTGACAGACGGTGCAATCGGTGCTGACCTCTTCCTGCTCGTGGCAGGTGATGCACCATCCCATCTTGAGCGATGCGTACTGATAGACCTGGGGCATCTCCTGGATGGGACCGTGGCAGTCTTGACACTCAAGCTCCTTGTCGGAGTTGACGTGGCGGTGATGCGGAAACCGCACGAACGGTGCGAGGCGATGCACCTCGACCCACTCGATGGGCCGCCGCTCGTTCCAGTAGTCCCTGAGCTTCTGAACCTCGGGGTTCGCGGCGCCGGCGAGGATGTGGCACCCCATGCAGGTGGAGACGGTGGGCATGCCGGCGCTGGGGCTCACCTCGGCTGCGAAGTGACAGTAGCGGCAGTCCATCTCGTACTCGCCTGCGTGCACGTCGTGCCGGTAGAAGATGGGCTGAACGGGACCTGGGAGACCTGTCGTGTCTACGTCAACAGGGGCCTTGAAGGCGCTCATCTGCGAGGCGGCCCCCTCCTCTGTACCCTGCGCGGAGCCTCTGCTGGTGACGACGAAGAGTATGGCCACGGCGACGACGCCGAGTACGACGACCAGTAGTGAGGCGCGTTTGCTCATGGCGCTCCGTATCGAGCCCCGACCGTTGTCGCGGGGCGCTATGCGTGAAAAACGGCCGCTGAGGGGTGCTGCACGAGAATCCGGTCGCGGCCGCCGTGTAAGATAGTCGCCGGCCACCGTTGCACAACCAGCCCTCCCGGGGCGTTGCCGTCCTTCCAGCTACCCGCTTGGCCCCCGCCAGCGCTGCAGATTCCCGCCTTCGATGCCGTCGCGCTGGCTGGCCGGCAGATCCAGCAGATCGAGCTTGGCCACCGCGGCGTCGGGCACGCGCAGCGGCATCCCCGTGCCGAAGATGAACCGCTCGGGACCCACCGTCTCGAGCAGAATCCCCAAGTGATCCTCCGGCGGGCCCCAGAGCCAGGAGATGTCCCACAGCACCCTCCGGGCTTCGTCCGGAGTGAGGCCGAAGTGGACCTCCTCGACGAACGCGCGGTCGGCATGGAGCACCAGCAGATGCAGCTCCGCGTCACTGCGGATCAGGGCGCGCACGGCTGCCGCGGGAAGCTCGGGCGACAGGTCGGCCGGATGGCGCTGCCGCGTGTCCTCGAGCCGCACGGTCAGCACGGCCGGCATGTCCGCCACGGCCAGCGCCGCAGCCGCCACACGCATCTCTCCGCCAGCCGGGTCCATCCCCTGGTACTGTGGATATAGATGAACCGCGGGCGCCCCCATCGCGATGGCGGCGTTCAGATCGTCCTCGAACCGCGGCTGGCCCGGATGGAGCGTTGGCGCGGGCAGCAGCCGATCGTGGTGCGGCGCGGTCAGATCGGCGAGGGCGGCGTTTGCCGGAGCCGGGTCCTTGTGCAGCATCGAGGGCAGGTAGCCCACCCACGCCCGCGCGATCTCGAGCCGATCCATCTGCATCAGCAGCCAGTCGGTAGAGACCGCCTGCTCCAGGTGCCGGTAGGGGTACTGCCCCACGAACGTCGCGACGTCAGTCAGCGCCATCAAACGCTCCCTCGGGGAAGATCGCACTCGCGTTGCCGCAGCGAATCAGGTCCAGGTCGGGCCGCTCCAGCTCCAGAGACTCCAAGTAGCGCAGCTTGCCCCATCCCGTGCCCATGGTGACGTCGGTCCCCCACAGCAGGCGCGCCGGTCCCACGGCCTCCAGCGCCTGGTGCATCATGTCGGTGTCCACTCCCGAGCCCGAGAGGTCGATCCACACGTTGCCGTGCTCCCGCAGCACGCGCAGTGAGTGGCTCCAGTCGCCGCCCCCGCCGAGGTGCGCCAGGATGAACTGGGTTCCGGGGTGGCGCTCGGCCAGCTCGGCCAGCTCGGCGGCGTCTGACGCCTCCTGCCCTGGCCAATCCCGCCTGCGGTGCTGCCACACGTGGTGCAGAATTGGCACCCCCCGTTCCATGGCGGCTCCGGCTACGGGGTCTAGCAGGGGATCGTTGGCGCGGCGGCTCGCCGCCAGCTTGATGCCTACCATTCCGGCATCGAGACGGCGCTCGATCTCGTCGAGTGCGTGCTCGGTGTAGTTGGGGTTCACCAGGCAGTAGCCGAACACCAATCCGGGGTGGGCGCGCTGCAGCTCCATCATCGCGTCGTTGGCGTGCGTGACGTCTGCCGGTGAGGGGAAGTACGTTGGCGAGCGGTGTCCCCAGCTTCCCAGGATGGAGGCCACGTGAGCCGTGATACCGACCCGCTCACCCGCGGCTAGGCGCCGCGCATTCACGCTGCGCCAATCGGCGCGCCCTGATCGCTCGGTGTAGAAGTGGGCATGGACGTCTATCAGCACGTGCGCGTCACCTCCTCCATGGCTTCCCCCAGCCGCTGCGTTACGGCCGCGATCTCGGTCTCGCCGTGCGCCAGCGAGACGAAGTTGTACGCGTTGCGCTTGAACAACAGGCCGCGCCGCGCGGCCTCCCGCGCTACCCGGCTCGAGATCTCCTCGCTCGCGAAGTCGAGGTAGCACAGCTGCGGCAGCCCGCATACGCCGCGCGCCAGCCGCGGGTGTTGCTCCGCCAGCCGACTCAGAGCGCCGAACAGTGTCGTACCGACCCGCTCCAGGTGCTGCAGCACGGGATCCCGCTCGTACACCTGGAGCACCGCGTGCGCCGCCGCCAGGCTCACGTACTCGGTCGCCAGCGTGGAGGAGATCCAGGTCCGTGACGCCGCATCCATGACGTCGCGCCCGCCGCACACCGCTGCGATGGGAAGACCGTTCCCCAGGGCCTTACCCACCACCGTCAGATCGGGAGCGACTCCGGATTGCGCCGCCATGCTTCCGGCTGTCACGCGCAACGCAGTCTTGAGCTCGTCGAACACGAGCAGCGCTCCGTGAGACGTCGCGATGCGGCGAGCCGCCTCGAGCCAGCCCGCCGGCGGAGCGGCGTCTACCACGGGCTCGATCACTACCGCCGCCACCGGGTCGGCCCGGGCCACCGCGGCCTCCAGGGCCGGCACGTCTCCAAATGGCACCGCGCGTCGCAGGCCCCGCACGGCGGCCGGAACCCCCGCTTCCTCCTGACACCAGTCGAGCCAGCCGTGGTACCCGCAGGTGACGACGTGCTCCCGTCCGGTGGCGACGCGCGCCAGCCGCACGGCGGCCGCCACTGCCTCGGCGCCGGTCTTGAGGAATCGCACGGCTTCGACACCCGGCAGCGCATGGCACAAACGATCCGCGACCTCGCCCTCGATTACCGGCGCGAGCGATCCCACCGCCCCGTCTCGCACCGCTCGCTCCACCGCCGCTACCACCTGCGGGTGGGCGTAGCCGAGCGCCACCGATCCGAGTGCCATCACCGTGTCCAGGTACTCCACACCGTGCTCGTCCCACAGGCGGCAGCCCGCCGCTCGCACCATGCGTAGCGGGACGCCGTGGTCCGCGCCGAACAGGGCCTCGGGGCGCTTGCTGCCGGTCGAGGTGTGACCGGGGATCGTCATCTCAGCCCCATGCGCTCCAGGTAGCGCAGCACTTCGATTGACATGGCCCGCAGCAGGGCGGCCTCGCGAGCGTCCATCGGGGTGCGGTGCACCACCTCCCTCAGCGTGCGCATGATGCTGGCCGGATTGCGCGTCTTGAAGAACTCGATGGCATGCAGCGCCGCTTCGGCATCCAGAAAGAGCTGCTCCAGCTGCTCCGTGGTGGCGGGCGGTGCGCTCTTGCGCGGCTGCTTGAAAGAGGCCACGCCACGGGCCAGGTGCAGCTCGTACGCCATGAGGGTGAACGCCTGCGCCAGGTTGAGCGCGCTGTATTCCGGATTGGTGGGAATCGCGACGCTGCGGTGGCAGCGGTCCAGCTCCTCGTTGGTCAGGCCGCGATCCTCCGGGCCCAGCACCAGCGCGGCGCAGCCGGCTGCCGCGCGCTCCAGCAGCTCGGGAACTGCCTCTCGCGGCCGCAACATGTTGCGCTTGGCCGTGCGCTCCCGTGCGGTCATGCCCGCCACGTAGGTGCAGTCGGCCAGTGCGCCATCGAGGTCGTCATACATCTGCACCCGCTTGAGCAAATCGCCCGACTTGTGCGCGATGCCCTCGATGCGGCGCGTATCGTACTCCTCGGGCGCGACCAGACGCAGCTCGGTGAGCTGAAAGTTCTTCATCGCACGCACGACGCCGGCGATGTTCACCAGATCCTGAGTGCGCACCAACACCACCACCAGGCTCACGACACCTCCGCAGTAACAGCCGTCGCGGGTGACTCTCGGTCGCCCCGCAAGTACACCCATCCGCCCCCTCCGCCCAGCGCGAGCTGGCCGGCCCGCCGCTCACGCTCCGGGTACATCTCGTTCACCACCATGCCAACGAGCACGCTGTCTCCGCGGTGCAGCGGTCGCCCCACGTCGACGGTCACCACGAGTGTGTATCCCGTGTCGGTTCTCGCCCAGCGGCCCTCGCACCGCGCTGCATCTGCAGACGTTCCGGCCACTTCACGAATGCTCATCCGTTCCGAGTGCGGATCGGGCAGCGCCACGTACCCTTCCCACCCAGCGTCACCGAGATAGAGCTGCACGCCGTCTGCGTGGATGTCATCCGCTTCGTTGTCCAGACCGAGGGCTGGCGCCGCTTCGCGCAGCGCCAGTGTCTGTTTCGTCACGTCGGCCGCGAAGCACACCCTCGAATCTACGGCAAACACCGCCACCTGCGCCGCGAAGGTACCGGCCGCACCGTAGGGCAGCTCCGAGCGCCGGTAGTGCGGCTCGGCCAGGCGTGCCACGGCTTCGGGCGGCAAGGCCTCGGGCCAATTCGCCGGCTCGGGTATCCCCGCCAGCAGGGGACACCGAATCACCGGTCGCCGCACCTCGCGTCGTGCGGGCGGCGGCGGCTCCTCGACCGAGCCGGCGAGACCGTGCACCGCGCCACTCGCCTCCAGAATGCGTACGCCGCCCGGTGTGAACTCGAAGCGATCGATGGAGCCGTCGGGATGAGCGACGGTCACCGCGTCTCTCTCAGCCGCCAGCTGTTTCACCGTGCCCGGGCGCAGCGCATAGCACTGCGCCCACCTGCCGGCTCCGGGCGCACGCCGCACCAGGAAGCGCAGCGGCGCACCATCGGCGAAGCGCATGTCGGGCGGCCCCGGACCAACCGCCGTGAACACCGTCTCGCCCGGGCGGGGGGCGAGCAACAGATCACACCCGGCTGCACCACCCACGCACGTGAGGACCCCGAGGGGGTGCTGCAGCACGCTCACCTCATCCAGCTCTGCGAAGCCGCCTACCGGGTGCAGCGGTAGATCCACTTCGACATCCGCCGGAGCCACCTCTACATCTACCACGTCGAGCACGTAGTCCGGCCCCAGCACGACCGCGCGCTCGACCTCGGTTCCCTCGCCGAGCAGGTCGCGCGCCCGCGCGCGACACCACGACCACTGCTCACCTATCTCGAAGGCGTTGCACCACCCATCCCGCGACAGCTGGCCAAGCCCGGTGCAGCTGGGCGCGTTGTGGGCGAGCGCGGAGCGGTACCAGTGCAACGAGGGCGTGACGTACGACCCCGTTCCGAAATCGGCTAGCACATGGCCACCGGCAAACAGCGAGAGGTGCAGCAGGTCGGGGTGCCCGTGACCGCCGGGCGTGCCGCCGCACTCCAGGCTCACGTAGCGATCACCTCGGTCACGCAGCACCGCGAGGCCGTGCGCGGCCAGGAGTTTCGATTGGGGCGTCCATGCAGGGTCGCTCTGGGGAGGCTCCGGCGGCATCCAGCAGAGCGCCTTCCACCCGAGCTGCTCCCGCGAGAACCGCTGCGGCGGCCGGTTCTGTTCCTGCTCGGCGATCTCGCTCGCACCCGGGTCCCCACCCTGCGGTGCGTCTGCGTCGTAGATCGTCGCCAGCAGTGCCTCGAGTCGCGCGTCGCCAACTCGGGCTCGCCCTACCTCCCACAACTCCGCGAAGCGGTGCTGCACCACGCTGACCCCGAACGGCGCGTCGCCGCGCGCTGGCAGCGTGAGGTCGGGCAGCAGCGTGTCGAGCGGCGACAGGTACATGTTTCGCAGGTTCGATCCCACTACGCCGTCGGCGTACAAGTCGGTGCCGGCCGTGCGCAATAGCTCGGCTCCGAGGAGGAAGCCGCGCAGCGCGAAGAAGTGGTAGTTCTCCCCCTCGAACCACAGTCCCTCCGGCGACACGGCCTGCTCGAGCTGTGCACGCAGCCCGTGCGGTCCCGCGACCGCTCGTTGCACCAGCCGATCCTCGCCGAGCCACAGGCCGGCCGCCGCCAGGGCGGCATTGTTCCACACCTGCCTGTTGGACCAGCCTTCGTCGAACGACCCGATCAGCTGCGCCGACTCGCGCACGGCGTGGTCGAGGGCGGCTCGGGTCCCGCCAAGCACCTCGGGCCGCAACAGCATGGCGGCGGTCACGAGCTGCACCAGCCAGATCGATTCCAGGTAGGTGGAGAAGAAGAGCCGCGTGGGCCCGAGCACGTTGTCGCGGTTGGGCACCGTTGGATAGACCCGCGCGTACCCCGCTATTACATCGGCGGCCTTGCGCTGCAGGGCATCGTCGGCCTCCAGCCCTCCCAGCAGCGCGAGGTGAATGGCGCGCTCCGAAAGCCACAGGTGATAGCGCCAGAGCCACGCGTGATCATGCGGCTCCCCCTCATGATGTGCGCCGCAGCGCGGGCAGCGATGGCGCCGCGGGCTCTGTGGATCGAAGGTCAGGCGGGTTCCGTCGCGGGGGCAAGCCCCTCCGGCCTGCGTGAGGCGCGGCTTCACCGCGGGAATGTCTGGAGTGCCGACGAGCAACGGGTCGAGCAACTCCCGCAACCTGCGGGCCAGACCCCGCAGCACCGCGGAGCCGCGAATGGTTGCGCCGCGGGCTGAGAGCTCCTCAGGCGAGCGGGGCAGCATCCTCCCGCTCCCACACCGCGACACCGTCGAACACGAACCCGGCGGGCAGCACGAGGGCGCCCGCGCCCTCTGCAGCGGCCGCTACCGCCGCGCGTTTGGACGCTGGGGCGAGCAGCATCATGCACCCCCCGGCTCCCGCTCCCGTGGCTTTGCCACCCCACGCGCCGGCCTCAATTGCCGCCCGCTCGATCGCCTCGCTCCTGGGAGTGGCGATGGTGGCGTCGAGCAGCCGTTGCTGCTTCCAGTTCTCGGCGATGAGGTCGGCGAGAGTGCGCCAGTCCCCCTGCTCAATCGCCTGAGCCGCCGGCCCCGCGAGCTCGTGAATGCGGTGCAGCGCGTCGGTCACCTCCGCGTCACCTTCCCCATATGCCTGCCACACCCTCGCGTGCGTGGCGGACGAGAAGTGAGAGTGGCCCGTATATGCCAGCACCAGGTGCGCCTCCAGGTCGCGGGCGGCCTCCTCGCTCACCGACAGTCGTCTCGACCGCACACCGTCCGATGCGAAGCCCAGCTCGTGAAAGCCACCCAGCGCCGCGGCGTACTGATCCTGGCGTCCACCCAACAGCCCCAGCTCCTGCGCCTCGAGCTGGAATCCCATCTCCGCCAGCTCCTCTGGGTCGTACGGATCGTGGCGCATGCGGGCCAGCCCCGCGAGCAGAGCGACGTCGAGCGCTCCGGATCCACCCAGGCCCGACCCGCTCGGGGCATCGGAGCGGGACAACACCTCGATGCCGCCCGTGACGGGGAGCATGTTGAGTGCCGCCTTGTGGAGATCGAGCTTGCCGTCGTACGCGATGTGGCTGGAGGACTGTATCGTTACGTGCTCCTTCAGGTCCTCCGCATGCAGCACGATGCGCTGGGTGTGGTCGCCCTTCCCCGCCAGCAGGAAGTCGACCTGGACGTGCAAGCCGATCGCGGCGTTGACCACCGCCCCACCCTCGCGCTCGGCGTACTCCGGAACGTCGGTCCAGCCTCCCGCGAAATCGACGCGCAGCGGTGCGCGGCTGTGCACACTCACGGCCGCTCCCCTCCCTGCGCCAAGCGCCAGTCGGCGATGCCGGCCAGCTCACCCCGCAGGTCGGGAGGCTCCGCTTCGATGCGGCGGTTCGCGCCCTGAAGACCTCGCGCGTGGTACAGCCAGGTGGTGGGCTGCTCGGCAGCGAGCACACGCTGCGCCTCGCGCCACGCTTCCCCCAGCGTGGCCTCGGACGGTGCGGCGCGCACGGCCTCCATCGCGCCGTCGAACGCCGCGCTGCTGTATCCGGCATACGCCAGCGGCCCGCCTGCTGTGCCGTCGAACAAAGCCGCCACGTAGCTCAATGAGAGATCACCGGGGATTCCCGTGACCAAGGCGTCGAAGTCGCGCTCCGCCCCCTGTGCCGTTGCCAGGAAGGTCGCCAGCTCGAGCTGGCGGATCCTCACCTCCACTCCAACCGCGGCCAATTGGGCCTGGATCATCTGCTCCAGCGCGTTCTCTCCACTGCCCACCGTGAGCAGGTCGAAGGCGAGGTGCCTACCGCCGCGCTCGCGCACCCCGTCAGGACCCTGCAGCCAGCCGGCCGCGTCCAACAGCGCGCCCGCCGCCACTGGATCGTGGGGAACCGCATCCACCGGCGCGTGCCACGGGTGCTCCCGCGGAACGGGGCCGTGCGCCAGCGTCCCGTAGCCGTACAGATACGCGGCGACGATTAGCTCCCGGTCGAGCGCCAACGTGAGCGCGCGACGCACCCGCGCGTCTGCGAAGGGCTCCCGACGGAGGTTCCATATGAGCGCGTACACGAACATGATCGGGTAGTCGACCGCGGCGAGGCGAGCATCCTGCTCCACGAAACGGGCGTGCGCCGGCGCGATCCCCGCGAAATCCAGCTCGCCCGAGGTGAGCGCCGCCAGCTTGGTGGCAGGCTCATCCACCACCGCCACCACGAAACGCTGCAGGGCGGGACGCCCCAGCGCCGCCGGAAAGCTCTCGCTGCGGCGGAACACCCAACGCTGGTTGGGCCGGTGCTCCACGAACTCGAAGGGACCGTTGCCCACTGGTGCCGCATTGAACGACGCCCGGCGAATCCCACTGGGTTCGGGCCGGGCGAAGTGTGCTGCTGGTAGAATCGCCAGGTCTGTGAGCACGTCGGGAAAGGTAGGCTGCGGACGATCGAACTGCACGCGCACCGTGAAGGAGTCGGGCGCCGTCACTTCGGTGACCGACGCCAGGTCGCGCGCTCGTGGGTAGGCGACTTCCGGCCGGCGGGCCATCTCCAGGGTCCACGCGACGTCCGCGGCAGTGGTCGGCGTTCCGTCGTGCCACTGCACGTCACGCCGCAGCTCGAAGGTGAGGGTGGCTCGGTCGTCGCTCCAGCTCCACTGTGCCAGCCGCGGCACGGGGCGCAGCGCCGTGTCATATGCCGCCAGCGTCAGGAACAGCACGTGCTTCTGCACGGCCTTGGCCAGGGGGTGAACGGTCACCAGCGGGTTGATTGACTGCAGGTCGGCCCCCGACGCGTAGAACACCGCGCCCTCCCGCTGCTCCCCCCGATCTACCGCGCAGGAAGCCACCCCGAGCAGCAGCAGGCTTGACGCCCAGGCGGACAGCGGGCGAGTGTAGCGCATGCTTGCACGGATCGCGCGGCGTCTCGCCCTCGGGCTCGGCATAGTATTCGTCGTCGTCTCGCTCACGTTCATTCTGATTAGTATCGCACCCGGCGATCCCGCAAGGCTCTGGGTGGGCCCGGGTGCCGGCCAGGCTGAGCTGGAAGCTGCGCGGCGCGCCCTGGGACTAGATCGTCCCCTGCCAGTACGCTACCTGGACTGGCTCGCCGATTTCGCCCGCGGCCAGTGGGGCGCCAGCCTGGCGCAGCAGCGACCCGTCACCCGCGTCATCGCCGACGCCCTGCCGCACACCCTGCTGCTGTCAGTGAGCTCGCTCCTGGTGACCTATGTCTTCGGCCTGCTGATCGGCATCGTGCAGGCCATGAAGCGCCGCTCTCTGCTCGATACCGGCCTCACCGTGGGCACCCTGCTGATCTATGGGATGCCCGCCTACTGGCTCGCCATAATGCTGGTGCTGGTGTTCGCCTACGGCGCGGCTCGCTTCGACTGGCCCGTGTGGCTGCAATTCCCGGCCATGGGTGTGGCGGGGCTCGATGCCGACTTCCTGAGCCCCTGGCACAGAGTTGCGGATCGCGCACGACACCTCGCTCTGCCCCTCGCGACTCTGGGCGCCATCGGTGCGGCGGGGACTGCCAGGTTCGTCCGCGGCTCGGTGCTCGACGTTCGGGGCCAGGAATTCGTACGTACAGCGCGCGCCAAGGGATTGCATGCCGGCACCGTTGAGTTGCGGCACGTGCTGCGCAATGCGCTGCTCCCGGTGGTGACGCTGCTCGGCCTCTCCCTGCCGGCTCTATTCTCGGGCACCGTGTTCGTCGAGGTGATCTTCGCATGGCCCGGCATGGGTCGGGTGATGGTGGACGCAGTGGGAGCGCGCGACTACCCGGTGGTCATGGCCACCACCGCGATCTTCGCCCTGTTGGTTGTGCTGGGCAATCTGCTGGCCGACCTGCTCTACACCGCGGCCGACCCACGGCTGCGAGGCTCGACTCGGTGAGGGACGGCCGCGCGGTCGCCGGGCTGCTGATTCTCGTGGGCTGCGGGACCCTGGCCCTCCTCGCCCCGCTGCTCGCGCCAGCCGACCCACTGGCACAGCACGACGTCCTGGCGACGCGCTTCCTGGCACCGCTCGCCGAGGGCCCTGACGGTGTGCGGCACTGGCTGGGCACCGACGCCTTTGGGCGCGACATGCTGTCACGGTTGTTGTACGGGGCACGCATCTCGCTTGCCGTGGGCCTGTTGTCGGTCGCGGTTTCGCTACTTGTTGGGATGCTGGTCGGCGTGCTGGCCGCCGCACTGGGCGGATTCACGGAGCGCGCCCTGATGGCGGTGACCGATGCGGCGCTGGCCATGCCCCGCATAGTGCTGCTGCTCGCCCTGGTCACGCTGTGGGAGCCGAGTCTCACGTTGGTCGTACTGGTACTCGGGTTCACGGGATGGATGCCGCTGGCCCGGCTGGCCCGGGCGGAAGTAAAGGGCGTTCTGAGAAGGCCATTCGTCGAAGCGGCCCGTGCTGCGGGAGTGGGGCGCGGGCGGTTGGTGTGGCGCCACATCCTGCCCAATGCGACTACGTCGGTCACGGTGGCCGCTGCGCTCGGGGTGGGCAATGCGATAATGCTGGAGGCAGGGCTCTCCTTCCTCGGCCTTGGAGTCCCTGCTCCGGCCCCCTCCTGGGGCAACATGATCGCGAGCGGAAGAGAGGCGCTGGTCAACGCGCCCTGGATAGCCACGTTTCCGGGCCTGGCGGTAGCCGTGACCGTGATCGCCACCAGCCTGATCGGGGACTGGGCGCGGGACATGCTCGATCCACGCACCCGCGAGAGGAGCGGCGCCGTAGCCGGCTAGCCCTGCTCCTCACCCAGCGGCACGTCGGTCAACCCTCGCCTCAGCGCCGGGTGCTGCCGCAGCAGATACCACCCCATCACGCAGGCCGCAGCGAGGCTGACCACTCCCACCAGCCACCAGGCCGATCCCGCCAGCAACGGCTGCGCGAACAACAGCATCGCAGCGTAGATGTGCGCCGCCACGAAGATCAGCACGAAGAGGATCGCGTAGCGCGCCACGGGATACCGCTCCGCCTTCGTCACCAGCCAGGATGCGAACACGCCCAGTGCCACGAACGCGAGTACGTGCACCATGTTGTAAGCCAACACCGGCCCCGCGGTGATCTCCAGCGCGGCGGGATCATCCAGGCCGTAGAACAGCACCGCACCGAACATGGCGGGCGTATAGAACGGAGAGCGGCCCATCGCCAGGTTGAGCAGCGCGAACAGCACCACCACGGTGAGGTAGCCCAGCAGGCCCGCGAACATGCCGCCCGTCAGAACAGCCTTCGTTTCCTCGCGCATGGGCACCTCCGACAAGATGAACGACAGCCGACCGATCTCCCGCTAAGATCGGCTTAGAGTTCCGTCAGCGCGAGCCGCTCGACGACCAGGGTCACGACCTCCCTCGGCCCCGCCGTGAAGTCGATACGCCGCTCCCCCGCGGTGGGCGTGACCTCGCGCAGACGGGTCTCGTCGAGCCGGGCCCACCACGCGCGCTCGATGTCGAAAGGAAGGCTCCACGATCCCGTCGCCGCGCGCTCCGTGAGATTGACACAGCGCAGCACCAGCGCAGAGCCGTCCTCGCTCGGCTTCGCCGCCTTGAACCCCAGGCCGGCCCCCGAGAGCTCCGGGCCCTCGACCACATCGGGCAGTGTGGTTCCGTAGGGCAGCATCAGCCCGGCAAGCGGGGCGTGAAACTCCTCGGCCAGACGCTCCATCGCAGCCCACCCGTCGGGGGCGTCATCCACGTCCACCGCGTGGCCCGCCAGCGCGAACTCCGCGCGAAATCCGCCCAACTCCCGGGCTGCGGGCGTGGCCGCTGGCCAGGCGGCGTGTCCCGGCCGGGCCCGCAGGTTGCCCCGCGACAGCTCATCGACGGCGCGCAGCAGCGTGACGGCGACTGCTCCCTGGGGGGTGATCTCGTACTCGAACAACCCCCGGGTGAACACGGTGAATCCCCCGGGCACGCTCACGTACCGTTGCATCGGGGCTGTGCTCACGGGCCATTCCCTCGGGTAGCTGGTCCGATCGAACGCCTGTTGCGCGCGCCACACAGGGCCGTACTGCGTGTCGACCAGTGCGGAGTCCGCTGCACCGCGCGGCAGCGGGAAGACGACCCGCAGGCGGTGGCCGCCCCGCAGGTTCACCCCCTGCACCACGAAGCGCACCAGGTGGGAACCTGCATCGAGCCGCGCGAACACCGCGCCCCGCGCACGGTCCCCCAGCGTGAACTCCCTGGCGGTGGCCGCCACCAACGGGCCCTCCCACACCGCGCGTGTCGGCCCCCACCGGGCTGTCACAGGCGTGTCACCACCCACGGGCTCGAACGAGTAGGTGTCGCCGTCGTCTCGCTCGCTCACCAGCGAAGCGATGTCGCTCAACTCGCGTTCCGGCTCCCGCATACTGACCGCGAACCCACCTCGCGGACTCTCGTCCACCTCCACCGTGGCACCGGTCACCCGCCGCCCGCTCACCCACACGCGATCGTCTGTGGCAGTCGGGGTTCCGCCGTGCCGCACGGCAAAGGTCCTCAGGCCAAGGGCCGGTAGAGCGTTGCTGCGCAACGCCACGCGGAACGCGGCCACCTCGTCCTGCGCGGGGTAGTCGGCTGCGCTGTCGAGCCGCTGGTACGCTCTGTACCACTCCAGCACCTGGAGCGGCACCACGGTACCGTCCGATCCCACCAGCACGGGCGGCGCCGGCCACGCGGCGACTCGTCCCGCAGCGGCCTCATCCGGCCGACCCACGACCAAACGCCGGCGCGACACCGTGAGCGTAGCCTCGACCACTCCCCTCCGGGAATGCGCCGACGGATTGACCACGGCGAGCGCGGGCGCCCACGATTGCGGATGGCGTCGCGCTTCGCGGCGGTCCAGGCCCAGGCGGTCGTGCAGCGCATCCAGCAGGATCCCGCGAGCCTGAGTCGCCACGCGCTCCTCACGCGCCGCCGCATCCCGTGCAACCGCATCGCTCGTGGTTCCGCAGAAGGTGTCGTGGAAGGTGCTCTGCAGGTGCTCGCGCCACGCGCCGGCCAACAGCGGCGCACGATCCGTCCCCCCTTCCACCAACGCCAGGGCAGCCTGCGGCTCCGCCCAACGCAGCAGCAGCCGGTCGCACTCGGCAATCGCCTGCTTGAGGTGGGCGCGCGCGGACAGCGCGCCCTGGAGCACCCACGAGTACCGCGGCGAGAAGCGCAGCTCGCCGCGCACCTCCGGTGCCTCCGTCCGTTGGGGCAGCGCCGCGAAGTAGTCTGCCGGCGACCCGAGCGCGAAGTCGTAGCCCGGTGCGTGGTCATTCAACCACGCCGTGATCTTCTCGATACCGGGCTGCAGCGAGTGGTGGTCGGCACCGTTCATCGCGAGCAGCAGCGGCAGCGTGGCACGCGCCTCCAGCATCTCGCGTATCTCGGCCCAACGTTGCGCCAGAGTATCACGATCCTCCGGGAGGTTGGCGGCGACCTCGAACCCGGCGGGCGGGAAGTGGTATGTCAGCACCGCGCTGCCGTCCGGACCAACCCAGTTGAACAGGTCCCGCTCCTGTCCCGCCTCGCCACCGTAGCCCCGCAACACCATGGCGTGCTCGATGCCGAACCCCGCCAGGATTGTCGGTAGCGCTGCGGGATGTCCGAACGCGTCGGGGCTGTAGCCCACCGGCATCCACCCGCCGTGGCGCCGCCCATCCGCTCGCCCTGTCAGGAGGTTGCGCACCAGCGTCTCGTCCGACGTGAGCTGCTCGTCCGCCAGCACGTACCACGGCCCCACCACCAGTTGGCCGCCGCGCACCAGCGCCTGCACGCGCGCCGAGTGCTCCGGCCGCACCTGGAGGTAGTCCTCCAGCAACACTGTCTGGCCGTCGAGGAGAAACCGCCCAGAGCCGTCCTGCTCCAGCCGGCTGATCACGTCGTCCAACAGCTCGACGAGCCGCTGGCGAAACCGCGCCTCAGGCTCGTACCACTCACGATCCCAGTGCGTGTGGGGGACGACTATAACGCGAGTCGCGGAACTCATGCCTACGAGCTGCGGTCTTCGTGTCGCACAGCTTAGTTCAGCCCCAGCTCCGCCTTCGCACTCGCGGGCAACAGCGGCGTGAGCTTCGCGATCGGCACCGCGAAGCCCATTCCCACCGCCTCGCGCAGGCCGGCCCGGTGCACCGCCACGACCTCGCCGCCCGCGTTGAAGATCGGACTCCCGCTGGAGCCGCCGACCGTGAACCCGTCGAAGTTGACGACCTCGGCCGTCACCTTGCTGAAGATGCCGGCGCTCATCGAGGTGCGCACGGTGCGCGTCGCGTCTAGCGCGTTGCCCAGGCCAGCCGGAAACCCGATGAGCGCGGCGGGCTCCCCCTGCCTGGCGTTCTCGCCGCCCCAATCCACCTGAGCAACGTGCGGCCCGCCGAAGCCCGGCACGCGGAGAACTGCCAGATCCGGACCGGACGCCGTCGCGGCGGCCACGAGCTCGGCGCGCTGCATCAGCTTCTGGTCGGCCATCGTCACGTACACCGAGTCGGGCGCGGCTCCCTGGTGCATCACCACGTGGCGGTTCGTTACGAAGTAGCCCGAGGGTGTGAGCGCGAAGCCCGAGCCGTCGTAGATCTCGCTCCCCACGTACACGGTCACCAATCCGATGGCGCTCTGGTTGGCCTGCGCCACTGCGGCCAGGTTGGAGCCGCGCATTGCGCGCATCTGTGAGCCGATTTGGGTGGAGCGCTCCTCGGCGTCTCGCACTGCCTGCCGCAGCGAGTCGAGCAGTGCGCTCGACGTGCCGGCCGTGCTTGCCCGGCTCAACTCTGCGCGCAGCTCCTCTAGGTCGGCCTGTGCCGCTCGGTTGACGGAGTCGCCCGCGGCGAGCTGTTCGGCCAACGAAGCTTCGGCGCGCCGCAGCGACGCCTCGAGCGAGCGGGTATGCTCCTGGGCGTCCGCCAGCTCCACGCGCAGACTGTCCACCACGGCCGCCGGAGCCGAGCCCGCGCGCGCCTCATCCAGCTCCATGCGCAGCCGC
The DNA here is from genome assembly GCA_039586815.1 of Gemmatimonadota bacterium. Taxonomy (GTDB): domain Bacteria; phylum Gemmatimonadota; class Gemmatimonadetes; order Gemmatimonadales; family GWC2-71-9; genus WVYX01. Next base: position 52,538 of record JBDHJR010000010.1, on the reverse strand, counting down.
TCGTACTCGCCGTCGGCGGCGGCCTGGATCGAGTCACTCCGCGCCGACAGTCGCGCTAGCGCGACGCGCTGCTGCTCCTGGATCTCGCTGGTCGCCTGTCGCACGCGCCGCTCGCCATACCAGTACACCGCCCCGACCGAGCCGGCGAGCAGAACCACGAACAACCACATGACCCAGCGCACCCGGCGCGCCGTCTTGCGTGAGGACTCCGCGAACATCTCGTGGAAGAACACCGTCGCGCCCTTGCCTCCGAACGAACGGCGCGCGCTCCCCACCTTGGCCGCCACTCGCTGCGCCAGCGACTCGCGCCGTCGCTTCTTCTTCGGCTCGGCCGGCGGAGCGTGCTCCGGCGCCGCTGCCCTGCCGCGGGGTTGGTCAGGCACCTCACCAGGGCGCAGCAGCCTGGCGACCACCAACTCGAGGCCCGACGGACCGAGGCGAATCTGGTCGCCCGTGCGAATCTCCCGGTCGCCCTGCACCCGCACGTTCCCGAGGAACGTGCCGTTGCGGCTCTGCGCATCGCGCAGCACCACCCTGCCATCGGGCTTGAGAACGATCTCGGCGTGCACTCGCGATACCGACGTGTCGTCGGAGCTGACCGGTCGCAACTCGCACTCCTTCCCCCGGCCGATCCGGACGCGACCGCCGCCGGCCTTGAACTGCTCGCCGGTTTTGGCCTCCATCAGCACCACGTGGAACTGGCCAGGTGGGACGGCCTCCTCCAGACTCTCCAGCGGCAGCGTAGGTGCCTCCGGCTGCGCGCCCAACGGTCCCTCGGCCAGCGTGGTCCTGGGAGGCCGGTCGCGGTCGACGGCCTCCACTCGGTAGCGGGGGCCCCTCCTGCCGAGTCGAATCACGCTGCCGGCGGACAGGGCGAGGGATACCCCCGGCGTCAGTTGCTGGTCTCCGAGGAAGGTCCCATTGCGGCTACCGCTGTCTTCCAGACACCACTGGCCGCCGCGGCGGAACAGCCGCGCGTGGCTGCCCGAAACGACCTCACTGTGGTCCCCCAACACGACCAGCTCCAAGTCAGAGCTCCGGCCGATCCGCACCTCGTCGGTCTCGAACTCCAAGAGCCGATCGGCGGACAGATCACGCAGGCTGAGATATGGCATGTGGGAAAGAAGTTACGGCCCGCTGAGACTCGGCACCACCGCGTCACCACGCCAGCACGATCGACCCGAAGTTGCGGTTCTCCTCCATGTATCGGTGCGCCGCCGCGGCTTCCCGCATGGGAAACGCGTGGTCCAGCACGGGGCGCAGCACGCCGTCGGCGAACCGCGGAAGAACCAGGTCCACGAACCGCCGGGTCACGTCAGCCTTCTCCGTGGACGTTCGGCTCCGCAGCACCGTGCCGATCAGCACAACACGCTTGAGCAGAGCCAACCCGAGGTCGATTTCCGCCTTGCGCCCGCCTGTCAGGCCAATGACGATGATCCGCCCGCGCGGCGCGACGGCCTCGAGATTGCCCTTGAGGTAGGGACCGCCCACCAGATCACAGATCACGTCGACCGGCCCATCTACAGCGGCCCCGTCGAACGCGCCCTCCACCAGGATGCCACGCTCCAGGCCGAGTTCCCGCTCTGCGCGCTCGAGCTTCGAGGCGGTGCGCGCCGTACCCACGACCCGTGCGCCGGCGGCGCGGGCGAGCTGCAGCAAGGCCAGTCCAACACCGCTCCCCACCGCATGTACCAGAGCGCTCTCCCCCGGCTGCACCCCCACCTGCATGAGCGCGTCATGCGCCGTGACGAACGCTTCCGGCACCGCCGCCGCCTGCTCGAAGGACCACTGTTCCGGAACGGGAATCAGATGGCCCGCCTCCGCCGCCACGTACTCCGCGTAGGCACCCCCACCCACGATCCCCATGACGCGGTCTCCAGGGGCCCACTCCGTGACGGCCTCCCCGACGGCCTCGACCACACCGGCGTACTCCAGTCCGGGAATGTCCGGGGGCACACCTTCGGGTGCCGGGTATCGCCCCTGCCGTTGAAGCGCATCGGCACGGTTCACACCGGCTGCCGCGACACGTACCAGGACCTGGTGGGACTCGATGCCCGGGCGCTCCACATCATGCACCTCGAGCACCTCGGGTCCACCCGGCCGTACGATGCGTACTGCCTGCATGCCATCGTCCATTGGCTCCCCCCTGCACTGTTATCTTTGATGCGCTATGACGTCACCGGCAAGTCCAGCCCGACCCCTGATCGATGTTTCGGTCGACCAGGTGGGACTATTCGAGTCCGCGCAGCGGAACTTCCTCGGCACGCTCGAGATTCTCCAGCTAGTCGCCGCCTCACCCAAGCGGGCGCTCTTCATGGCCCGCGATGTCATGTTGAAGCGACGGGTGGTGCTGCGAGTGCATCTCCTGCCCGAGTCCACCTCGCGTGTCTGGTTCGAACGCGAGACGGAGCTGCTGGCGGCGCTCGACCATCCGGTGTTGCGCCCGGTGTATGCAGCCGGCTACCGCGCCGACTGGGCGTTCCGCATGGCCAAGTGGATCGAGGGGGAGAGCCTCGTCGACGTGGTGGCGCGAGGACCCCGGCCAATTCCCTCGGTGCTACAGCTCGCGCGCGATCTGGCCAGCGTCCTGGAATACGTCCACTCCCAGCGCATCGTGGTGCGCAAGCTCGCGCCCACCACGCTGATGGTCGAGAGCACCGAGCGCACGTACGTGACCGATCTCCGCTTCGCCAACGTCTGCCTCGACGTGGCGGGCCCCGACGACGACCCGCTCGCCGAGCCGTTCCTCGCGCCTGACGTGCGTCAGGGCGGCGGGGGCGAGCCCACCAGCGACATCTACTCCGCCGGCGCGCTGCTCTACTTCGCCGTGACCGGGAAGGCGCCGCCGCCAGATCCGGACGAGATCCAGCCGCCGATAGAACGCCGTCCAGCCTGCCCCAGGGCACTCGACCGGGTGATCATGCGCGCTCTGCACCCCGAGCCTCTGAGACGCTACCTCACCGCGGTCGAGATGGCCGAGGACCTCTACAGCGACCTGGGCGAGTCGGCGGTGCCGGCCCCGCTCGCGCCCGAGCGGGGGGAGGCGAGCGAGGACCAGCTGGCGTGGGAGAAGCGATTGCGCCGCGCACTGGGCGACGACTACGAGTTGCTCAGCGAGCTGGGCTCCGGCGGCTTCGGCCGCGTGTACCTCGTGCGGGATCTCGCCTTGGAGCGCGAGGTGGCACTCAAGGTGCTGCACCCCTACCTGACCACCGATCCCGCCGTGGTGGAGCGCTTCCGCAGGGAGGCGCGTGCGGCAGCCATGTTCAACCACGCGCACATCGTCAATACCTACGACATCGGGCGGCGCGCCGGCCTGCTGTGGTACACGATGGAGTACGTGCGAGGCCCCAGCCTCGGGCGCCTCGTGCTAAGCGAGGGACCCCAGCCTCTCGCAACGGTGTTGCGGATCCTGCGCGAAGCCCTCGACGGCCTGGGGCACGCCCACCGTCACGGGCTGGTGCACCGCGACATCAAGCCCGAGAACCTGCTGCTGGACGATGCGACCGGTGCGTTGCTGATCGCCGACTTCGGACTGGTTCTCGCGCTGACCGGTGCGGAAGGAGGCGGGCCCGTGTCACAGTCCGGCACCCCCGACTTCGCCGCGCCCGAGCAACTCATGAGCGAGCACGTGGACGGCCGCACCGATCTCTACTCACTCACGCTCGCGGCATACTACGCGCTCACCGGAGAGCTGCCGTTCGGCGCCGGAACGGTCGAGTCGGTGTTGGCGCGCCAGACGGCGGGCCGACTACCCAGCCTCACAGCGGTGCGTCCCGATGTGCCCGCTGCGGTAGCCCGCGTGCTGGCCAAGGGTGCGGCGCAGTCGCCACAGGAGCGGTGGCCTACGGCTGAGGAGTACGCCCGCGCGCTGGATGACGCCGCCGGCTCCGCCGGGGGACCGATCGTCCGCTTCCTGCGCCGCCTGATCAATCCGCGCTAGAGGAGACCCGGTGCGGATCGCACTGATCACAGCCACCCCGCAGTCCGTCCGCGAGGGGAGCGGGACCTTCGTCGCCGGCGAGACGTTGCGGCGCGCTCTAGCGGCGCTGGGACACGACGTGCGGGTCGTCGCGCCCACCCGACGTGCGCCGCCCTTCACGTACACGCTGCACCGCTTCGCCTTCAACTGGGGCATTGGGACCGCGGCTGTGAGCGATGCTGACTGCGTGGTGGGGTTCGACATGGACGGTTTCCGCCTGGCCGGCCGCCTTCCGGTACCCTTCGTGGCGTACGTCCACGGCATCCTCGCCGACGAAGCGCGGTTCGAGCGAGGCCTGGTGGCCGCCTCGATGCGGCTGCAGTCCAGAGCCGAAAGCGCCAGCGTTCGTCGGGCCACCCGAGTGCTTACCGTCTCCCGCTACGCGCGAAACCGGATCAGCGACATCTACGGCCTCGAGCCCGAGCGGATCGCCGTCGTGCCTCCTGCACTGGACGTCGCACGGTGGCGCGCCGCGCTCGAGCCACACGCGGGCCGGCGGGATCCCAACCCCACGGTCCTGTGCGTGGCGCGCATGTACCCTCGCAAGAACATCGCGTCGCTGGTGCGGGCGGCGGCATTGTTGCGCACGCGCGTGCCCGGGGTGCGGGTGCGCATCGTGGGTGACGGCCCGGATCGGGCGCGGTTGGAACGCCTGACGCGCAGCCTCGACCTCGGAACACATGTGCGATTCGAGGGCCAGCTCGACTTCGATGGGCTCGCCCGGGCGTACGCCGGCTGTGATATCTTCTGCCTGCCGAGCCTGCAGGAGGGGTTCGGCCTCGTGTTCCTCGAGGCGATGGCGGCAGGCAAGCCGGTGGTGTGTTGCCGTGACACGGCCGTCGAGGAACTGGTCCAGGACGGCACCCACGGAGCGGTCGTGCCGCAGCACGACGACGCAGCTCTGGCCGAGGCGCTGGCCCGCCTGCTCGAGGACGGGGAGGCACGGCACCGCATGGGAATGGCGAACAGCGCGGTGGCGCAACAGTTTGAGCCGGCGGGAGTGGCCCGGCAGTTCCTCTATGCCGTTTCCGAGCCGCCAAACGGGAGACACCGCAGTGACTAGCAGCCCCGACTCACAACTCCAAAGCGTGCAACGGGTGTTCGACGATTGGGCGTTGCGCGGCCGCGCCGAGGGTATGGAGGCAAGCCACGCCCCGTTCGTGCGTCCCGCGTTCGAGCGGCTGGCGCTGGCGCCGGATGCCTGGTACCTGGACATCGGCTGCGGCAACGGCTACACGGTCAGGTGGGCGGCGCAGGCCGCGCCCGAAGGCAGGGCGGTAGGCCTCGACCTCTCGTCGGAGATGATCACCCTGGCGCGCAGCATGTCACAGGACCTCCCCAACGCGGAGTTCCACGCTGCCGCATTCCCCGAGCACGAGCTTCCCCGCGGCCGGTTCGACGCGATTCTCTCGATGGAGGTGTTCTACTACCTGCCAGACATGGCGGCTGCACTGGTGGAGACGCGGCACCTGCTGCGCCCCGGTGGTGGATTCGCTTGCATGGTGGACTTCTACGAGGAGAACGAGATCAGCCACTCGTGGCCGAGCGACGTCGGCGTGGACATGACGCTGCTCGATGAGGCCGGTTGGCGCGCGGCCATGGAGGGCGCCGGCTTCAGCGACATCGAGCAACACCGTGTGAGGCTCGCTCCGGAGCAAGCCTCGGAGCCGTGGAAGGCGACCGAGGGATCGCTGCTCACCCTGGCACGCCGCCCGCAGGAGGCATGATGCGCATAGCCCTGGCTCAACAGGCCGCGGGACCCGACACCGCTGAGAATCTCGAGCGCGCGCTCGCAGCGATGCAGGCCGCCAAGGATGATGGAGCCGACCTGGTGGCGTTTCCCGAGATCGTGCTCTACCGCTTCTTCCCCCAGCACGAGCAGTTCGCCGCGGCCCGGGAGTTATCCGAACCGATCCCCGGTCCCACCGCCGATCGGATTGCCGCCAAGGCCAGGGAGTTGGGATTGGTGACCGTGTTCAACATGTACGAGTCCGCCGGGGGAGAGCGATTCGACAGCTCGCCGGTGTTCGATGCCGACGGCGCACTGCTAGGCGTGACGCGCATGGTGCACATCACCGACTACGCCTGCTTTCACGAGCGAACGTACTACGCCCCCGGCGATCGCGGCGCACCAGTATACGCCACCAAAGCGGGACGCATCGGCGTGGCCATCTGTTACGACCGGCACTATCCAGAGTACATGCGGGCCCTGGGTGTAGGCGGCGCCGATGTGGTGGTGATTCCGCAGGCGGGAGCGCTCGACGAGTGGCCCGAGGGCATGTACGAGGCCGAAGTGCGCACCGCCGCCTTCCAGAACGGCTACTTCGCCGCCCTGTGCAACCGGGTGGGAGAAGAAGAACGACTCACCTTCGCAGGCGAGTCGTTCGTGGTGGACCCAGTGGGGAAGATCCTCGCCCGAGGCAAGCGCCTCGAGGAGGATCTCCTAGTGGTGGATCTCGATCTCTCGCTTTGTGCGGCTTCGCCGGCCAGAACCCTGTTCTGGCAGGATCGCCGGCCCGATCTATACGGCGACTGGCTTCTCTGAGGGCCGCGAGTCCTGGAGCGCCGGCGAGCGTGCCCGCGGGCGCGAGGACTCTTCCTCGTCCTGCCGCGTGAGCACCCGCTTCAGGAAGTTGTCGAAGTCGTCCAGCAACGAGTACATCACCGGGACCAACACCAGCGTCAGGAAGGTGGCGAAGGCAAGCCCGGCGATCACTGCGATTGCCATCGGTCCCCACCAGGCCGCCTGCTCGCCGCCCCAGTAGAAGTCCGGTGCCAACCGGGTGTAGAACCCCTTGAAGTCGATGTTCAGCCCTACGGCCAGCGGCACCAACCCGAGGATGGTGGTCACCGCCGTGAGAACCACTGGCCGGAAACGGGTCTTCCCGCCTTGCACGATGGCCTCGCGCCGCTCCAGCTTGTCGCGCCGGCGCAGGATGTCGATGTAGTCGATCAACACGATCGCGTTGTTCACCACCACGCCAGCCAGGCTGATCACCCCCACTCCGGTCATGATGATGCCGAACGGCATGCGGAACACCATCAGGCCGATCAACACGCCAATGGTGGACAGCAGCACGGAGCTCAGGATGATGAGCGGCTTGGTGACGGAATCGAACTGGGTCACCAGGATGAACCCGATCAGGAACAATGCCAGCACGAAGGCGCCGGTGAGGAACTCCTCCGACTCTTCCTGCTCCTGTTGCTGTCCGGTGAAGCGCATCTGGTAGCCGGTGGGCAGCGCGGCCGCAAACTCAGCGAGCTCCCGCTCCACCTCACCCCGCACGGCCACGGCGTTGTAACCTGAGCGTACGTCAGACGCCACCGTCACCATTCGGTCGAGGTCCTTGCGGTTCACGTCGCCGAAGCCCTTGTCCACGCGCCAGGTGGCGACGGATGACAGTGGGATCTGAATCCCAATGTCGGACCAGACCGTGAGATCGCCGAGTGAGCTCAGGTCACCCCGGTATTCCTCGGCCAGTCGCACCGTGATGTCGTACTCGTCCTTGCCGTCACGGTACTTGGAGGCCTCAGTGCCGTTGATCGCGTTGCGGATCGTCATCCCGATGTCTTGCGTGGTGAGGCCGTAGAGCGCGGCCTTCTCCCGATCCACATCGATAACCAGCTCCGGCCGGCCCTCGGCCATGTCGCTCTCCAGTCCGTCGAGCTTGGCGAACAGCGCCGAGCTCTCCAGGCGCGAAACGACCGCGTCGCCCAACTCCTTGAGGAGCGCAGGATCTTCCCCCGTGATCTCGATGTTGAGCGGGGCCCCCGTGGGCGGCCCCATCTCTGGCTCCTCCAGTGCCACGTCGGCACCGGCAACGCCGACCCCGGCCCTCTCGCGGATCTGCCGCAACGTCTCGAACCCGTCGGCTTCACGGTCCTCGTAGTCCACGAACTGCACCACGACCGTTCCCAGGTGCGTGCCCCTTCCCCCCCCGAACCCCGCAGTGAGCCTGGTCCCCACCGTGGCCACGACGGATTCCACGTCGGCCATCCCCGGGATCCCGCTGACCTGCTCCTCGATGCGCCGCACGACGCGGTCGGTCTCCTCCACGCGCGTGCCGAGCGGGGCTTCGATCTGCACGTAGGCCGCAAACGGCGGCACGTCCTCCGGGAAGAACTCGACACCTGCGTTGAACGCGCCGAAGACCATGACCGCAAGCACCAGCGCTCCGGCAGCCCCGGCCACCATCCGGAACCGATGCGCCAGAGCCCAGCGCAGCACTACCTCATACCGCTCGATCACGGCGGGGAGGCCCTTAGTCATGATCCAGTGGCCGGCCGGGTGGCCCACGTAGTGGTGGAATGCATACACCGCAGCGCCCGTCAGTATCAGCAGCACCGACGTGACCCAGCTCGTCGCCAGCATGGCCAGCAGTAGTACCACGGCACCCGCGGTGAGGACCCGCTTCATCCCCAGGGTCATTGCCACCGGCGCGTCCTCGGTGTCCAGCGTGCGTGCGGCGAGGGTCGGCAGAATCACCAACGCCACGAACAGCGACGAGCTGAGTGTGATGATCAGTGTGAGCGGCAGGTAACTCATGAACTCGCCCATGATTCCCGGCCAGAAAACCATGGGGAAGAACGCCGCAAGGGTGGTGGCTGTAGACGCAATGATCGGAACGGCCACCTCGGCCGTGGCGTACTTCGCCGCCCGCACTCGATCAAAGCGGCGCTCGCGGAAGCGATAGATGTTCTCGACCACCACGATCGCGTTGTCCACCAACATCCCCAGCGCGAGGATCAGCGAGAACAGCACCACCATGTTCATCGAGAACCCGGCGAACCGCAGGATGCTGAACGACAGCAGCATCGAGAGCGGGATGGCAAGCCCCACGAACGGCGCCGTCCGTACACCGAGCACGAACACCAAGATCGCCACGACCAGGATGAGCCCGGAGATGATGTTGTTCTCGAGACTGCTCACCATGCTGCGGATCTCCTCGGATTGATCCGAGGTGATCTTCACGACTGTTCCCGGCGGGAAGTTCCTGAACTCCCCGTCGATAACCTCCCGCACGCCGTCTGCGGTCTCGATGATGTTCTCCCCGCTGCGCTTCACGATTGCCAGCGAGATCACCGGATTGCCGTCGAGCCGAGCGTAGCTGTCGCGTTCCTTGAACCCGAAGTCGACGGTAGCCACGTCGCGCAGGTAGATCGGCCCGCCGCCCCGCGTCGTGACCACGATGTCGGCGATCGGATCGGTCTCCTCGAACTCGCCCGGTATCCGCACCAGGTACTTCACGTCCCCCACGTCGATCGTGCCGCCGGGCACGGTTACGTTCTCGAACCGCACGGCGTCGATCACGTCGTCGAACGTGATGTCGTAGAACTTGAGCTTGGCCAGGTCGACATCCACCTGCACCTCACGCTCCAGCCCACCCGCCAGCTGCACTTCTAGCACGCTGGGGATCTGCTCCAGCCTGTCCTGCAGCTCCTCCGCAACCTCGCGCAGACGCACCTGGTTGTAGTCCCCCGCGATGTTGACCTGCATGATGGGGAACTGCGACAGGTTGATCTCGATGACCTCGGGCTCTTCGGCCGCCGCCGGCAACTCGACCTTGCCTATGTCGACCTTCTCCCGCACCCGCTGCAACGCCTCGTTCATATCCATCCCGGCCTCGAACTCGACGTTGATGCTCGAGTAGCTCTCGGCCGAGACCGACGTGATGGTCTTGACGTCGGCGATGGTATTGAGCTCGTCCTCCAGGGGCTCCGTGATCAGGGTCTCGATGTCGCCCGGCGCCACCCCCGGATACAGCGTGTTGACCAGGACGTTGGGCACCACGATCTCCGGCATCGACTCCTTGGGTACCTGCACATAGGAGGCCAGCCCCATGATGATGACGATCAACGTCATCACCATGACGCTCGTCGGGTGATCGATGGCGAACGACGCGAGCCAGAACTCCTTGAAGCGCCGCTTGTGTCGCGGGTCCGACGTTGAGCCCGGTGGCTGGAAGGTTCCGCTTACACGTGCAGGGTCACTGGCCGACCGTGACGTGCGATGCACGCCGCTGTCGCCCGCCTTCTCGCCACCACTTCCGGGCACTCGGAAGGAACCGGTGTCGCCCTTGCGATCGCTCATCGGTTACCCCCGCTCACGACGCGCACGAAGCTGCCTTCATCCACCAGTCGCTGTCCCACCGTGATCAGCCGATCGCCGATCTCCAGGCCGGACGCGATCACTATGCGGTTCCCGTACGAGGGACCCAGCTCCACCTCCCGCGCCGATGCCACCGGATAGCCGTCGCGGTCGGACACGACGTACACCTGATACCCGTTCTCCGTGCGAAGCACCACTTGCTGCGGGACCACGATTACCTCCTGCAACCGGTCCCGCTCGACCTGCACGTTGGCCACCATGCGGGGTTTGATCACGTCATCCGGATTGTCGAGCACGATTTCGATGGGGAAAGTCCGGTTCCCTGCGTCCACGGCCGCGCCCACGAACTCGATGACCCCGCTGAACTCGCGCCCACCGAGCGCATCGAACGTGATCCTGCCGCTGTCACCGCGCTGCACCGATAGTGCGAACCGCTCTGGCACGCCGCCCACCACCTTCACCCGGCTGACGGAGATCACGCGCACCACCGGGGTGCCGGCCACCACCATCTCTCCGGTCTCCACGAACTTCTCGTCGTAGATGCCGCTTACCGGTGCCTTGATCTCGGTGCGGGCCAGCCGCTCCTCCAACACCTGCAGCCGGGCCTTTGCCGCCTCCGACGCCGACCGGAGCTGCAGATAGGCGATCTCGCTCCCGATCTCCTCTTCTTCCCACAGCCGGCGCTGGCGCCGGTACTGCTCCTCGGCCACGTCGGCCACGGAGCGCGCCTCCCGTACCTGTCCTCGCAGCACCGCGTCGTTGATCTTCGCGATCGTCTGGCCGCGCCGCACCCGGCTCCCCTTCTCGACCAGGAACCGCTCGATCACGCCCGACTCCTCGGCCGATACGGTGACGTCGTACATCGCTTCGACCTCGCCGGTGATGCGGATGTAGTCCACGAACCCCACCAGCTCGACCGGGACGGCCTCCACGTTGATGATGCGCGCGCCCGTCGTATCCACCACCGAGTCGACCTGCTCCGCCAGAGCTTCTCCCCCCTCCGGCGGAGAGCACGCCGCCACCGCCGCAGCCAGCGCAACCAGTCTGAGCAGCGCACCGACCTCGCGCCTTCCGTTCCTCATCATGTTCGTCTCCGTCATCCGCCGATCACCGGGATCTCACCCGGCGCCTCCGGCGCGGTTCCCAATGCCATGTCGAGCTGCGCCCGCGCGGACAGATAGTCGAACACCGCCTCGGCGTAGCCGAACTCCGCCTGGCGCAGCGCCTCCTCCGCATCGGTCATCTGCAGCTGTGATCCTATCCCTTCCCGGTACTCGATCGACGCGATCTCGAAGCCGCGCCTCGCCGAAGCTACGCTACGCCGCTGACTCGCGGCCCGCGCGCGCGCCTCGCTCACGGCGTCCACCAGGTTGCGGACCTCGTTGCCCGCGTCGAGCTCCGCGCGTGCCAGTCGCGTCTCCTGCTGCCTCACCATGTTCTCGGCCTCGTGCACTCGCGCGAAGCGGCTCCCGCCGCTGAAGATGGGAAGCTCTATGGCGAGACCGACCGCCCCGGTGGAGTAGCGCGACGAACCGGCGTCGCCGAAAAAGTCCGGGCGTCCATCCTGCTGGGCCAGGATGTTGTAGTTGGAGAAGAACGAGACACGGGGATAGAACTCGCCCTTCTCCGCCGAAACACGGGACTCCTCCAGGGAGATCGACGCGCGGAGCTGCCGCAGGTCACTGCGCTGCGACAGGACCAGCCGGCGCAGCCGGTCCTCCTGATCGAGCAGGGAATCCGGGGCGCCGGCGAGAAACAGGATCCCCCGGTTCCCAACGTCATTGTTGTCGAGTGTGTCCAGATCCATCTCGTTGAGGCTGCCCTCCAACTCGATGGGGAGTCCCGGGTTGAGGCCCATCTCTACCAGCAGCTCCCGCTTGCGGGCAATCACAGCGTTCCTCGCCCGCTGCAGCTGGGCCTCGATAGTCGTGAACTCCACCTCGAACCGGAGCACGTCGTAGCTGCTGGTGAGGCCGGCCCGGTTCATCGCTCGGGTCTCCTCGAGCGTTGCGCCGATGCGCTGCATGCTCTCCTCCACCAGCCGCAACAGCTCCTTTGCCAGCAGTGCAGAGAAGTAGCGCTGCCGCACCGCCAGCACGACGAACTGGGTGGTGCCGCGTAGCTCCTCCTCCCTGAGGCCGCGGAACCGGTTGGCCGCACCCACGCCCACCAGCACGTTGTACTCGAACAGCGGCTGGCTGAAGGTGAACTGCGCCTGCCAGTTGTTGTCCGAGCCCACGGTTATGGGACGCAGCTCCCCGGGGTTCCCACCGAAGAACTCCGCGGGGAGGAAGATCTGCTGCTTCAGCACGTTGCGTGAGTACGTGGCGTTGGCGAAGATGTCCGGCAGGGCACTCCCCCACGCTTCCTTCACCTGCTCCTTGGCGATCTGGAAGCTGTACTCCGCGTCCTCGATCGTCTGGCTGTTGGCCAGGGCCGTCTGGATCGCCTGACCCAGCGAGTACGTCTCGGCCGCCGGCTCCTGCGCCGCCGCGCCATCAGCCATGACCGTGGCCAGCAGTGACAGCGCGAGCAGTGTCCTATATGGATTACGAGAGCGCATCGCCTACTCCCCCCCCGCCGCACCAGTGGGCGGCGCCGCTCCGGCCGCGACAGCGGCCGGCCCCAGTACACCCTCGCGCACCAGCGGCCCGAAGGCGTGGAACATGTCCATCGGCGTGCGAGCCATCGTGTCGGACTGGAATTCCGGACAATGCTCGATCTGACATGCCAGCGAGATCATGAGCAGGCCGTGGGTGAGGCTCCACAGGTACATCACCATGAGATCCGGGTCGATGGTTCGCATCGCGCCCGACTCCATGGCATCCACCACGGCCTGGCGCAGCAGGCCGTAACCGCCGCCTTCCGGCAGGTCTTCGATGTTGTGTGCATGGGGACGCTGCAAGTTGAACAGCACACGGAAGTAGGCATGGTTCTCCAACGCGAACCGGAGGTATGCCTCTCCGACGGCCCGCACCCGCTCGAGCGAGCCCTGCGGGTGGGCTCCCATCGCCTGCTCGATGTAGTCGCCGAACCGCTGGAAGCCCTGCCGCACCACCCGCTGCACAAGCTCTTCCTTGTTCTCGAAGTAGTGGTAGATGGCGGTGGCGCTCACGCCGACGCGCTCGGCAACGGTGCGCATCGAGAGCCCCTGCAGGCCCTTCTCTGCCAGCAGATCACGGGCGGCATCGAGGATCGCACCCTCCACGTCGACCGCGCGGTTTGCACTAATCTCTTTCCCAGCCATGCTTGCTCCAGTCGGTCCCGTGACCGCTAAACCCATGCGAATCAATCGACTTAACACCGTTAAGTTAACGGCGTTAAGCGTAACTGGGGAACCCTACGGAGTCAAGCGGGGAGGGGTTTCAGACGTCTGCGCCGGCGGCCCGGGCGGCAGCCACGGCGTTGGGCCAGCGCTCGTCCGGCTCCTTCGCCATACAGCGGCGCAGGGCGGAGGCGAACGCGGGAGGGGTGTCCGGACGGCTTCCGCGCACGTCGGGGATCGGCTGCTTCACGTGCATGGCCAGGGTGTCGTGCACGGTATCGCCCACGAACGGAACCTCACCGGCCAGCATCTCCCAACCCAGCACGCCCAGGCTGTAGACGTCGCAGCGGTGGTCCACTTCTGTAATGCCCTGGGCTTGCTCGGGGCTCATGTACTCGGCAGTGCCCACTACCTCGCCGGTGACAGATATGGCGCCGCCTCGCACCGAGATGGCCTTCGCCACCCCGAAATCCAGGATCGCCACCCTGCCCTTGCGATCGAGCATGATGTTGCCGGGCTTCACGTCGCGATGCACGACCCCATTGCGGTGGGCGTACTCCAGTCCGCGGGCCAGCTCCGCGAACACCCGCAGCGCTTCCTTCACAGGGAGCTTTCCCTTGCGATCCAGCCTCTCCCTGAGCGAGTCCCCCTGGACGCGGGGCATGGCGTAGTAGACCAGCCCCGAGGCCTTGCCCGTGAACAGGACCGGCAAGATGTTCGGATGGTCGAGTCTGGAGACGAGCTCCGCCTCGCGACGGAACCGCTCCTTGAGGGACGGCTCCGTGAGCAGGCTGGGCCGCATGACCTTGACCGCCAGGTACCGGTTGCGGCGGCGGTCCCGCACGGAGTACACCACGGCGAATCCGCCGCGGCCCAGCTCGCCGATCAGGCTGTAATCGGCACCGAGTCCCGCGGCGAGGCGCTCGCCTATGGTGGCGTCCCACTCCAACGCGGCATTGGCGCGCCGGCCGCAGCGAAAGCAGAACTGCGCGTCCGGCTGGAGCTCGACGTCACACTGTGTGCAGACCGGCATGCCCGGCGTGTCCGGCTAAGGGAGACATGACAGCAGAACATACGGCGCAGACCACTGAGCGCGAGATCGCCCTGCTGCTTCCCGGCATGACCTTCAACGCGTCGGTCTTCCCCGACCTACACCTGGCCACCGTCGCAGCGGACTTCAACGAGCTCGCGCTGGGACCGGAAGGCGACGCGGCGATCGAGAGACGGATGGACGTGTACAGCCACAGGCTGGACGAGCTCCTCTGTGGATTGGAGCCGTGGGCGGCGGGGAGGCGCTTCGTGATTGCCCACAGCTTCGGAGGAATGCTGGCCCTGCACTGGCTCCTGGCACACGGTGGGCGGGACATAGCCCGGATCGACGGGCTGGTTCTCATCGGCACGACAGCCGGCCCGATGTTCGACGTCGTGCGTCTGCGCCTCGGTCGCCTCGCCGGACGGGAGCACCGCCTTGCGGTGAAGCACCTGCTTCCGATCTGGAACACGCCGATCGTCACCCGGGCGGTGAAGCTGGCAACGAGCGGTGGCTCACTGGAGGCGCGACGCGTGGATTTCCGCTCGCTGGCCGAGCGGTCCGACCTGGCCCTCGACCTCGCCGGATGGCGCAACACCGACTGGCGGGCGATGCGCTCCTACCGCATTGCCATGGACGGATTCGACGTGCGGGATCGCCTGGGAGAGGTCACGGTGCCGACCATCGTGCTGCACGGAACCGAGGACTCGCTGTTTCCGATCTCGGTGGCCCGGGATCTGGCGCGGCTTCTGCCGTCAGCCGAGCTGCGGCTGATTCACGGCGCGGCGCACGGCCTGCCGTTGACCCACGGTGCGGAGGTTCAGCGCGCCGTGCGGGATATCAGCGCCACCTGAATACCCGCAGCGCCGCCACGAAGCTCACGCCACCCCAACCCGCGAGCAGAGCCAGCAGCCCGGCACTCGCCAGCAGCGGAGCCCCGTCGAGCAGCACCGACCGCAGCGCATCGTTCAGGGCCGTGAGCGGCAGCGCACGCACGAAGGGCTGCATCGCCTCCGGAAAATGGGAGTACGCGAAGAACACGCCCGAGAGAATCCACATCGGGACCATCACCAGATTCATGAGTCCCGACACGCCCTCGATGGTCTTGGCGCGGCTCGCCACCAGCAGGCCCAGCCCCGAGAACGTCATCGCGCCCAGCACCACGATCACCGCCACCGCGAGCAGCGACCCCCGCACCGGCACGTCGAACACCAGGTGGCCGAACAGCAGCACCGCCGCCACCTCGAAGGCCAGGAAGAACAAGCGGGCCAGCATGAACGAGAGCATGAAGTCGCTACGGCGCATGGGAGAGGCCAGCAGACGTTTGAGCAGCTTGTCGTTGCGGGCCTTCACGATGCCGAAGCCGATCCCCCACATTCCGGTGCCCATGATGTTGAGCCCGATGAGCCCGGGAATGAGGAAGTCGATATACCGCGCTCCCGGCTCCATGACCTTCACGTCACGGATCTCCACCACGTTGCGCCGGCCCGCCGTTTCCTGGAGCACGTTACCCACGACGAGCCGTGCTACGTCACTCTCCGTGCGGGTGGAGTCGTAGCGCAACTGCAGCGGATCGCCCGGCGTCACAACCAGTGCGACGCGCCCCGTGCGCAGGCGGTACTCGGCATCCGCACTGTCGAGCAACACGGCTTCGACCCGCTCCGCTTCGTTCAGCGCTGCGACGAGCGCTGCGCCACCGCCTGCCTGCTCCACCGCGATGCGCACAACCTCGGGTCCGCGGCTCTTGAACGCGAGTCCGAGAGCGAATGCCAGCATGATGGGGAAGGCAAACACCCAGAACAGCGCCTCGGGCTCCCGAGTGAACTCCCGAATGCGCCACAGCGTGAGCTGGGCGATGCTGCCGAGCCTCGGTCTACTCATCGCGCAGATGTCTCCCCGTGAGGGAGAGGAATACGTCCTCCAGGGTGGCGTTATGCGTCGTCAACTCGCTGAGCGCGGCACCCTGCCGGTCCAGCAGCTTCATCAGCGCAGGCACGACCTCGTGCACCCGACCCACTGTGAGGCGGTGCTTGCCGTCGTCATGCGCCACCCGCTCCACACCGGGGAGCGCCGCCAGCACCTCGTCGTCCGGAGCGCTGCCCCCGTCCAACTCGAATTCCACCACGTGCTCCGCGCCGAGGGACGCGATCAGCTCGCGCGGCGATCCGAGTGCGATGATCCTCCCCTGGTCGATGATCGCCACCCGGTCACACAGGCGTTCGGCCTCTTCCATGTAATGGGTGGTGAGCAACACGGTACCACCGCGACGGCGGAAGCCCTCGACGATCGCCCACAGCTGGCGCCGCGACTGGGGATCCAGGCCTGTGGTCGGCTCGTCGAGGAACAGAATGTCGGGGTCGCTCACCAGGGCGCACGCCACAGCGAGTCGCTGCCGCTGTCCTCCGGAGAGCTTGCCCACCCAGGCACGCCGCTTCTCCTCCAGCTGCACCATGCGCAGCACGTCGGCCACCTCGTTGCCCTCGCGATAGAAGCTGCGAAACAGGCGAACCGCTTCCTCGACACTCAGCTTGTCGGGGAGCTTGGTCTCCTGTAGCTGCGTCCCCAGCCGTTGCCGCAGGGCGGCCTCGTGGCGCTTCCACCCCAGCCCCAATACCTCCACCTCTCCTGCATCGGGGCGAAGCAGTCCCTGAATGATCTCGATGGTAGTCGTCTTCCCGGCCCCGTTCGGACCGAGCATGCCGAAGCACTCCCCGCGCTGAACCTCGAGATCGAGTCCCGCGACGGCGGTAACGTCGGGCGGATAGCGCTTGACGAGACCGCGACACGCGATGGCTTGTGCCGACATGCCGGCAATCAACCGTGGACCTCCACAAGAAGCAAGCTGATGCGCGGCTGGCGCGACGTGGCGCTCCTAGCGACTTTCCGGGCCATGACCATCGCATTGTCCCTGGCCGCGATCGCGGCAGCCTGGGTGCTGCTTCTTCTCGACGTCGAGCCGGTGCCGACCTGGTTCTTCGTGTTCGCCTGGTATCCCACGCTGCTTCTGCTCGATGCGCTGGTGAGCCGCGGGGGACGCGAGGTGCCGTTGCACCGCAGCGGGTGGCGCGGAGTGTCATTGCTGGTGTGGTCGCCGGTGGTGTGGCTGCTGTTCGAGGCCCTCAACTTCCGCTTGCGCAACTGGTACTACGTGTTCGTACCGGATCATGACGTGGAGCGATGGGCCGGCATGACGCTCTCCTTCGCCACGGTGCTTCCTGCCCTGTTCCTCTCGGGGCGCCTGCTGGAGCGTTGGGGGGTGGGGACGCGGTGGCGGGCCGGACCGATCACGCTGCGCCCGTGGCACCTGAGCGCCGCACGGTTCGTGGGCCTGCTGATGCTCGTTCTCGCTTTGGTCATGCCCCGCTTCTTCTTCCCTCTCGTGTGGGGCGCGGTCTGGCTCATGGTGGAGCCCACCGTCTACCGGCGCCGACCCGAGTGGTCCCTGCTGCACGACATCGAGCGGGGCGAGTGGAGCCGCATCGGCCGCCTGTTGCTCGCCGGTCTGTGCGTCGGCTTGCTGTGGGAGTTCCTCAACTTCTGGGCGCGGGGCAAGTGGATCTACACCGTCCCGTGGATGGAGAACCTCAGGTTGTTCGAGATGCCGCCTCTGGGATTCCTGGGCTTTCCGTTCTTCGCCCTCGAGGCATGGGCGTTGTATCACCTTCTCGCCGCGCTCGGCATAGCGGTGCCGTTCGACGGGAGTCGGCGGGCGAGCGGCAGGCGTCTCGTGGTCGCACTACCCGTCGCGTTGGCGTTCGCTGCAGCCGCGCTCCAGGGAATCGACTCGTGGTCCGTCGGATCCACGACCCCCCGAATCGAGAGGATGCCGGACGTGAGGCGCACGGACGAGCGTCTACTCAAGGCCGCTGGATACGGCTCCGTTTTCCTGCTCGCCAGCACGGCGCCCGACTCACTTGCTCAGCGGACCGGACTTGCTCCGCAAAGGGCGGCAGCTGTCGTCGAGGTGAGTCGCCTCGCCACCCTGCGCAGCCTCGGCACACGAAACGCCCGCCTGCTGCGCATAGCAGGGGCGCGCAGCGTATGTGCGGTATCGCGGCGCGAGCCGCACGCCCTATGGCTCGCGGTCCACGCGGTGATCCAGGAATGGACTCCGGGGAAGGTGCTCCGATCCCCGACGACGGTCATCCCTCCGTCGCCCCGACCGACCGAGGCCGAGGTGGGTGTGTGGGTGCGGGGCGCGCGTCGCGCCTGCGCCCCTGATTAGCTTTGGGCCCATGCTGTCGATAGCACTCAAGATCCTCGCCGCGCTGGTGATCGTCTACGCGCTGATCGTGCTTCTGGCGTGGCGCTTCCAGGACCGCATCGCGTTCCCGGGCCCGAGCGGGCCGTTGCCGCAGCCGGCTGCCGTCGGCATCCCCGACGGGGAGCTGATCAGCGTCACCACCGAGGACGGCGTGGAGTTGCGCGGCTGGTACCTGCCACCCAACCCAGCCCCGCCCGAGGGCACCTACGCCCCCGGGCTCATCTGGTTCTACGGTAACATGGAGACCGTGGGTGGGATCGCCCCGGTATTGCGGGAGTTCCGGCCCCCGGGGATAGGCATGGTGGTACTCGACTACCGCGGCTACGGGGAGAGCAGCGGCGCACCCACGGAGGCCGGAGTGTACCGCGACGCCGAAGCGGCCTGGGGCTTCCTGACGCAGCGCCCCGAGATCGACTCCACGCGAATTGCCGTGTACGGCCGCTCCGTCGGCAGCGCAGTGGCGCTCTACCTCGCGACGGAACGCCCGGTGCGGGTGATCGTGTTGGAGTCCGCCTTCACCAGCGGGCGGGAGATGGCCGACAAGCACTACAGCATGCTGCCGAGCTGGCTACTGCAGCTCCGCCTCGACAACCGCGAGCGTGCGGAACGTATCACAGCCCCGCTGTTGGTATTCCACGGAACCGACGATTGGATCGCACCGTTCGAGATGGGACACGCGATCGCCCAGGCCGGCCGTGCAGAACTGTTCGTGCCCCTCGAGGGCGCCGGACACAACGAGACCTTCATGGTCGGCGGGGCGATGTACCGCGATACATTCCACGCCTTCCTGGAGAAGCACCTCGAGTAGCGTGGCCGGCCCTCCGCCGCCTCACCGCAAGTCCGTTTCGCGTTACGACCCCGCCCTCGCGCTCCCCTTCCCGCAACGGTAGCTTCTGGCCCATACATCGACCACCCAAACAACACACGGGACCGACGATGAAACGCTCAACGCTCTTCCTGACGGCACTTCTCATCGCACCGGCGCTGCAGGCGCAACAGCCAGCCGACCTGATCGTGACCAACGCACGCATCTACACGGTGGACGAGAACCGGCCGCTGGCCGAGGCCATGGCCATCCGCGACGGGCAAGTCGTATTCGTGGGGAGCGCTCGCGGGGCCGAGACGTACGCGGGCTCCGGCACCCAGCGGCTCGACCTGGACGGCAAGACCGTGATCCCCGGAATCGTGGATGCTCACGTCCACCTGATGGGACTGGGAACCGCGCTGCGCATCGTGAACCTGGTGGGCACTCGCTCCTACGAAGAGGTGATCGCCCGCGTGGTAGAGCGGGCACAGTCGACGCCGGCGGGTGAGTGGGTCCGAGGTCGCGGCTGGGATCAGAACGACTGGGCCGACACCCGCTTCCCAACCCACGAGGCGCTCTCGCGCGCCGTGCCCGACCACCCCGTGTATCTGACGAGAGTGGACGGCCACGCAGGGCTGGTGAACGCCAAGGCGCTGGAGCTGGCCGGCGTCTCGGCGGCGACCGAGGATCCCGAGGGCGGGAGGTTCATTCGCGATGCAGCCGGCGACCCGACCGGCGTGCTGATCGACAGGGCGCAACGCATTGTGGGCCAAGTGATCCCGCCTCCGTCGACCGACGAGCAGCGTGAGGCGGCACTGGCAGCCATAGCCGAGGTCAATAGCCTGGGGCTCACCGGTGTGCACGACGCCGGTGTGGGACCGGAAGTAATCGATCTCTACGAGAATCTCGCCGAAGAAGGCCGCTACAACCTGCGCAATTACGTGATGATCCGCGGGAACGACGAAGAGCTACAGCGCTACTTCGAGCGGGGACCGCAGGATGGGCTGCACGGCCGCGTGTGGGTGCGCTCAATCAAGATCACCGCCGACGGGGCGCTGGGGAGCCGCGGCGCTGCGCTGCTGGAACCCTACTCCGACGACCCCCACAACACCGGATTGGTGATCGTCGGTGAGGAACGTATCCGCGAGGTTGCGGTGCGCGCGCTGCAGGAAGGATTCCAGCTCAACGTGCATGCCATCGGCGACCACGGGAACCGGCTGGTGCTGAACGCCTTCGAGTCCGCGCTGGGAGAGGTGCCGACCGCCGACCACCGCTTCCGCGTCGAGCACGCTCAGGTGCTTCACTTCCAGGACATCCCCCGATTCGCGGAGCTGGACGTGATTCCCTCGATGCAGGGAAGCCACCAGACGAGCGACATGTACTGGGCGATCGACCGGCTCGGGTGGACGCGGGTGCAGGGCGCCTACGTGTGGCGTACCCTGCTCAACACGGGAGTCGTGATTCCCAATGGCTCCGACTTCCCCGTCGAATCTCCCAATCCACTGATCTCGTTCAAGGCTTTCGTCACGCGGCAGGACGAGAATGGGTGGCCGGCCGGCGGTTGGTTCCCCAACGAGCGCACTACCCGTGAGGAAGCGCTCAAGAGCATGACGTTGTGGCCGGCGTACGCCGGGTTCATGGAGCACGTGAGCGGCTCCCTCTCGCCCGGCAAGTACGCCGACTTCGTGGTGCTGGATCAGGATATCATGACCATCGCGCCGGAGCACATCCTGGACACACAGGTGCTGCTCACGGTGCTGGGCGGGAAAGTGGTTTACCGACGGGACAAGCCGACGACATAGGCGCATAGCTGAGCCGCCGTCCAGTCCCTACTCCGCTTCCGTTTCCGACTCCTTGGGATGCACTCGGAAGGTGAGGAGCCACACGAACCCGACGATCGCGCCGGCGATGTAGAACGGCAGCGACGCACCCAGCGCACCGAACACGGCGGTGGCCCACAGCGGCGCGATCACCCGCGCCAAACCGCCGAACGCCTGCTGCACCCCTAGCGTCTGTCCCAACTGCTGCCGCGGCGCCCGGTGGGTCACTAACGCCGACACCGCCGGGAAGAGACAGGCTGTGCCGATGGGCACGAGACCCAGCATGAGCCCCATCGTGATCACGCTCTGCGGCAGCGGGATGATCGCGAGCCCCAGCGCCAGCAACCCGGCGCCCACGCGCATCAACTTCACCTCCCCCAGCCAGTCCACAAGCTTGCCCAGCATCACCGCCCGCATGATCACTCCGATGGCGCCGACGTACACGAAGAAGATCCAGATGTTCTCCTCCGTGATGCCGAAGTCGGCGGCGAGGTACAGCGCCAGCACTCCGGTCATGGACATGAAACCCAACATGCCGGCGGCATAGATCCAGATGAGCTGGGGAATCTCCCGCCCGGGGTGCTGCAGCACCTCGACCATCATCGTGCGGATCGAGCGACGCTCCGGCCCGTGTTCGTGCGACCCGTCTCTGCCGCCAGCGTACGACTCCGGCAGCACCTTCCAGGCAAACACCAGATTCAGGAGGCAGAGTCCCGCAGCGACGAGACCGGGAGCCGCCGGCCCGAGGCTGAACGCCAGCGATCCGATGGCGGGACCGATCATCACACCGGCGCCGGTGGCCGCCGAGACCCAGCCGAGAGCCTTTGCTCGATCCTTCGGCTCGGTCACATCGGCCACGTACGCCTGGAGCACGCCGGTGGTGCCGCCCCCGAGCCCCTGCACAATGCGCGACAGGAAGAGCATTCCTATGCTCACGGCGAACCCGAATATGGCGAAAGCGATCGCCGACATGCCCAGCCCCGCGAGAATAGCGAAGCGCCTGCCGAAGCGGTCGGAAGTTCGGCCCCACAGTGGAGAGGAGGCGAGCTGGGCAATCGAGAAGCTCGCGATCATCCACCCGATGACCCACTCGGCGGCATCGAGCCGCAGGGCGTAGAGCGGCAGCAGGGGGAACACCATCGCGAACCCCAGCATGTCCACGAAGGCAGTGGTGAGGAGCACCCATAGCCGCTTCACCGGCGCGTCCCCACTACCATCGCGGTGGCCGAGAACAGCATCAGCACGACACCGTACGCCGCGGCGGTCCCTACGTCGAAGGCGCGCAGTGCCGATAGGATCTCGATTGATATGGGCCGTGTCTCGTAGGTGTACAGCACGATCGACGTGACGAAATCCCCCAACGCCGTGGCGAACGCGAGGGCGCCCCCGGCCAGGATCGCGGGTCGCAGCAGCGGGACGGTCACACGTCGCAGGGTACGCCACCGCCCCGCCCCCAGGGAGGAGGCAGCCTCATCCAGCGAAGGATCGAGCTGGCGGAAGCCCGCCAGCACCGAGCCCGCGGCGATGGGGATGTTGCGCACCAAGTACGCCAGCGGGAGAATGATCACCGTTCCCACGAAGACCCAGCGCAAGACCCACGGAGCGAACACCGAGAATGCCGTGGCCAACGCGATCGCCAGCACCGTGCCGGGCACTGCCCAGGGTACCGACAGGAGATTCTCGATCGCGCCGCGCAGCACCGCTCGCCGTTGCACCACGAGGCGACCGGCCCACAGCGCGACGCCGATCGCCGCAGCCGTAGCCAGCGCCGCCATCCAGAGCGAGTTCACCAGGGGCCGCAGCCGCTCCGGCTGAGTAGCCAGCGCAGCGTAATTCCCCAGAGTGTACTCGGGAGGCACCAGCTGCGTGGTCCAAGTACCGATAGGGACGAGCGACACGACTATCAAGGTGACGTGAGGCAGCAACAACGCCACGGCGAAGACCCACCCCACTGCAGTCGCGCCCCAGCGGGCCAGCGGTTGCGACAGCGCACGCGCGGCCGGAGGCGTGCCCTTCCCCACGGCGACGACGGAGCGCGCCTCGGCCCGGCCCCTGAGCAGCAGCAGGCCGATGAGCGCGAGCACCGCAAGTGCCGTCGTCTCCACGATCGCCATGGGCATGTCACCGTTCAGCTTGCTCGCCACGATCTGCGTCGTCATGACGCGAAAGCCACCGCCGAAGATGTAGGGAGCG
The DNA here is from genome assembly GCA_039586815.1 of Gemmatimonadota bacterium. GTDB lineage: Bacteria > Gemmatimonadota > Gemmatimonadetes > Gemmatimonadales > GWC2-71-9 > WVYX01. The sequence goes on along the minus strand of JBDHJR010000010.1, from coordinate 29,070 downwards.
CTGAACGACCCCAGCGCCGTCATGAATGTGAGCAATGCCGCGGCAGCGAGTTGCGGACGCAGCAGCGGAAGCGTGACGCGCCTCAGCGTCGACCACGTGCTGCAACCCAGCGAGTGAGCGGCCTCGATCATCGAGGCGTCCATCCTGGCCAGACCGGCCCGGGTGAACAGGTAGAAGTACACGTACATCGAGTATGCGTGAACCAGCAGGATCGCACCCGCGCCCTGCAGCCGCCAAGGCGACTGCTGTAGCCCCAAGAGGCGCATGATAGCGCGCGCCACGAACCCGCTCTCACCGTAGAGGAACAGGAAGGCGATCACCCCCACCAGCGGCGGGAGCACGGCCGGCAGGGCCACCAACCCGCCGAGCAGCCGCCGCCCGGGGAAGCTGAGCCGCTCGAACACGAACCCGAGCGGTACCCCGATCAACCCCGCCAGGAGCACGCTCGCGAGAGAGATCCACAGGCTTGCCCACAAGGCGGCCCACTCGCGCGGCTCCCGCACGAAGGCCGTCAGGTACTCCACCGTCCACCCGTCGGCACCGCGCACGCTCCCGACGATCACCAGGACGACGGGGTACACCACCATCCAGGTGAGCAGCAGCGTGAGCAGAATGCCGCGCGGCCGCCGGGTCATCGTCTCTCCTGCGCGAACGCCAGCGCGCGCTGGGGCACCAAGTGCACCGTATCCCCCACGTGCGCCGCACGTACCTCCGCCTCGAACTCAACCGTGGTTCCACCAGCTTCGGCGGTGAAGTAGGCACGGGCTCCCGTGTAGCGGCAACCGCTCACCGTAGCGGTCAGCCCTTCTTCGCCCAGCATGAGAGCTTCGGGCCGCACCACCAGCGAGACACGTGCACCCCGTTCCAGCGGTTGCGGCGTCTCGACCCTCCACTCGTGCCCCGCTTCGAGCCGCACACGATCTGGCGCCGTCATCACACCATCCAGCACGCTGGCGCGCCCGACGAACGTCGCCACGAAGAGAGTGCGCGGCCGCTCGTACAGATCGGGAGCCGAGCCGACCTGCTCCAGCCGCCCCTCGTTGAGCACCGCTATCTGGTCGCCCAGCGCGAACGCCTCCTCCTGCTCGTGGGTCACGAACACTGTGGTGATCCCGATCTTCCGGAGGGCCGCCTTCAGCTCGCGCCGCGTACGCTCGCGCAGGCTGGGATCCAGATTGGAGAGCGGCTCATCCAGCAGAAGCACCCGCGGTGAGGGCGCCAGCGCACGCGCCACCGCCACGCGCTGTTGCTGCCCCCCCGACAGAGCGCTCACCTGCCGCTCCGCAAACCCATCGAGGTCAACCAGCGCGAGCATGTCACGCACGCGCTGGTTCTCGTCCACGGAGCGGTCCCCGGCCAGCCCGAACGCGACGTTCTCGCCCACTGTGAGGTGCGGGAAGAGCGCGTAGTGCTGGAACACCATACCGAAGCGCCGCTCGGCCGGATTCAGCCGCGTCACGTCGCGCCCGTCAACCGTGATCGAGCCCGTGTCGGCCCGCTCGAAGCCGGCCAGGAGGCGCAGCGTCGTGGTCTTGCCGCTCCCGCTCGGTCCCAGCAGCGCCAGCACCTTCCCCTGCTGCACCGACAGCGTGAGATCGTCTACCGCAGCAACGTCGCCGAATCGTTTGGTGAGATGTTCGAGCTGGAGGAATCCGTCGCTCATCTACGTCCCGCCGATCCCCGGCCACGCACGTTGCGATCCCAGTACGTCATCCACGCTGCGCCCTGCTCGCTCAACAACTGCCAGTCGATGGGGGCGACGATGAGCTGGCGTCGCACGTCACGCGCCCACGCAGGCAGCGAGTCCGCAGCGAGGTCGACGCGGGCCGGCAGGCGGAAAGCCTCGTGCGCGGCGAGGAGCTGCGCTTCCGCCGACCCGGCCCACTCGATGAAGCGACGCGCCGCCTCTGCGTGCCGGGCTCCACCCACCAGGGCGATCGCGTCCTCGATCACGGGGGTGCCGCTCGTAGGGAGCGTGTACCCGAAGGGTGAGCCCTTGCTCTGCTCCACCAGGATGTCGGGCAGGTCCCACAGGGTAACGAGACCCTCCTGTCGCAGCAGCTTTTGATGCAGCAGCGCGGGATTGAAGACGTACTCCTTCGTCTGCGCATCGAGCCGTCGCAGCCAATCGAAGCCGGCCGCCGTGTCACCTGTGGCGGAGATGCTGCGCTCGATCACCATGCCGAAGATCGTGCGCATCGTGCCCGAGCCCAGCGGCTCGCGGATGATCACCTTCTGAGACCACTGCGGTGCCAGCACATCGTTCCAATCTCGCGGTGCTTCGGCAGCCGATACCGCGTCGCTGCTGTAGGCGATCACCGCCGGCGTCTCGTACACGGCGAAGTACAGATCCCCCGCACCGCGTCCGCGCGGCTCCACTGCCTCGGCCCAACTCGGGCGGTACGGCGCCAGCAGCGATTCGGCCGCGGCACGCTGGAACAGGGTGGACGGCCCGCCGAACCAGAGATCCGCCTGGGGATTGGCCCGCTCGGAGCGTATCCGGTCCAACGCGTCCTGCGACCCCATGTCGAGCCAGCGCACGTCTACATCGGGATTGGCTGCCTCGAACGTCCGCTCCGCCAGCAACAACAGGTCACGCCCGTGGGGGGAGTAGATCACGAGCGGGGTACGGGATTCGGCACACGCTGCCAGAAGCACAATGGCAACGGTGGCCGCCAGGAGCACCTTACAACGCTGCACGAGAACCCTACCGCCCACTCTTCTCTCCCAACGCCAAGAGATTCATGAACAACCGATACGCGCCCGTTGTCCCCGCCGGCAGAGCGCGGAAGAAGCTGATTCCCGTGTACACGTAGGTTCCCTCCCCGTAGCGAGCCACGAGCAGGCCTCCCCGCAACTCCGGCATTCCCGGATCAGCCATGATCAGCAGCGGAGTGTACGCATCGCTCCACGTGTGCGCGAAGTACAGTCCCCTCTCCTGCGGCCAGCCGTCCCAGTCGGCGGCATCCAGCCGGTTGGGGTGCGTCAGGACCGGGTGCTCCGGCCGGAGCATGCGCACTTGCGCCGTCTCGTCGGTCACGCGGTCGTGCGGGAAGCCGATGGTCAGTGGGTGAGGAGCATACTCTCCCCTCACGAACTGATACTGCTGGTACTGCACCAACAGCAGTCCACCATCGGCGACGTATTGCAGCAGCCGACCGTTGTGCCGCACTAACGCCCGATCGATTTCGTACGCTCGACTCCCGATCACGATCACGTCGAAAGCCGTCAGGTCCGCGCGCGCCAGTGCCTCGGCGTCGAGCAACTCGACCGGTATGCCGACTTGCGTCAGCGCCTCCGGCACCCGGTCGGCGGCTCCACGCACGTATCCGACCCGCTCCACATCGGGGAGTGCTATCGGTGCGACGCGAACCGAGCTCTGGGCGGGCTTCACCCAGCCGGTGGTCCGGATATGGGGGTAGCTCACCAGAGCAACTCCCCGATCGAACTCGCGCCCGTCGCGACTGCGAGCCACCGCCCGCACAGTCACTTCCCGCATCCCCGCGTCGCTGGGGCGCGCCAACCGGAACGCGAAACTGGCTGACTCCCCCGCCCGCTCCAGCCGGAATGGCTGTGCCTCCGGCGCCCCCCATCCGTCTGCCTGCAGTATCACTTCGCCCTCGATGGGGTCTCCGCCGTTGGCGCTCAGCGTCACGGTGAAGGTCCGCGCCCGTGAGTCGCCGCTCGGCCAAACGAGCCGCTCGGGCGCAACGCTCACTTCGATCGCGGGAGCCACCCGAACGGGACGGCGCACCTCTCCGACGGCCTGATCGAGGAAACGGTGGCTCACCTCCCGGGTGATGGCAAACGGGCTGTCCAGCAACTCCGCCTCGACGCGCGCCGACACGAGCGGCGGTTGGAATGGCTCACCCAGAGTCGCGATGGGAGCATCGCGCCAGTCGTACAGCGAACCGACGAGCGGCCGCTCGAGGAAATACGGTTGGGTGAGCTCGGCGTCACGCGGTAGAGTCACGCGGAAGCGGCGCACGACCTGCTCCCCGGGTGCGACCACCACCTGCTCGACGTCGTCAGCCGCCACGCGCCATCCCTCCGGCACGGCCAGCTCGACCCGCTTCAGGGCGAGCGGTCGGCTGCCGGCATTGTAGCACTGCACGTCGACGTCGAACGTCCCGCCCGGCACCACCGTCGCGGCGCTGGCCGGCGCATCGATCACGATACCCGCGGCTACCGCAAGCGCCTGCTCCAACAACCCTATCTGATCGGGTGTCCCGTGCGCGGCGCGCGCCTCGCGCAGCGCGCCCGCAAGCGCGGGAACCGCGTCACCGATGTGCGGGGCAGACACGGCGGCGCGCAGCGAGTCGGCGAACACGGCCGGCCGCGACGTGTCCCGCGGGATCCCCGCGAAGAGGCCGGCACCGCTCCCCTCGGTCGGGCTCGCTCCAGTACGATCCAACAGCAGCTGCATGCGGCTGAACCGGGGACCGGCCGGCTGCAGCCTTCCCATGTCCTGCGAGCGGTGCTGTGACCGGCTCTCCATCGCTATCTGATGGTACGAGCGACCGTTCCGCGGATCGAGACCGCCCGTCTCGAGAGTGAGCGTGGTCGCGGCGCTATCGAACCGCGTTGATCGATACAGCTTGAGGGGCCTCCACGGGGCGAGCCCCTCCTCCCCTTCCAGTTCCGCAAAGCGCCCCGGCTCGGCCGCGGCGTCGAACACCTCTCGGGCCACCACTCCGGCCATCTGATGCTGCCCGTGCCGGTCGCGCGGTGTGCCCGACCAGATGGCCACGATCACGTGCGGTTTGAAGCGACGCACGACGCGCACGGCGTCCTTCAGTACAGAGTCCGGCAGCCAGAACCGCTCAGTCTCCTCCAGCGTGCGCGAGTAGCCGAAGTCGTACGCCCTGGTGTAGAACTGTCGGGCTCCATCGATCCGGCGGGCGGAGGCCAGCTCCTGGGAGCGCAGCAGTCCCAGCGCCACTCCGAGCTCGTCGCCGATCAGGTTCTGGCCGCCCTCGCCGCGCGACAGCGAGAGGTACGCCGCGCCGGCCCCGTAGCCACGCGCCGCGAGCGAGAGCAAGCGAGTGTCCTCGTCGTCGGGATGCGCCCCGATCACTAGAACGCGGTGGGAATTGGCCAGGCGCTGTAGCAGGCGGTCCAATTGGGCGGCGCCCCCCGTTGAAGGCGGCGCCAGCTGGGCCGGCAGGGATCCGCCTCCCAGCAGAAAACACGCGACCAGAACGGCCAGACTACGCCGCTTCGCGTGCAACGACAATGCTGCGGAGACGCTCGGCGCTCGGATCCTGAGGGTCACCGAAGGGGAGTGGGTGGCCGGCCGGATCCATGAGGACGGAAGGACACACGAACTGGAGGCGCTGCGCGCGCACCTTCTCCTGCACGGGCTGCGTGCCGACGGGTGCGGCGACCATGATGTACGCAGGCTCCCCCGGCTTGATCGCCTCCACCGCGGAGAGGAGCTTCCACGGCGATGTGACGTGGCCATCCACGATGACGACGTTCTGGCCCCGCACTTCGCGCAGGGCCCGGGTCCCCCGGAACAACAGGCGCTCCGTCTTCACTGCGCGGCGCGCGTCGTCGATGGCTTCGCCCAGGACCTGGGCATCCTTGAAGTACGGCTCGTACTCCGGGTCGAGCACCGCGTTCGAGTCCTCGGCGATCGCCCCCACGGTCCCCAGCTCCTCCATGCGTATGTGGGCCGCCACGATGACGTCGAACTTGCACCCCATCGCCTTGGCCACATTGGCGGCGACCTCCACCCCGCTCGCGGTCACGCCCAGCACCAGCGTTGGCGGGTTAACGTGGTTGTACACTTGCCGCCCCAACAGGGCGCCGGCCCCCGAACGCGTGGGGTAGAGTGGCTGCGGATCCGAGGTCATGACTCCCGCGAATATAGCGGGCCGCCCCGCCTCATGGGACGGCCGCCGGGCTCAGGTAGCGCGCCAGCCACGAGTGCACCTCGTTCCACCACATGCGTTGGTTCTGCGGCCTGGCGATCCAGTGTCCTTCGTCGGGGAAGTAGAGCAGCCGCGCCGGCACTCCCTGGCGCCGCAGCGCAGTGAAAGCCTCGAGTCCCTGGGTGTATGGCACCCGGAAATCGAGCGCACCATGCACGACCAGCGTCGGAGTCTGGAAGTTGTTGGCGGAGCGGTGCGGCGACCATTGCTCGTAATAGGTCCGGTTCTCCCACGGCGTGCCGCCAAACTCCCACTCCGGGAACCACAGCTCCTCGGTGGCGCCGTAGAACGACTCCAGATTGTACACGCCCGCGTGGTTCACGAGGGCATCGAACCGGTTGGAGTGTCCGTTGATCCAGTTCACCATGTAGCCGCCGTACGAGCCCCCCGCGGCCGCGATGCGCGTCGAGTCGACGAAGGGGAAACGGGCGGCATGCTCCACGCCGGACATGATGTCGATGTAGACCCGGCCGCCCCAGTCTTGCGAGATCTGGTCTACGAAGCGCTGACCGAAGCCGGTGGAACCCCGCGGGTTGAGCAGCACAGTAACGTACCCGGCGGCTGCGAACATCTGCGCGTTCCAGCGCGAGTGCCAGTTGTCGCGCCAGGCGCCCTGCGGGCCGCCGTGAATCAGCACCATCAGAGGGTAGCGCTGCCCGCGCTGGTACTGGGGCGGGCGCAGCAGCATTCCGCGGACGGTATTGCCATCGGCCCCGACCCAGCTGATCTCCTCCGCCGGATTCATCCTCAGCTGGCTCAGCGCCGCAGCATTCAAGTCCGTGAGCCGCTGGGGGTTCGCACCGGCGTTGATGGACCAGGTGTACACCTGGCCGGGTCGGTTGATGGCGTCGTTCACGAACGCCATAGTGTTGCCGTCCTCGGCGATCGATATCTGGGACGTGTTCCCCCAGCTCATGAGCGCCTCGATGCGGCCGTTGAGGTTGGTGCGGTAGACGAGGTTGCGGTGCCGCAGCTGGGAGGTGAACACCAGCTCGCGCGAGTTCGGCAACCAGAGGTAGTCGGCCACCCATTGGTCGAAGTCCCGCGTCACCTCGCGCACACCCCCCGTGGATAGGTCGAGCACCATGAGGCGCCAGCGATCCGCCTCGAACCCGGCCCGCTCCTGTGATAAGAAGGCGAGCATCCGACCATCAGGGGACGGCGCAGGATGCTGTTCGGAGCCACGGAACCCGGAGGTCAGGTTGCGCGATTCTCCGCCCTCGATCGACACCTGGTAGATGTCCGTATTCGTGTGCCACGCCCGGTCGGTTCCCACCTTCGTCGTGAAGACGAGGGACCGGCCGTCCATCGTGAAGGCATAGTCCGCCGACCCGCCGAACGGTGGAACGGGCACGTCATAGTCGTTCCCGGCGGTGATGTCGACCAACGGACCGCCGGCCACCGGAACCACGAACAGGTGGCTGCGGCGTCCGTCTTCCCAGCTCCTCCAGTGACGGTACAACAGCTCGTCATACGCCTGGGCACTGCTCGGCCGCCCTGCATCTGCCTCCATGCGGGCCGCGTTGCAGGCGTCATCGGGACACTCCGGATACACCTCCGACACGAATGCCAGATGCGTTCCCGTCGGCGACCAGATGACTCCGCCGGCACCGGTGGAGAGCCGTGCGACCCTGCGCGAGCGGCCGCGGGGCACGTCGTACAGGCGTACCTCTCCGGCATCCGCACGGGTCGTGATGTACGCGATGGTGCGACCGTCGGGAGACCAGCGGGCGTGCCGGCCGCCGCGCCGCGCGTCCGATATCTGGCGTGGATCACCGCCACCTACCGCCATCATCCAGAGATCGGTCGAGCGGCTGTTGCCGCCCAGGTCCGTCGTGGTGACGCTGTACGCCACCCACTGCCCGTCCGGAGAGACCTGAGGATCGGACACCCGGTCGAGCGTCAGGAATTCGTCCACCTGGATCGGCCGCCCACTGGTCTGGGCTTCGCCGCCCGCGGGCAACGTCAGAGCCAGGGCCGCGACGGCACCGAAAAACAACCTTGTCATAGTCGGGAATCCTACGATCTAGCGCCGCCGAATGTTGCCTCCGCGCACCCCTGGACGCAACCGTCGTAACGTGGCGCCGGGAACCTGCCATCTCCATATTTCAGTTTGAGGACTATAAGGCGCGATGGGTGATTCCATCGCTTCATCATAAACGGTTACCGGAAGTCATCATGACTAGCGTAACTGCCGCAAGCGGTAAGAACGTGAGCGAGCGCGAGGCACGGGAGGTAGTCGAGGCCGCGCGACAGAAGGAGTGGACCGCACCCAGCTTTCTCAAGGAGATCTTCAACGGAAGACTGAACCTCGAGCTGATCCACCCCTTCCCGCAGGTGCCGGAGGCGGAGCTCGCGCGCGCCAAGCCGTGGCTCGACAAGCTCTCGGCCTTTCTGGAGGCCAACGTCGACGCAGATGCCATCGACGAGGACTACAAGATCCCCGACCACGTGGTACAGGGCCTCGGCGAGCTCGGCTGTATGGGCATCAAGATCCCCGAGGAGTACGGCGGGCTCGGTTTCTCACAGGCGATCTACAACCGGGCCATGTCCCTGGCGGCGTGCCATGAGGGCTCGGTCGGCGTGCTGCTCTCGGCCCACCAGTCCATCGGGGTGCCGCAGCCACTCGGCCTGTTCGGCACGCCCGAGCAGAAGCAGCAGTACCTGCCGCGGTTCGCCAAGGGAGAGATCAGCGCATTCGCGCTCACGGAACCGGATGTGGGCAGCGACCCGGCGAGGATGCAGACTACGGCCACTCCCACCGAGGACGGCGAGGCCTTCCTGCTGAACGGCGAGAAGCTGTGGTGCACCAACGGGACCATCGCCGACGTCATGGTCGTGATGGCGCGCACGCCCGACAACCGCATCACCGCCTTCATCGTCGAATCCGTGTGGCCCGGCGTCGAGATGGCCCACCGGTGCCACTTCATGGGGTTGCACGGCATCGAGAATGCACTGCTGCGCTTCACCGACGTGCGGGTGCCCAAGGAGAACATCCTGTGGGGAATGGGCAAGGGCCTGAAGCTAGCACTGGTCACCCTCAACACGGGCCGGCTGACGATTCCCGCCGCGGCCACGGGAGCCGCGAAGACCTGCCTCGGGATCGCGCGACGCTTCTCCCAGGAACGCGTGCAGTGGGGGCACCCCATCGGCAAGCACGATGCCGTCGCTCAGATGCTGGGCAGCATGGCCGCCACGACATTCGCCATGGAGTCGGTAAGCGAGCTGGCAGCGCTCATGTCGGATCAGGCCAGGTTCGACGTGCGCCTCGAGGCCGCCATGGCGAAGATGTGGAACAGCGAGCGCGGCTGGGAGATCATCGACGACACCATGCAGATACGCTCCGGCCGCGGGTACGAGTCCGCGCCCAGCCTGAAGGCGCGCGGGGAGCGGCCCGAGCCGGTCGAGCGAATCATGCGCGACTTCAGGATCAACCAGATCTTCGAGGGATCGTCCGAGATCATGCGCCTGTTCATCGCGCGCGAAGCGCTGGACAGTCACCTCAAGGTCGCTGGGGCGATCGCCGACCCGGACGCGCCGCTCATAGCCAAGCTGGTGTCTCTGGTGAAGGCCGGCTTCTACTACGCGGTGTGGTATCCGGGACGCTGGCTCGGCTGGGGACGCTGGCCGCGCTACGGTGAGTTCGGGCCCCTCGCCAAGCACATGCGGTTCGTGAACCGCGCGTCACGCCGCCTGGCACGGGCGCTGTTCCATGCAATCGTGCGCTTCGGTCCGGCTCTCGAGAAGCGCCAGGCCGTGCTCGCCAGAATGGTGGAGATCGGGGCGGAGTTGTTCGCCATGAGCGCCACCTGCTCGAGGGCGCAGGCGATGCGGGTCAGCAAGTCTCCGGAGGAGCGCGCCAAGGCCGAGATGGCGGTCGACCTGGCCGACACGTTCTGTCGCATCGCCCGCCGCCGCATCGGAGATCGGTTCAGGGGCGTCTTCCACAACGACGACGTCAAGGTGTACAAGTCGGCACAGCGCGTGATGGCGAACGAGGCGCCCTGGATGGAGGAAGGGGTGCCGGTGCCGGAGTAAGCCCACCCTCCCCTGCCTCGTGCAGGGTACAACGTGCAACGTGCAGCGGGGCATGACCTGAAGCTCCGCTGCACGTTTTGCGTTGCGCGCTTTACGCCCTGCTTACTTCGTCATCTTCACCACCTGGCGCTCCTTGGTCCTGCTCTCGGGGCCGGAGTCCGCCCCCACTGCGTCGAGGGCCTGCTCCATATCGGCGATCAAGTCCTCGTAGTGCTCCACGCCAACCGAGATACGCACCAGCCCCTCTGTGATGCCGAGGCGCTCCCGCTCGTCGGGCTCGACGTCGGAGTGAGTCATCGAGGCCGGATGCTCGGCAAGCGACTCCGTGCCGCCCAGGCTCACCGCCAGGCAGACTAGCTGCAGGCTGTTCAGGAACTCGAAGGCCGCTTGCTGGCCGCCGTCGATCTCGAACGCGATCAGCGATCCCGGAGCCAGGCACTGTCGGCGGTACACCGCATGCATGGGATGCTGCTCGGGCAGCAGCCCCAGGTAGTTCACATTCTTGACCTTGGGATGCTCGTTGAGATAGTCGGCGACGTAGCGCGCGTTCTTCATCTGCGCGGTCATGCGCATCTTGAGCGTCTCTAGCGAGCGCATCAGCAACCACCCGGTCCAGGGCCCCGCCGCCGTGCCGATGAACGTGCGCAGCGTGCGGATCCGCTCCACCACCTCGCGACTCCCCACGCAAGCACCGGCTACCACATCGCTGTGCCCCCCCAAGAACTTCGTGGCCGAGTAGAGCACCAGGTCCGCTCCGTGCTTCAGCGGATGCTGGAACACGGGCCCGAGGAACGTGTTGTCGACCATGACCACCGGCCGCTCATCGCCCTTGGCCAGGGATTGTGCCAAGCTCGCCACGCCGTCGATATCGACCAGCTGATTCGTAGGGTTGGCCGGCGTCTCGAGCAGGATCAGGGGGACGCGGCGGTCTCCGACCCGCTCCCGAATGCCTTCCTCGAGATCGGCCATCGGGATACCCGCCGGGAAGCCCACCAACCCGACGCCGAACTCCGGCAGGTAATGGTGCAGCAAGAACTCCGTCCCTCCGTACAACGGCTCGCTGAACACGACGGCGTCCCCGGGGCGCAGGTATGCCAGGAGACTCGTGGCTATCGCAGCCATCCCGCTCTGGAACACCGCTCCGGCCTCGGCTTCATCCCACAGGCAGAGCCGGTCCTCCAGGATCTCCAGGTCGGGATTGTTCAGCCTGCTGTAGATGAGGCCCGCCTCCTCGGTGGGCCCCTTCTCCCGCATCCCCAGGGCGAGCTCGAAGAACGCCTTGCCGTGCTCGGCGCTCTTGAACGCGAAGGTCGAGGTCTGGAAGATCGGGCACTTGAGCGCGCCTTCCGACAGCTCCGGGTCGTACCCGTAGCTCATCATCATGCTCTCGGGCCGCAGCTGCTTCTTCCCCACCCGCATCGTCTCGGGCTCGAGCTTGTGCTTCCCGCTCTCCCGTTCCTTGTAGTATTTGGACACCGGCGCACCCCCTTACGTGCCCTTGAACGATTGCCGTGGAGGGCCATCAGGTCAAGGGCGACAAATTCGCTAAGCGATTGCTACATGGACCTTTAGGCTTCCTTAATAGAGGGTCGCGCCGTCCCGACTGCCTTCCCTCCCCGGCTATATTCGCTTCCCATGCACCGTAGGACCTTCCTCGCCGCGACCGCCGTGGCGGCTGCGGCCTGTGCCCGGAGCCGCGGAGTCATACCCGCCGCCGGCCCCCAGCGCGGCATCGGGTTCGACGGCTACCGCGCCGATACGACCCAAGCCGATTTCGAAGCAATCCGCGACCTGGGAGCCACGCACGTGGCCCTGTTCCCCTACGGCCGCATGCCGAGTCACATGGAGCCGCGGGTGGACCGCTATCGAGGGCCGGACGTGGACTGGTCCCTGACCGACGACGGCCTGCTCGCCTTGGGCGCCATGGCCCGGCGCGCCGGCCTGCGCGTGCTGCTGCTCCCCACCCTGGCCGACTTCGTGGACGGTCATTGGCGCGGCGAGGTGCGCATGAGCGACGAGGCCTCATGGGAGCAGTGGTTCGCATCGTACCGCGCCTTCCTGCTGCACTACGCCGACCTGGCTGCGCGGATGAGGGCCGCCGGACTGAGCGTCGGTACCGAGCTGCGGCAGACCGCACCGCTCGAGGCCCGGTGGCGCGACACGATTGCGCTGGTACGCGAGCGGTTCGACGGATGGCTCACGTACGCGGCGAACTGGGACGACTATGACAGGGTCCCGTGGTGGGACGCGCTCGACTTCATAGGGGTGCAGGCGTACTTCGAGTTGGGCGAGCCCGAGCGGCTGGACCAGCTGGTCGCCGCCTGGGAGCCCATCCGGGTCCGTCTGGACGAGGTGAGCACCGCCACCGGGCGACGTGTGATCTTCACCGAGATCGGGTACAAGTCGCATCGCGGTGCAACCGTGCATCCCTGGAAGTGGGAGATCGAAGGAGAGCAGGACCTCGAGCTGCAGCGCCTGGCCTACGAGGCGGCGTTCCAGACGTTCTGGCACCAGCCCTGGTTCGCCGGCTTCTACTGGTGGAAGTGGCGGCCCGGCGCAAGCTCGGACCCCGGTTACGAGCGCGACTTCACCCCACAGGAAAAGCCCGCCGAGGCGGTCATCCGGCGCTATTACTCGAGCGGCTAGCGGAGGGCCGAGGCCTCCCTAGGTCGGGATACCCTTCTCGATCACCTGCTCCATCGCCTCCGCGAACCGGTCCACCTCCTGCAGCGTGGTGTAGACGTTCGGAGTCACCCGCAACCCGGTGCACGCCGAATGGCCGATCGGGGTCACTATGATGCGCCGCGTCTTCCACAGATGCTGGGTCAGAGCGCCGGGGTCCACACCCTCGATCGCCACGTTCGCCAGTCCGCACGACATCGCAGGATCGTAGCTGGTGTGCAGCTTGATCCCCGGCTGCCCGTCGAGCCGCTTCATCCAACGGTCACGGAGGTAGCGCAGCCGCGCCGCCTTGCGCTCCGGGCCTATGCCCTCGTGGAAAGTGAGCGCCTCGGCGATGGCGTTGTGGTTCGCCGCCGGATGGGTTCCGATCTCCTCGAACTTGCGGATGTCGTCGTTCATCGACTCCGGAGCCGCCATCAGCGGCCATACGTCGCCGATCCGGTCCCGCCTGGCATAGAGAAACCCTGTCCCGTGCGGTGCCAGGAGCCACTTGTGCAGCGACGTTCCGTAGAAGTCGCACTCGAGCTCGTCGCGCGTGAACGGGAAGTGGGCGAACGCGTGGGCACCGTCCACGATGGTGGTTATTCCCCGGGAGCGCGCCAGACGGCAGATCTCCCGCACCGGGAAGATCTGGCCCGAGAGGTTCGTGATGTGGCAGAAGTGGATCACCTTTGTGCGCGCCGTGATGGCCTGCTCGAAGATGTCCACCAGGTATTGCATACTCGGCGGCGGTGCGGGAAACGAGACCATCTTCACGACGATCCCCTCGCGCCTGACACGCTGATCCCAGGTGGTGTTCATGCGGGGATAGTCCTGATCGGTGGTCAGGATCTCATCCCCCGGCTCCAGATCGAGCCCCAACTGGCAGATTTCCAGGGCTTCGCTGGCGTTCCGCGTGATCGCCATCTCCTCGGCATCGCACCCGAAAGCCCGCGCCAAGCGCTGGCGCACGCTCTCGACCTGCGGCTCCAACACGCGCCACATGGTGTACACCGGCGCCTCGTTGGAGTACTCGAGATACCGCCTCATGGCGTCCTGCACGACCTTGGGGCTGGGGCAGACGCCGCCGTTATTGAGGTTGATGAGAGAGCGGTCGACCGTGAAGGCCTGCTGGATTCCGATCCAGAAGTCCTCGTCGGCAGCCACCACCTCCGGGCTGCGTCCGTCGGCGGAGGCCGCCGCCGAGAAGATCCGCTCGAGCCCGTCGTTCCTGAGCGCGGGGAGAGCTACCCCGGCCGTGCCGAACATCGAGCGAAGAAAGTCGCGACGCGTCAACACGGTGGAGCTCCTTTGTGCGTTTCGCGCGAGAGTGCTGCCTGGGAGCGGCGCTGTCAATAGCGCCCGCGGGCCGTGGGGTCGCCGCCCGACCGCCGGAACAGCAGGACAGAGCCCACCACGGCAATGACGGCGAACGCGAACCACTGGATGGCATACGACAGATGCGGACCGGAATCCACCTCAGGGGCCGTGAGCGCCCGCATCGGCTCGGGGAAGCTGCTGTCCGTCACCGTGCGGCGCAGCACCAGGGACACCAGCCTGTAGGGATAGGCCGGAGCGAGACGCTCGGTGTCTATGCCGCGAGCATGACGCGGCCATGCGCTGTTCCCGCCCGGCACTTCGGGCACGCTCGACGGCAGCAGCAGCACGCCGGAGACCACGGCCGTGTCCGGCTCCATCAGAGCCTCGTAATCATCCACCGTTCTGCCGTCCGGAGAGAAGACCCATCCACGCTCCACGAGCAGCGCCACCGAGTCGTCGAGTCTGAACGGCGTCACGACGTGCACTCCCGGAGTGCCGTAATACGCCCGGCCGGTCAACACGATCTCCCGCGTGAAGTCGAACACGCCGGCCACGCGTGCGCGGCGGAAGCGGAAGCTGTCTGGAAGGGTGGCGCCCGCCTGGAGAGGCAGCGCCTCGAGGACCGGAGCGGCGATTCGCTCAGCTATTGCCGCATTGAGCGCGCGGCGCTCCCCCAGGCGTTGCAGCTGCCACACGCCGAGCCGCACGAACAGGGCTGCGGCGGCGAACGCGACGACGAAGACGAGGTAGCGCCTCACTCCTCTGGTGCGCGCCCCACTATTACGCGGGGCTCCATGCCCAGGAAGAGCCCAGTCTCGACCACGCCTGGGCGATCACGCAGCGTGCGGTCGACCCGGGCCGCATCGTCCATGCCGCCGCGGAACGCCACGTCGATGATGTAATGCCCTCCATCGGTGACGTACGGCTCGCCGGAGGAGTCGCGCCGCAGTGTGGGCTCCCCTCCCAGTGCCCGCATGGGCTCGAGATGCGTTCCCCACCCGAACGGCATCACCTCGATCGGCACGGGGAAGCCGGCGCCGAGCCGCTCTACCAGCTTCGACTCGTCCACCACGATGATGTAGAGCTTCGTTGCGGCCGCAACGATCTTCTCCCACAGCAGCGCCCCACCACCACCCTTTATGAGGTTTCCCTGCCGGTCGGCCTCGTCGGCACCGTCGATCGTGAGGTCGACAACGGGATGCTCTTCCAGCGTCGTGAGGGGAATGCCCAGGGCGCCGGCCTGCTCCCGAGTGCGGGTCGAAGTGGGAATCCCCTCGATGTCGGCGAGCTCGCCAGCTGCGAGCTTGCGTCCGATGGCGTCGACCGCCAGCGCGGCGGTGGACCCGGTGCCCAGACCCAACACCATGCCCGATTGCACGTGGCCGACCGCCTCCTCGGCGGCCCACCGCTTGGACTCGCTCCGGCTGTCCATCACACCTGCTCCAGGAAGCTCTCCGGATCGGTCACCCGCAGCACCGGACGCCCCCGTGCCACCAACGCTTCGTAGTCGCCCAGCGCCTGCGCGCGCAGCAGCTCGCCAAAGCTGTGGTCCTCACCCGGAACCGGACGATCGGCGGTTAACTCTTCGAGGATCTGCACGAAGTGCCCGGTTGGCGGCCCACCCTTGTGGAGCTGCCCGGTCGAGTGCAGGTAGCGCGGCCCGTACCCCCAGGTGACCACTCCCGCCAGCCGGTCACGCAGCGCGTCCGCGAAGGCCGCCACCCGCTCGTCGGCCTCCTCGCTCGGCGCCACGTAAGCCAGCACCGCCACGTAGTCGCGCGCACTCACACCCTCGAGGAAGTCCGTGATGTCGTGCCGCCGCAGCTGGGTGATCGGATCGAAGCCGCGTCGCTCCGCAAGCACGCGTCTGGTCGCCTGCTTGCTCTCGGCCACGTTGGGCTGGTCGAACGGGTTGATGCGCAGCACGGCTCCCGCCACGGCCGTGGCGAACTCCCAGCAGAAGAACTCGCCACCCAGGTCGTACGGGTCGTCCAGCGGCGCCCACGCCACTGGATGGCCGCTCGCACCCAGGGCGTGCATCCATCTCTCCAGCCGGGGATCGAGCTGCCGTCCCAGTGACTGGACCACGAAGAACCGGTGGTCCACGTAATGGGCCGGGGCACGCAGCGGCTCCATGCCGACCGGCACGATCCCCCTACCCTCCTTCCCCGTGCTCTCGGCCACGAGCTGCTCCACCCACAGTCCGAAGCCGGCAATGCCGGGAGTCAGCACGAGCGTCAGCTTGTCGCGACCCGCGCGCGCGGCTTCGGCCATGACGGCACCGAGCCAGGCACCGGGATTGAGCTGCGGCGGCACGTCGGGGCCGCAACTCCGGGCCATTGCCTCGCCGCGGTCCAGCAGCTTCCGCACGTCCACCCCCATGAGCGCCGCCGGCACGAGCCCGAAGAGCGACAGCGCCGAATAGCGCCCTCCGATGTCGGTGGGATTGAGAAACACCCGGCGAAAGCGCTGCTCCGCGGCGAGCCGTGCCAGCGGGGTGTCCCCGTCGGTGATCGCCACGAAGTGGTCCCCCCGTCCCCCGCTACGACGCCAGAAGTAACGGAAGAAGCTCATGGTCTCGAGCGTGGTGCCCGACTTGCTCGCCACGACGTAAAGCGTGCGGCCGGGATCGCCCCCGCGCTCGACCTCCATCACCGCCTCGGGAGCGGTGCTGTCCAGCATCTGGAAGGGCGGGAAGCGCGGATTCCGCCCGAAGGTCCGCCACATCACCTCGGGGGCGAGACTCGAGCCGCCCATCCCCAACAGGACGACCCGGTCGAACTCCTGACTCACCTCTTCGGCGAACCGGGTCACGTCGTCCAAATCCCGACGCATCTGGGGAAAGACCGTGAGCCATCCCAGCCGGTCCCTCAACTCGGATGCCGCTGCGTCGTCCCCCCAAAGTGTGGTATCGCGGTCCCATAGCCGGCGCACCACGTCGGCATCGGACAGCACCTGGAGCCGCCGCTCCACGGCTTCCCTCAGGGTAGTGCTCATCCCCGTCACCCCACCTGCATCGCGCGTACCCGCTCGGCCACGGCGTCGGCCGTGAAGCCGAATTCGCGGAACAGACGTTGGTACGGGGCCGAGGCCCCGAACCGCTCGATTCCCATGACTTCGCCGCTGTCACCGACCCAGCGGTACCAGGGCTGCGGGTGAGCCGCCTCCACGGCGAGCCGCGCGGCCGGCTCGGGCGGCAGCACCTCCTCCCGGTAAGACTGCGGCTGGGCGGCGAACAACTCCATGCTGGGCATGCTAACGACGCGGACCTCGAGTCCGTCGGCCGCCAGCAGCTGCCGGGCCTCCAGCGCGAGGCTCACTTCCGATCCGCTGGCCAGTATCACGGCTGCGGGACGGCCGTCGGGGGCGTCCGCCAACACGTAGCCTCCCCGTGCCAAGCCGTCCGCAGGTGCTAGTAGGCTGCGGTCCAGCACCGGGACCTTCTGCCGCGTGAGGACCAGCGCAACGGGGCCGTCGCGTCGCCCCACCGCCAGGCGCCACGCTTCGACCGTCTCACTCGCGTCTGCCGGACGCACGACGGTGAGATTGGGAATCGCACGCAGGGAGGCGAGCATCTCGATGGGCTGGTGGGTGGGCCCGTCCTCTCCCAGGCCGATGGAGTCGTGGGTAAAGACGTAGACCACGCCGAGCCCCATCATGGCCGCCAGGCGAATCGACGGCCGCATGTAATCGGAGAACACCAAGAACGTGCCACCGTACGGCCGCAGTCCTCCGTGCAGCGCCATGCCGTTGAGCACCGCGCCCATCGCGTGCTCGCGAATCCCGAAGTGGACGTTGCGCCCCGACAACTCGTCGGGCGCGAGCGCCGGCGCGGCCACGATGAGCGTGTTGTTGGACGGGCTGAGATCCGCCGAGCCGCCGACCAACTCGGGCAGCTGGGCCGCCAGTGCGTTCAGCACCTTGCCGGAGGCGGCTCGCGTCGCCAGCGCACCGTCGTCCGGTCCGAACGCGGGCAGCTGCGCTTCCCAGCCGCGCGGCAGCTCGCCCGACAGGCGCCGCTCCAGCTCCCGCGCCAGGTCGGGATGCGCCTCTGCGTACCCTCGCAGGTCGTCGTTCCACGCCGCCTCGAGCTCCGCTCCCCGGCTCACACAGCTGCGCCACTGCTGCAGCGCCTCGTCGGGCACGCTGAAGGGCTCCTCGTGCGGCCAGCCGAGGTTCTGCTTGGTGAGTTTGACCTCCTCCTCGCCGAGCGGCGCCCCGTGTGCGCCAGCCGTGTCCTGCTTGTTGGGACTGCCGTACGCGATGTGCGTGCGCATGATGATCAGCGACGGCCGTCCCATCTCCCCACAGGCCGCCCGCGTCGCGTCGTCGATCGCACCCAGGTCGTTGCCGTCCTCCACCTTGAGAATCTGCCACCCGTACGCCTCGAACCGGCTCGCCACGTCGTCGCTGTACGTGAGCGACGTGGAGCCGTCGATCGTTATGCGGTTGTCATCGTAGTAGCCGATCAAGCCGCCGAGGCGCAGATGCCCGGCGAGCGACGCGGCCTCATGCGAGATCCCCTCCATGAGATCGCCGTCGCTTGCCAGGAAGAACGTGCGGTGGTCCAGCACATCGTGACCCGGCCGCGCGAACACCGCCGCCAGGTGCGCCTGGGCCAGAGCCATGCCCACCGCGTTGCCCAATCCCTGGCCGAGGGGTCCCGTGGTGGTTTCCACTCCCGGAGTGAGTCCGTATTCGGGGTGCCCGGGCGTCCTGCTGCCCCACTGCCGGAAGTTGACGAGCTCCTCCAGTGGGAGGTCGTATCCCGTGAGGTGCAGCAGGCTGTAGATCAACATCGAGGCGTGCCCCGCCGACAGCACGAAGCGGTCCCGGCCGGGCCAGCCCGGGTTCGCCGGGTTGTGACGCAGGTGCTTGGTCCACAGGACGTAGCACATGGGGGCGAGGGCCATTGGGGCACCGGGGTGGCCGGAGTTGGCCCGCTGCACGGCGTCCATGGCCAGCGTCCGGGCGGCGTTCACGCAGAGCTGATCGAGGTCCGCTGATCGCGCCACGACAGCCTGGGGCATGTTCGATGTCTCCGTGAGGCAAGGTCGGTTGGGATTGGAAGATAGCGCCCGTACCCGGCCGCAGAAACCGGCCCTCCGCGCAGCGGGTTCACACTCGCTTCACCGTCTCTTCAGCCCTACTCCTCCACTCTGCTCTCGTCTGCAGTGGGAGTGTTGATGACCCCGTTCGGTGTCGTCGTCACCATCGCACTCGTCGTGGCCGCGGCCGCGGTGGCGTTCTGGGCAGGTGCTCGCCATGCACGACGGCACAGTAGGCATCTGGCTGGTGCCGCCCAGGAATTCTGCCTGCGGCACTGCCGCCTGCCCGACGAGCGCTGCCCCCTGCTGCGCTCCGACATGCGGCGCGAGGACTGCCCCCTGTGGCGCTTCGTGACGGCGAACATGCCTACCGACCTTCCCGTGAATGACGAGGCCCCGCTCGGGGCCGGCCCGTATCGCAACCCCCCAGCGAAAGCCGAGTCGCATTCACCCTGAATTCATCCTCCCTTAAGACCGCGCCCGGTATTGTGGCGCCGAAGAACGGGAGGAGCCCGTGTCCAGAATCGGGTGGTGTGGTGGACCTCCCGCGGCCCGCAGCGGCAGCGTGTTCGAAACGGACTCCGGACACCTGGCAAGGCTGTCGGCCGAATCGCGCGAGGGCCCTGTAGGAGGCTGGGCACGGGTAGGGCTTACAGAGCGCTCGGGATCGAAGCGGACTTAGGTCCGCCGGGCGGCCTTCAGCTCCGGGTTTCCGGAACTGGAGGTCGCCTTTCTTCTTGGAGCCCGTGTGAGGTCCGTCGCCCGACGCCGCCACTCCGCTTATTCTTAGCCATCGGCACAAAGACATACTCAACGGCGGACTCACTCATGGCGAACCCGTTCCAATCCCGCGCGACGCTCGATCTCTCGGATGGCGGCGTCACGCTCTTCCGGATCGACGCCCTGTCGAAGGCCGGCCTGGTCGAGCTGGATCGGCTCCCATTCTCCATTCGGATTCTTCTCGAGAACGTGCTGCGCCATGCCGGGAACGGCGTCGTCACCGAGGACCACGTCGCGGCCGTGGCACGCTGGGCCCCGCAGCCGGACCGCCGTCTCGAGGTGCCCTTCATGCCCGGGCGCGTGGTGCTGCAGGATTTCACCGGCGTGCCCGCCGTGGTGGACCTCGCGGCCATGCGCGACGCCATCGCTCAGCTCGGCGGCGATCCCGACCAGATCAACCCGCTCGTGCCCACCGACCTGGTCATCGACCATTCGGTGCAGGTCGATTTCTTCGGCTCCTCCATGGCGTTCCGACTCAATGTCGAGCGGGAGATGGAGCGCAACGGTGAGCGCTACCAGCTGCTGCGCTGGGCACAGCAGGCGTTCCGCAACTTCCGTGTGGTGCCCCCCGGCACGGGAATCGTGCACCAGGTGAACCTCGAATACCTCGCGAGCGTGGTGCGCTGCGCAGAGCACGACGGGGAGCTGGTCGCCTTCCCCGACACGCTGGTGGGCACCGACTCCCACACCACGATGATCAACGGCATCGGTGTGGTCGGCTGGGGCGTGGGGGGGATCGAGGCGGAGGCCGTGATGCTGGGGCAGCCCTACTTCATGCAGCTGCCCGAGGTGGTGGGGATGAAGCTGACCGGCCGCCTCCCCCAGGGGGCCACGGCGACCGACCTGGTCCTCACCGCCACCCAGATGTTGCGGGAGTTCGGCGTGGTAGGGCGCTTCGTGGAGTACTTCGGTCCGGGGCTCTCCGGGCTGGGGCTCGCCGACCGGGCGACGCTGGCCAACATGTCCCCCGAGTACGGCGCCACGATCGGCTTCTTCCCGGTGGACGACGAGACGCTGGTCTATCTCGAGCGCACGGGCCGGCCGCCGGAGCTCATCGAGCGCGTGGAGCGCTACTGCAAGGAGCAGCAGCTGTTCCACACGGCGGACGCACCGGAGCCGGAGTACTCCGCCGTGCTCGAGCTCGACCTCGGGACGGTCGTGCCGTCCCTTGCGGGTCCGCGGCGCCCGCAGGATCGGGTACCGCTCACCGAGGTGAAGCAATCGTTCGGCGAGGCCGTGCCCAAGCTGCTCCCGGCGGGCGGGAAGCGCAGCGCGGAGGACCGCCCGCGTGTGCCGGTCGAGCTCGACGGCGCGCGTTTCGATTTGCGCGACGGCTCGGTGGTCATTGCCGCGATCACCAGCTGCACCAACACCTCCAACCCATCGGTGATGATCGGCGCCGGCCTGGTGGCACGCAACGCCGTGGCGCGCGGGCTCGAGCGCCAGCCGTGGGTGAAGACGAGCCTCGCACCGGGCTCCAAGGTCGTCACCGATTACCTGAAGCAGGCCGGCGTGCTGGCCGACCTCGAGGCACTCGGGTTCCACGTGGTGGGATACGGCTGCACCACCTGCATCGGCAATAGCGGCCCGCTGCCCGAGCCGATCGCGCAGGCCATCACCCAGCAGGAGCTGGTGTGCGCGGCGGTGCTCTCCGGCAACCGCAACTTCGAGGCGCGGATCCACCCATTGGTGCGAGCCAGCTACCTCGGTTCCCCCATGTTGGTCGTGGCCTACGCCCTCGCCGGACGGATGGACATCGATCTCGATGAGGAGCCGTTGGGGGAGGACCGGGACGGCGAGCCCGTCTACCTCAGGGACATCTGGCCCAGCCCCGAGGAGATCAAGCAGGCGGTCACCGAGTCACTCGAGCCGGAGATGTTCGTGCGCGAGTACGCGAGCGTGTTCGACGGCGACGCGTCGTGGCAATCACTCCCCGTTCCCAAGGCTGCGGGGGGCCGCTACTCGTGGGACGCCGGCTCGACCTACATCGCCGACCCTCCGTTCTTCGCCGGCATCAAGGCCAAGCCCGACCCGGTTGGGAACGTGCGTGATGCCCGCCTGCTGGCCTGGCTGGGTGACTCGGTGACGACCGATCACATCTCCCCCGCCGGCGCCATTCCCAAGGACAGTCCGGCCGGGCACTGGCTGGTGGAGCACGACGTGATGCCGGTGGACTTCAACACCTTCGGCTCGCGCCGTGGCAACCACGAGATCATGATGCGGGGCACGTTCGGCAACATCCGCATCAGGAACAAGCTGGCGGAAGGCAAGGAGGGCAACTGGACGGAGTACCTTCCCGGCGCCCGGATCACTAGCATGTACGACGCGGCGATGCAGTATGCCGATGACGGCACTCCCCTGCTGGTTGTGGCCGGGAAGGAGTACGGCTCCGGCAGCTCCCGTGACTGGGCCGCCAAGGGCACGTCCCTGCTGGGGGTACGGGCCGTGATCGCCGAGAGTTACGAGCGCATTCATCGCAGCAACCTGATCGGGATGGGCGTGCTGCCGCTCCAGTTCCGCGCGGGAGAGCGCGCGGCCACGCACGGTCTCACCGGCCGCGAGACGTTCGACCTGGCCGGGATCGCCGGTGACGAGATCACGCCGGGCGGCACCGCCCGGATTCGCGCCACCCGCGAGGACGGGACGACCCTCGAGCTCGAGGCGCTGGTGCGCCTCGACACCACGGTGGAGGTGGAATACTACCGCAACGGCGGCATCCTACCGTACGTGCTGCGCAACCTGGCCAAGGGAGCGAAGCGCAAAACGACCAAGAAGCCGGCTAAGAAGGCGGCGAAGAAGCCGGTCAAGAAGAAGAAGCGGACCGCGAAGCGGAAGAAGGCGCGCTAGCCGTCTCATGGCCTTCACCATTCCACCCGAAGAGGTCCGCTTCCGCGCCAGCCGCGCCAGCGGCCCGGGTGGCCAACACGTGAACCGCGCGGCTACCCGCGTGGAGGCGCGCTGGAACGTGCGCCGCAGCCCCAGCCTCACCGATGAGCAGCGAGAGCGCCTATTGGACAAGCTCGCGAGCCGCATCGACTCCCGCGGGGTACTCCGCGTGGTGGCCGACGAGCGCCGCAGCCAGCTGCGCAACCGCGAAGCCGCACTGGCGCGTCTCAACGCCCTCGTCACCCAGGCGCTCAGGCGCCGCAAGCCGCGCAAGAAGACCAAGCGTCCGCGCGCCGCGGAGGAGCGGCGCCTGGCGGACAAGCGGCGCCGATCCGGCACGAAGCGGGATCGACGCCCACCGGGGTCCGACGACTAGCTCACGGCGACCGACAAAACAAGACGAGCGGCCGGGACTCCCGACCGCTCGCCTATCAGAGGCAATAGCCTCCTATAGCTGCTGAACTTCCTCGATCAGCTTCTTGAAGCTGTCCTTGGCGTCACCGAACAACATCGACGTCTTCTCCTGATAGAACAGCTCGTTGTCTACGCCGGCGAAGCCCGGCCGCATGGAACGCTTCATGACTATGCAGTGCGCCGCCTTGTCCACATCCAGGATGGGCATCCCGTACAGCGGGCTCGACTTGTCGTGCCGTGCAACCGGGTTGACCACGTCGTTCGCCCCGATCACCACCGACACGTCCGTCTGCGGGAACTCGGGGTTGATCTGGTCCATGTCGTACAGCTGGTCGTACGGCACATCCGCTTCTGCCAGAAGCACGTTCATGTGCCCCGGCATGCGGCCGGCCACCGGGTGAATCGCGTACTTGACCTGCACGCCCTTGTCCTGGAGCATGTCGGCCAACTCACGTACCTCGTGCTGCGCCTGGGCCACGGCGAGGCCGTACCCGGGCGTAAACACCACCTGGCGCGCGTACGCCAGCATCGTAGCCGCGTCCTCATGCGTGAGCGACCGCACCGTCAGGTCACCCACCGCGCCGTCCGGACCGCCGATCTCCGCCACCGTAGCGCCGAAGGCGCCGAACAGCACGTTGGCGAGCGAGCGGTTCATCGCACGGCACATGATGTTCGTGAGGATCAGGCCGGAGGCGCCGACCAGAGCACCACTGATGATGAGTCCCTCGTTGTTGATCACGAACCCGGTCATCGCGGCAGCGATACCCGAATAGGAGTTCAACAGCGAGATCACCACCGGCATGTCGGCCCCGCCGATCGGAATGACCGACGTGACCCCGAGCAGCGCTGCACCCGCCAACACGCCGTAGAACGCGAGCGGGTTGTCCGGCTCGATCATCAGCCACACGGCCAAGCCCACAGTGCCGACCAGCAACAACGCGTTGAGGGTTTTCTGCAGCGGGTAGGTGACCGCCTTGCCCGTTACCAGCTCCTGCAGCTTGCCAAACGCAATCAGACTGCCGGTGAACGTGAGTGTACCGATCAGCACGGAGAGCTGAATCGCGACCCCGAAGTTGAGCGGAATGCCCTCGCCAGCATGGACGTAGTTGAAGTACTCGGCCGAGGCTACCAGCGCCGAGGCGCCGCCGCCAAAGCCGTTGAGCAGTGCCACCATCTGCGGCATGCCGGTCATCTTCACCGTGCGCGCGAAGACTCCTCCGACCAGCGAGCCGACGACCATCCCGATGATGATCTCGCGCCACCCCAG
The DNA here is from genome assembly GCA_039586815.1 of Gemmatimonadota bacterium. GTDB lineage: Bacteria > Gemmatimonadota > Gemmatimonadetes > Gemmatimonadales > GWC2-71-9 > WVYX01. The sequence continues at coordinate 4,720 of JBDHJR010000010.1, read as the reverse complement.
GATCTCCTGGAACACCAACGTGACCACAATCGCAATGAGCATGCCGAGCGATGCCAGCCAGTTGCCGGACCGCGCCGTCGCGGGCGAGCTCAATCGCTTGAGCCCGAAGATGAACATGACGGCGGCCAGCAGATAAAACAGCTTTATCAGGGCGTCCGTCATTTCTGTTCCTCCGGCTTCCGCTTGAACATCCGCAGCATACGGTCGGTCACCATGAAGCCCCCGACCACGTTTATCATCGCAAAGGCCACCGCCACCATGCCCAGGTACTTGGCCACCTCGGTCTCACCCTGCCCGGCGACGATCAGCGCGCCGATGATCGTGATGCCCGAGATCGCGTTGGAGCCGGACATCAACGGCGTATGCAGGGTCGGCGGCACCTTCGTGATGACTTCGAAGCCGACGAACATCGCCAGCACGAAGATCACAAAAAGGACAACCAGTTCCTCTATCATGTCGCCTTCACTCCCTCCATGGCTTGCTGCGTCGCCTCGTGCACGACGCTGCCCTCATGCGTGACACATGTCCCCTTCACGACTTCGTCCTCGAAATCGAGGTTGAAATTGCCCTCCTTGTCGAACATGGGGCTCAGGAAGGCGAACATGTTCTTGGCATACATCTGGCTGGCGTGGACCGGCGTACCGGCTGCGATGTTGAGCGGCCCCATGATGTTCACGCCGTGGCGCACCACCGTCTCGCCCTTCTCGGTGAGGGCGCAGTTGCCGCCCGTTTCCGCTGCCAGGTCCACGATCACCGAGCCCGGTTTCATGTCCTTGACCATCTGCTCCGTGATCAACTCCGGCGCCGGCCTGCCGGGGATGAGCGCCGTGGTGATCACGACGTCCATTTCCTTGATATGGTTGTGCAGCAGCTCCTGCTCCCGCCGGTGCTGCTCGTCGGACAGCTCCTTGGCGTAGCCGCCCTCTCCTTCACTCTCCAGCGCCTCCGCAACCAGGAACTTGGCGCCGAGGCTTTCCACCTGCTCCTTCACTGCCGGCCGCACGTCGAACGCCGACACCACGGCACCGAGCCGGCGCGCCGTGGCGATGGCCTGCAGCCCGGCCACGCCCGCGCCGAGCACGAACAGTTTGGCCGGCGCGATCGTCCCGGCCGCCGTGACTAGCATCGGCATGAACTTCCCGTGCTCTGCTGCGGCCATCAGGACCGCCTTGTATCCGGCGATCGTGCTCATGGACGAAAGCACGTCCATCACCTGCGCCCGGGAGATCCGGGGAAGCTGGTCGAGGCTGAAGCTGGTCAGCTTGGCCCGTGCGAGCTTCTCGACCATGTCGGGGTTGGTGAGGGGGAACAGCATCCCGACCAGGATTGCTCCGTCCTTGGTCGCCGGGATCTCACCCTCGGGTCGCCCCACCATCAGCACGATGTCGGCCTCGCGCCACAACGCACCTGCGTCGGACACGATGCTCGCCCCGGCCTCGGTAAAGGCATCGTTGGTGTACGAGGCCGCCGCGCCGGCATCGTGCTCGATGCGCACGTCGTGCCCCTGCTTGACCAGGCGCTTCACGACATCGGGGGTCAGCGCCACCCGCGTCTCGATCGCGCCACTCTCTTTTGGTACGGAGATGATCACGAGCTTGGCTCCTGAATACCGATTCGACCTTCACACAAAGAAGAGCGGGATGTGGCGGCGGCAACCCCTTCCGCCGGCTCGCGGCCGAGACAGCCACGTGTCGATGCCACAAGGGGTTACCCCCACCTCACGCCCCGCACAATGCTAACAGCGAACTTCCAATTTTCGTGATAGGCTCTATGAACGACCTATTAAGAATCTGCTGCGCCGCGCTCAGCGGCGCGCGTAATCTAAGAGCTCCTGCAATCTCGGCGGAACCGGCCGCGGGAACAGATCCGAGGCTGCCACCGTGATGACCCGAGCTCTCTGTCCGGGTGCACCCTCCGCGCCACCCGCACCCGCGCTCCCGTCGGCTCCCCGCGCTCCGGCCGCTCCGGCCGCGCACCGCGGTCCCGTGGCCTCACCACCTTTACCACCCGGCCCGCCGGGCCCCGCCTTGCCACCGGCACCGCCGCGGCCGCCCGTGGCGTAGGCATCCACCAGGCCGGCCAGGTAGGGCAGCTCGTTGGGAGCCATCACCGTGACGTGCCCTCCCGAGCCTCCCGGAGCGCCTGGCGCCCCATTGCCGCCCGCGCCGCCCGCGCCGCCTGTCCCGCCGGGACACCCCTCCTGGCCATCGGCTCCCGCGGCACCCGGCTGCCCGTCCAGGCCGCGGCCGCCACGGCCCCCACGGGATTCGATGACCAGCCAATCGGACGGCGGAACCAGGTCGGCGTCCTGAAACAGGTAGAACGGCGGAGCGGTCCCCACCTCGACGCTCACCACCAGGAGCCGCTCATAGAACGGCGAGCTCAGGATATCCAGCCGCACGAGCACGTCGGGACCGGGATAGCCCGGCTCGCCGCGCCTGCCGGACCTGCCGTCGAACTGGAAGGCGTTGGGCATGCAGGAGTAGTCGGGAGCGACCACGCGGGTGACCGAGATCGAGCGGTCGGCCTTCAGCTCCGCCGTGAGCCGGAAGCCCTGCATCACGGTCTGCATCGGGTCTCTCCCCAGATTCCAGTCACCGTCCTCTTGGGAGACCGCGTCCGGGCTCCAGCGCCGCAGGAACAGGACGTGCAGCGGCGGCGGATTGTCGTCGTCGTACTTGCGCGAGAACGGTATTGCCCGCCCGTCGGCCAGCACGGCCTCGTAGTCCGCCCGGATGGACCGGCCGGGGCAGGCCCGCGCCGGCATGCGCACGTTGATCCGGGTGATCTGGGCCACCAGATCCGGGTCTGGCGCGTAGTCGGGGGGCGGCTTGGAGCCGCATGCGCTAAGTCCGCTCACCAGAGCGAGAGCGGGCAGCGCCGCCCAGTGGGTCTTCAACATCTCAGCCTCCCCTCGTGTGCATCTCCCGATGGGGGTCTTGCCGCAGGCGCTCGAGCCGGTATAGCGGCCCGCGCTCGGGAGCGGTCAGTCGCTCCTCCGCGCCCCGGTCGCTGCGGCCTCGCCAGGCAGCGGCGATCACCCCGGCGATCTCCTCGTCGGAGGCGCCCTGCCGCACATAGGTCTTGAGATCGGTGCCCGTGTCCGCGTAGAGACACCGCAGCCACATGCCGTCTGCCGTGAGTCGGCTCCGGCCGCAGGTACGGCAGAACGGCTCGGTGGTCGACGCGATGATCCCGAACTCCGTCCCATCGCTCAGGGCGAAGCGCTCTGCGGGGGCGCGGTGCCCCGACTCCGGCAGCTGCCGGACCTCCCCGAAGTGGGCGCTCAGCGCAGCCAGCATGTCGGCGCGCGATACCACATCCTCGGGCGACCAGCGGGTCGCGCCTCCCACGTCCATATACTCGATGAAGCGCACCTCCAGCCCGTGATGTCGTCCGAACTCCAGCAGAGCCACCAGCTCGTCTTCGTTGAACCCGCGGACCACCACCACGTTGAGCTTCGTGCCGGGGAACCCCGTCTCACGCAGGGCCTCGAGTCCGGCCATCACGTCGGCCAGCCGGCCGCGGCGCGCGAACTCCTGAAACCGCTCCGGCCGCAGCGTGTCGAGGCTTACGGTCACCCGGCCGAGCCCGGCATCCCGCAACGCACCGGCGTAGCGTGTCAGCAGCAGCCCATTCGTGGTGAGCGAGAGATCGGTAATCGAGCGGTTTGCGGCGAGCGCCCCCACCAGGTCGACCAGGTCACGCCGCAGCAGCGGCTCGCCCCCCGTTATGCGCACCTTTGCGACGCCCAGGCCGCTGAAGATGCGCACCAACCGTTGTGTCTCCTCGTAGGTGAGGATGGACTGCCGGGGGAGCCACACGTACTCTTCCTCCGGCATGCAGTAGCGGCATCGCAGATTGCAGCGGTCGGTGACCGACACGCGCAGGCTGTCGAGTGGACGCCCAGTTCCATATAGCCAGTGATTGTAAGGGGGCCGTGGGTCCAAGGCTAGGGTGACATGAGACGATTCAATCGATGGTCGATCGCGGTGATGCTGGCTGGCGTTCCGCTGGCTGCCTGCCACCAGGGGCCCGACGCCTCGCCGGGAGTATCATGGGAACTCGCGGTCCACCGCGCTGAGACGGTCGCGGCGGTGCACTATGACCTGGCCCTGGTCGTGCCGGCGGCCCTCGACGAGGCCATCGAGGGAGTGCTCACACTGACGGTGAACCTGCGCGACGCGTCGGACCCCCTGGTGCTCGACTTCACCGCACAGCAGGGAAACGTACGGGGCGTCTCGGCAGAGGGCGGCGCCGTGCAGCACGAGCACGTGAACGGGCACATCATCATCCCTGCCGCGGCACTGCGACCTGACGAGAACACCATCACGATCGAGTTCACTGCCGGCGAGAATTCACTCAATCGCAACGAGGAGTTCCTCTACACGCTGTTCGTCCCCGACCGTGCCTCCTCCGCCTTCCCCTGCTTCGACCAGCCGAACCTGAAGGCGACCTACCGCCTCACCCTCACCGTTCCTGCCGCGTGGTCGGCGGTCGCGAACACGCCCGCCGTGCGCAGCGATACAACCGGCGCGGCGCGCACTGTCGTTTTCGCGCAGACGAAGCCGCTGTCTACCTATCTCTTTGCATTCGCGGCCGGCGTGTTCGACATCGAGACGCGCACGCGCGCAGGACGCACTCTGCGGCTGTTCCACCGCGAGACCGACGTTGACCGGGTGGCTCGCAATCTCGAGGCGATCTTCGACCTGCACGGCAC
>JBDHJR010000047.1:0-6954 GCA_039586815.1 Gemmatimonadota bacterium | reverse complement strand
GCTGCACGGGCGCTCGGGGTCGGACCGCGCCGCCTGGCCCTGCGGCACCTCTTGCCCAACCTGGCGGCACCGGTCATCGTGACGGCAACACTCGGCATCGGGCAAATCATCTTGATCGAAGCAAGCCTGTCCTACCTGGGCGTGGGAGTTCCACCTCCCACGCCGTCGTGGGGAGCGATCATTCAGGAGGGCCAGCAAGCACTGGCCGTGGCGCCGTGGGTCGCCACCTTCCCCGGGATCGCCATCGTTGTCACGGTGGTGGGATTCAGCCTCCTGGGCGACGGCTTGCGCAACGCCCTCGATCCGACGACGCGATGAACGCACTGCTTCGGGTGCGCGGCCTGCGCACGAGCTTCAAGATCGGCAAGACCGTGGCGCGTGCGGTGGACGACGTCTCCTTCGACGTCCTCCCGGGCGAGACCCTGGGAATCGTGGGCGAGTCGGGGAGCGGCAAGACCGTGACCGCCCTTTCCTTGCTGCGCTTGATCCAAACCCCACCGGGAGAGATCGCCAAGGAGAGCGTGGTGGAGTACGAAGGGGTCAATCTCCTGGAGCTCCCCACCAAGGAATTGCGCCGTGTGCGAGGCGCCGAGATCGCGATGATCTTCCAGGAGCCCACGACGAGCCTCAACCCGGTGCTCACGATTGGCTCCCAAATCGCCGAAACCCTGCGGGCGCATCGTGTGATCAGCCGGCGCAATGCCGCGGCGCGAACACTGGGGTTGCTGCGGCGCGTAGGCATTCCGGAACCCGATATCCGCGCGCGGCACTACCCGCACCAGATGAGCGGTGGCATGCAGCAGCGCGTGATGATCGCCATGGCGCTGGCCTGCGAGCCCAAGATCCTCATAGCCGACGAGCCGACCACCGCACTCGACGTGACGATCCAGGCGCAGATCCTGGAGCTGCTCGCCGACCTCAAGCGGCAGCTGGGCATGGCGATGATCCTGATCTCGCACGACCTGGGCGTCGTCGCCGGCATGGCCGACCGCGTTGCGGTGATGTACGGCGGACAGATCATAGAGGAAGGGCCAACCGCGACGCTGTTCGCCAAACCAGCACACCCCTACACCGAGGCGCTGTTGCAGGCCGCGCCGCGGCTCGACGCCCCCACGACCCGGTTGCCGGTCATCCCCGGCACGGTCCCGCCCGCCACCCGCTGGCCGGCAGGGTGCCGCTTCAACCCGCGCTGCCGCCACGTGTGGGACCGCTGTGCCGCCGAGGCGCCGCCCCCGCTCGCCCTGCCCTCGGCACAGCAGGCGCGCTGTTGGCTGGTGGACGAGCCCGTGCGGAGGAAAGCATGACCGCGGGCGGACCGCTGGTCGAGGTCGAGCACCTGGTGGTTGAGTATCGCTCCGGCGGCGGTCTGCTCCAGCCGGTGCACACCGTGCGCGCCGTGGACGGAGTGAGCTTCAGCGTGGCGCGCGGGGAGACCCTGGGGCTGGTGGGGGAGAGCGGCAGCGGCAAGACGACCTTGGGACGTGCCATGCTGCTGCTCACGGCGGCCAACGGGGGGTCCGTGCGGTTCGACGGAATGGACGTGTTTCGGCTCGACCCGCCCGCAGTGCGCGGCCTCCGCAGACAAATGCAGATAGTGTTTCAGGACCCCTACGCCTCCCTCAACCCACGCATGACCGTCGGCGCCGCCGTCCGGGAGCCGCTCACCGTGCATCGGCTGGCGCGCGGCGTAGAGGCCGACGCGCGCGTGGCTGCCCTGTTCAAGGAGGTCGGGCTCGATCCCAGCTACGCATCAGCCTACCCGCACGAGTTGTCGGGCGGGCAGCGGCAGCGGGTTGTGATCGCTCGGGCGCTGTCGGTCGGGCCGGAGTTCATCGTACTGGACGAGCCCGTTTCGGCGCTCGACGTGTCGGTCCAGGCCCAGGTGCTCAACTTGCTGGCCGACCTGCGGGACCGGCACGGCCTGACCTACCTCTTCATCGCGCACGACCTCGCGGTGGTGCGGCACCTGGCGAGCCGCGTGGCGGTCATGTACCTGGGCAAGTTGGTGGAGCTCGCGCCGGCCGAGGCGCTGTACGCCAACCCGTTGCACCCCTACACGCTGTCGCTGCTCGCGGCGGTGCCGACCCCCGAGCCCACCCAACAGCACAAGCCCTTGGTGGTAGTGGGTGAGGCTACTTCTGCGGCCAAGCCGACGGGCGGGTGCCCATTCGAGCCACGCTGCCCGCACCCCAGGAAGGACGACCGCTGCCGCGCAGAGGCTCCGGCGTGGCACAAGGTCGACGCGGGACGCTGGGCGGCGTGTCACTTCGTCGAGGAACCGTTGCGGCCGGAGTGACGGCTCGGCATCTTACCGCCACTTTGCCGGCCGTCTTCAAACACTCCGTGGAGATCGCATGACCTTCCTTCTGGCCGTCGTCCTCGCCTACCCCATGATCCTCATCGGAATCAGCCTGTGGCGCTCGCGCACTGTGAAGAGCCATGCCGACTTCATGGTGGCTGGCCGGTCCGTTCCCGTGCTGCTGCTGGTGGGCACGCTCGTATGCACCTGGATCGGCTCGGGCTCGCTGTTCGGCGGCGCGGGACTCGCCTACCGCACGGGAATCGCGGAGCTGTGGTTCTCCTTCGGGGCGTGGGTCGGACTCATCGTAGCGTACTTCATCGCCGGCAGGGTTCGTCGCATCGCGGAGTACACCGTTCCCGACCTGCTCGAGAAGCGCTACAACGCCCCGGCCCGGTTGCTGGGTACGCTGGCCATAGTCCTGGCCTACGTCACGATCGCGGCGTATCAGTTTCGCGGGGGCGGGTGGATCCTCTCCATCGTGAGTGACGGCGCGATAGACCCGACAACCGGCATGTACATAACGGCGGCCACCATCGTCATCTTCACGATGCTGGCGGGCATGGTCTCCATCGTCACCGTCGACATCTTCAACGGCATCATCATCACACTCGGGATCCTGTTCACCCTGCCCTACATGGTGTTCAAGGTGGGTGGGGTCGGCGAGGTGCTGGCGCGGCTGCCGGAGAACTTCACCTCGCCGATGGGTGGCCACAACATGCTCTGGGTGGTCGGAGTCTCGCTGCCCACGTTCCTGCTGCTGCTGGGCGAGAGCGGGATGTACCAGAAGTTCTTCTCGGCCAAGGACTCGAATGCCGCGCGCCGAGCGGTCATCGGGATGGTGCTGGGAGTGGTGGTCATCGAGACCGCGCTGGCGCTGGTCGCCATCGTGGGCCGGGCCGCGTACCCGGATCTCATGGAGCAGACTTCGATAGTGGGACGGGCGGCATCGGAAACGATCATTCTCTACGTCGCGCGTCACGGCCTCCCGCTGCTGGGCGGCGCGATCCTGCTCGCGGCCGGCGTCGCGATCGTGCTCTCCACCGGCAACACTTTCCTGCTCGTGCCGTCCACCAACACTAGCCGCGACATCTACGAGCGGTTCATCAACCCGCAGGCTACCGAGAAGCAGAAGCTCACGGTGCAGCGCGCGTCCATCTTCGCGTTCGGGATCATCGGAATATTCCTGCTCACACAATTCCAGACCGTGCTCTCGATGGCACTCTACGCCTACTCGCTGGTGGGAGCGAGCCTCACTCCCGCGCTGCTGGCGGCATTCCTGTGGAAGCGCGTGACGCCGCAGGGAGGCGTCGCTTGCATCGCCGGCGGAATGGGAACGATCGTGAGCATCGGAGTGCTGAGCCGGCTGGGCGTGGGCTTTACCGCTTCGATCGCGGGATCCGAATTCGACTTCGCCTCCAGTGAGTACATCGTGATTCCGGGCGTGCTCATCTCGATCGGGCTGCTCATCGTGGTGAGCCTGCTGACGAAACCCTCTCCGGAGGAGCAGTGGCGGCCGTTCTTCACTGAGGAGCAGGCCGGCGGCACAGCGTAGCACCTGCTCGAAGGCCCGCGCACGAGAAAGGCGACGGATCGATCCGTCGCCTTTCTCATGGCACTCGCTTGGGATATGGCTGCCCTACTCGAACAGCTCCGGCTGATTCTCCCCAGCCTCGGTCTCCACCTTGATCAGCGCCTTCACCCGCCGCGTCCAGGCATGCACGTCGAAGTGCGCCTCCGTCGCGAGCATGCGCCGCAGCACATCGGGTACGTCTTCCAGTGAGTCGAGCAGGTCGCCCATGATCTCGCGGGCTTCCCGCATGCGGAACTGCTCCTCACCGGCGAACGCCATGTCCCGCAGAATGGCGCTCTCGCTGCGCGACGCCACGAGGGGATCGTCAAGGGTGGCGGTGTACACCTCCGTGCGGCGTCCGGGGCCGCGATCATCCCCCTCGATGGGCCGCAACCCAACTATCGCGTCCGACCGCCAGTACTTGCCGTATCCCAGATAAACCATTCTGCCCGGTTTGATGTCCACGGTACGCCCCTAGCCTTTCCCCATCTTCTTCTTGAGCTCCTCGAGCTGCTGTGCCGCCCTGGCCTCGCGGGCCGTGCGCTCCATCTCGCGGCGCAGCCGCTCACCCTCGACGTCCGTCTCGGGCCGTGAGATTCCGGCGGCTTCGAGGTCGCGCCATGCCGACTCGACCTTGCGTGCCGCCTCCGTCTCCGGCCGCTTGCGTTCCTGATCCACCAACTGCGCCTTCATGTCCTCGTATTCCCGCTCCGCCAGCGCAAGCTCGGCCTGCTGCGCGGCGAGCTTGTCCTCCAGGACGGCGACGCGCTCACGGTGCTTCTCGGCGAACTGCTCCGCCACCTCGACGGTCTGCGCGTCCTGAATGCCCGCGGCGAGCCGGCCCCGGCGCTCAGCGTCGGCCAGCGCCTGCCGCTCACGGTTGAGGCGAGCCTCTGAGGTGACCACTCCCTCACGCATCTTGTCGATGGAGGTGCGCGCCTCGATGACGGCCTGGCGCATCTTTCCGATCACGTCGCGCGGGTCGGCGTCCGGCGTGGCGGCGTCGAGCGCGGCATTGATGGCGGCCCGCAGGCGTTCGAACACTGTCTCTTCTTTGGAGAGGAATCGTGTACCCTCGAAAACGATAGAGCGGGATTCGGAGGCGGTCAAGCGAGCCGCCCCAGGGCAGGCGGGCTGGCCGTGCGCTTCCACGGCGCGTAGGATTCCACGTATGAAACGCATCATTCCAGTCGCGCTTTGTGCGGCGCTCGCCGCCGCCTGCAGCGCGCAAAGCTCCGAGAACTCCGCCTCCTGCGGCTTCGCCGCCATGGCGGGCGCCACCATGCTGCTGGAGCAGCTCCGCGGTGGCGGACGGTTCATCGATGCCGCTCCCGATGACTTCCAGGGAACGGTCGCCGCCCGGGTGGTCGGCTACGGCACGACTGGGGCGCTCGTGGCGTACGGTCCCGACGGCGCGTTGGTCAGCTACGAAGGTCCGGGATTCCCCACGCTACCGGGGTGGGGCCTGCTCATCGTGGAGGACTCGCTCGACACGTTCAAGGGCGTCCTGATCTACGAGACGGAGCCGCCCATGGGTGCTCCGCTGCTCGGTGGTGTCGTGGGGGGCGACTACACCATCCCGCTGTACGGGGCCCGGGTGACCTGGAGCGCCGTGAGCAGCGAGCGCTGCCCCATGTTCGCGGCGGTGGACACGACGACGACGTAGGGCCGCGGACGCGGCGGGCTACTGCAGGTTGAACTCGTCCGCCACCTGCCGCATGAGCCGCCCCGGCGTGGACACGCGGGGAAAGAGCATGCGATCTGACAGGCGGTTCAGCGCGATTCGGATGCGCCGGAACGAAGTGGCGGCCGCTCCGTAGATGTCGACCATATCCAGCTGGCGCGCGAGGCGGTGATCCGACGCCAGCTGGAATCCCCGCGCTCCCAGTTCCTCATAGTATCGCATCCCCGGCCCGCCGCGACGCTCCTCGCGTGCCGTGATGTGATCGGGGTAGAGCCCCGCGAGCCACAGGCTCAGGTTGCCGAGGTGGGCCCGCAACAGGAATCCGCGACGACCGGACGCGGACGCCGCGTGAGCCACGATATCGGTCAGGTAGCGGTACACCTCGTCGTCGAAACGGCTGATGCGATACGCCCGGTCGTGCAGTCCGAACTCCAGCACGAGAGCCCCTAGATAGTCGCTCAGCCGCTCGCTCTCGATTCCCACCCCGCGGAGTGCGTGCCGAACCACGACGTAGACGAACAGCGCAGGCGACGGCTGCTCCAGTTGCGGCGCCTCGCACAGCAGCTTCGGCAGGTCGGGTGCGTCGAGCAGCGCGTCCAATCCACGCTCGTGCGCCACCCGCCCGAGCTCCGCTTTGTGCGCGGCGTCACCGCGAGCAAGCAGCTCAGTCACAAGTTCTACGTCGGTCGCGGTAAACCGCTCCCGCACGTTCGCGAGGATCATGTCGCAACCCCCTCTCCCAAGTAGCGCGCCGACGCCGTCCGCGAGTTCCCGGGCTCTCAAGGCGCTGACGGTTCTCGGGCAGCACCTCGCCGGAACGCACGAACCGGCATCCGCGGTGGAGTTGTTCGCCCGCTCTATGCGGACGATGCTGCGACCCGACGGACTCCTCATCGTCCTCACTGATCCCGACACCCGCGTGTCGCGAGTGGTCCACAACTACCAATATGCAAACCCACGGCCCGATGATCCCCTAGTGCAGCTAATCAGCACTGAGGGAACACGAGTGCTGCCACACGTGACGCGACGCGCGCTCGAAGCACTCGGCGTATCCCTGGACTATCCCCTGCGCTCCTGGGTGGGCGCGCCCATCCGGGCGGTGGGCCACACCATCGGTGCGGTCTCGGCAGTCGCGAACACTCCGGGACACTTCGCGGAGGGCCACGTAGACCTGTTGTCCACTGCCAACGCACAACTCGGAATGGCGCTGGAGAACGCGCGCCTCGTGAAGCTGCTCGCGGGAGGCAAGGGAGAGTGGGAACAGACGGTCGATGCCATCGGCCAGGCGCTCTGCGTGGTGGATTCCGACGGCACCATACGCCGTGCCAACCGTGCATTCAGTGTGATCGCTCACATACCGGTGACGGCGGTAGCGGGAAGGCCATGGGTATCTGTCCT
>JBDHJR010000009.1:0-82311 GCA_039586815.1 Gemmatimonadota bacterium | reverse complement strand
CCGCTCGCCATGAAAAAGGTTGCGAGCTTCTGGATCAGCGCGGCAAGCCAGACGAATGACATTTCGAGCCTCACCTCCTTTCGACGGCCTTCAGACCGCGTGGAGTAGCATACCCCGCTACGGTACGCCCGAGGCTCCGCTCCAACTGCTTTCCGCTATGGCTCCGCTGCCCAATCCGTGGTAGACCTCTCCCGGGGGCTCCCTCTTTCTCCTTTCTGCTAGGCACTGAGTGACTCGCCGGCGTAGCGGCGACGACGGGTCACCGTCTTCTATCAGATCAAGAACCCCGCCGAGTCGCGGGGTTCGACTATCTCGTCAGAATCCCCGCCCTCTCAGGTCCTCCATTGGACCCACCGGTTGGTGGCATCCAGTACAGCCAAGACGGCGGCCCTCTCGGCGCTCTCCTTGGCTGCCGCAGTTCCCAGAATGAGGTGCGTTTCCCGACCCTCCACGGCGTGCACTCCCACCATGACCACGTTGGAATCGAACTCCTCGACCTGCTTGATGCCCTCGAGCTCGATCGTGCCGCCCGCCAGGAGCCGGTCCAGCACCGCGAGCGCCGCACGAGCCGCTCCCTGCATGCGCGACTTGGGCGTATCGGCTACTTCCTCATCGGCCGACGCCTCGTCGCCGGACACAGCCAGCGTCACCCGTACCACCACGCGCCGGTTGCTCGCAGGAGCGACCTCGATGTTCTTGAAGATCACCTTGCGCCTCAGCGCTTCGTCCCGCACGGCCGACTGCTCGAGCGCCTCGATCGGCTTGACCTCGGCCGTCTGCGCAATGCTGATCTTTCGGTGATCCACCTTGAGGCCGAGCTGTGCGAGGAGCGCGCTCTCCACGTTGCGCACCATCTGCTTGGGAGATCCGCCGGCATGGGTGAGGATGTGCACGGCTGTGACCTCGCCGACCGGGGAGACCTCAACCCGCGCCGACAGCACGCCCTGGAGGCTCGTCAGCAGGTTCTCAGCCCGCTTGACGCCCCACGGATCGGGACGTGCCGCTTCGGGCACGTCAGGCACGACCTCAGGCTGAAGGTTCGAGTCGGTTGGGCTGACCACAGCTCCCCTTATGAGTGCACGTAAGCAGATCGCCAGTTAAGGCTCAGTAAGCGTATCGTTAAGGACGACTTAGACTTACGCTGCTTCGCCTCCGCCGTTGCCCATTACTACCCTGTTACCACCCGCCGCCTTGGCCCGGTACAGCGCCTTGTCGGCTATGTCCAGTGCATCCAGGGGCTCGCCCGTGAGAGGGTTGTAGCTGGCGGCCCCTACAGAAACCGTCACCGCACCTTCGTCGTATCCCAGCGCGCGGCCCACTGCCTCGACCGACTCCCGCACCACCTCGCCTACGTGGTTCACCCCTGTCGAGTCGGTACCGACCAGGATGACGACGAACTCGTCACCCCCGTAACGCGCTGCAACATCCGTCTTCCGTACCACCCGGGTGAGCTCACGGCCCACCGATGCCAGCACCTCGTTTCCCGCCTCGTGTCCGTGATGGTCGTTCACCAGCTTGAAACGATCGAGATCGAGAAACAGCAGTCCGAATGGTTCCTGTGTTCGCTCGCTCCGCGCGACTTCTTGCGAGAGGCGGTCCCGGAGCACCCGGTACGTCGAGAGCCCCGTGAGCTCATCTATGGCGGCCTGACGGCGCGCCTCCTCTGCCCGCTGCTCCATATAAGGCGGGCACTGTCTATACGTTGCCCTGCCACTCAACAATGCAGTGGCGAACGTCACACAATTGGCGTACCCACAGGCACCGCAGTCCCAATGAACGCCGCCCGGGGCTGTGCCGATCTTCCCAATGACCTCCTCGAGCTCCTCCGCCGACGGCCGACGGCCGTTGTGGATGAACTCGAAGGCCGCGGTCACCGGCACACTCACCTCCGGGTCCACCACCGGCAGGGGGCTGCGCGGCGGCTCTGCCTCCTCGGCCAGCCTGCGGCGCCGGAACAGCTGCTCCGACGGCCCGAGCAGCGGGTGGTCGAGACATCCCTCGCACGGCAGGATGTCCACGAACCCCAAATCCACCCCGTCCACCACCACGGCCTCCGCGATCACGTTCAGCGCCTTGAGCCCCCGCACCTTGCGGAACCGCCGGCTGGTCTGCGGCTCCACCTTGAGCACCGGCAGCGGTAACCCGCCGGCCGTACTCACGTGGCGCTGCCGCACCTCCGGGATCCGCGTGAAGTAGCCGTCCTGGAGCGCCGGATCCACGCCCCGCACCCTGAACAACTCCTCCAGCTCTTCGAACGTCACGAGAGCGTCCACCTCCCCATTGGCCTCGCCAATGCACACGCCGACGTAGACGATCGGCACGTCGGCACCGTACACCTCGCGGAGGTACGCAGCCTCCGCCGCCAAGGGGGTCTTCACCGGTGCGAGATACGCCACGAGTTCCGGGTAGTCGTGCCGTATGCGCTCCACCACCACAGGGCAGGTGGAGCGGACCATCGTTCCCCATCCTGGGTCTGAAAAGAGCCGACGGTACTCCTCGGCGACCAACTCGTCGCCCAGGACGCCGCGGTGCACCGTCCGGAAGCCTGCCGCATAGCAGGCGTTCACTACTTGTTCGGGTGTGTGCGGGTGGAAGTGCACCTCCGCTTCCACACTCAACACCATCACCGCATCCCCACGGGCTGCCAGCGTCAGGGCCTCGGTGAGATCACCGACGGCGTCGATCGCGTCGTGAGGACACGCCGGGACGCAAGATCCCGAACGGATGCACGACTCGTCGACTATGCGAACCTGATCGCCGTCAACCGCAATCGCCTGTGCCGGGCACACCCGCACGCATGCCAGGCAGCTGACGCACTTGTCGTTTATCTCAAACCGCACGTCTTGGCTGGCCCGGGCGCGAAACCGGTCCCAAACGAGGTTCGTAGGGCGACGGACACTATGTGCCTCAAGTGACGTCCTGTCAATAGGTTGGCATAGGCCGACCTCCCCCCAATCGGACCCCGCTTCGGAGGGGGACAGCGGGTCCCAGGGGCGTCAGACGGCCACCAGATTGACCCTAGAATAGCACCACGGACGGCAGGCCGATACACCCCCTCACCCCCCACAGCTTGGGCCTTCTGGAGGCACCTGGGCACCTTCGGTGCCGGAACGTCGAGATTATCCGCATCAAACGATTTACATTAAACATTTAATGTTTTACAATAATGCCATGTCGATCGTGGTGCGCCTGGACCGTCTCCTCGTCGAGCACGGCATGACGCTCACCGAGCTCGCCGAGCGGATGGGGCTCAGCCTCGTGAACCTCTCGATCCTCAAGACCAACAAGGGCCGTGCGATTCGCTTCTCCACCCTCACGGCGCTGTGCCGGGAGCTGTCCTGCCAGCCGGGGGACCTGCTAGAGTACGTGGAGGACGACTAGCGCCGCCCCCTCGCCGCCCCCTACGTTCCAAGCGACACCGTGTCGTGGAGCTCCGTACCATGAAGCCTACCAGCATCCGACTGCCGCTCATTGCCGCCGCGATCGCCGTCGCAGCCGGCTCGTGCAAGGGCGAATGGGACGTCACCGGCGCACCCGGCGATCCGCTGCCGGGCCTGACGGCGGCGGAGCTGGAGCGGTTCGAGAACGGCAAGGCGAGCTTCACGAAGATATGGAGGCAGGAGGAGGGCCTGGGCCCGCTCTATACCGAGAACTCGTGCGGCGCGTGCCACCACGAGCCCGAGCCCGGGGGGAGCAGCGCCGAAGGCGACATCCATGCATCGCGGTTCACGGCGCCGGATTCGTGCGACACAATGAGACACGACAGGGGCTTCGTGCGCCGCCGCGCTACGCGACTGATGGTAGCGGCAGGCGGTGCAGGCGAGCGGCGGCCGACCGACGCCGCCGTGGGCCGCTTCACCGTCCCCCCGCTGTACGGATCCGGTCTCATCGAGGCGATCCCGGAGGAGACCATCCTCGAACTGGCCGATCCGGACGACGAGAACGGAGACGGGATCTCGGGGCGCGTCTCCCGACTGGCGGACGGCCGCCTGGGACGCTTTCGCCGCAAGGCGGACCGGGCCGCCATCTACGACCTGGCCCATGCCGGCGCCCGCTTCGCGCTGGGCCTAACCACGCCGGACTTCCCGGCCGAGCTGCCCTACATGGGTGAGCCCGTTCCGCCGGGCTCGGACCCCACCCCCGAGCCCGAAATCGAGTTGGAGACCGTGGAGCAAACCGCGGAGTTCATCCGCCTGCTCGCGCCGCCGGGACGCGCCGCGCCACGCGACGAGGCCGATAGGCAGGTCATCGTGCGGGGCGGTACGCTGTTCACGGTGATCGGGTGCGCTGCATGCCACGTCCCGGCGCTGCGCACCGGCCCGCACGAGATAGAGGCGCTGGACCGCAAGCTCGCCCCGCTCTACTCCGACCTGTTGCTGCACGACATGGGACCGGACCTGGCCGACGTATGCGGCCCCACGGCCACACCGTCGGAACTGCGGACTCAGATGCTGTGGGGACTGCGGTTTCGTAGCAGGCTGATGCACCACGGCCGGGCAGAGTCGCTGCGCGAGTCCATCGAATTGCACGGAGGAGAGTCGGCCGCATCCCGCGCGGCGTTCGATGAGCTCGATTGGCCGTCGCAGGAAGCGGTGATCAGGTTCATGCAGACCCTGTAGCCGCTATCCCAGGTCGAACTCCTTGATCTTGCGGTAGAGCGTCCGCTCGCCTATCCCCAGCCGCTCGGCTGCGCGGCGCCGGTTACCTCGCGTCTCAGCCAGAGCGGCTTCGATGGCCGCGCGCTCCACGTCGGCCATGCGCATTCCCGGGCGGTACACCACGCGCAGGTGGTCGTCCCTGGCGGCCGGCTCCTCGTCGCCCACTTCCACCACCTCGCCGACGCCGTACTCCTCGAACGGCATCCGACGGCTCACGTCCAGCACCTCCACCCGGTGCGGTTCCTCGTCGATCCGCCGCTTGAGGTCTTCGATCTGCAGCTTGAGGTCCATGAGGCTGCGGAAGATGAATTCCAACTCCTGGCCCTGCACGCTGCGCACGGCCTCGGGTACCCGCATGGGCAGCAGCCGCGCACCGCCGTCGCGCACCTCGGGCGGGATGTCGCTGGGCCGGATCTCGCGGCCCGGCGCGAGCACCACCATGGACTCGATCAGGTTGCGCAGCTGACGCACGTTGCCGGGCCAATCGGCGTCCACCAGGTTCTGCATCGCCTCCGGGGCGATACCGCGGAACTCGCGCCCGTGCTCCTTGCTCAAGTCTGTGACGAAGCGCTTAACCAGAATGGGGACGTCGCCCCTGCGCTCCCGCAGCGGCGGCAGGTAGATGTACAGCACGTTGAGGCGGTAGAAGAGGTCCTCGCGGAATTCTCCCAGCGACACGGCCTCGCGCAGCGAGCGGTTGGTGGCGGCGATCACCCGGACGTCTACTCGAATCGGCTGGGTACCGCCCACGCGGAAGAACGTGCGGTTCTCGAGAACGCGCAGCAGCTTCACCTGCAGCGACACCGGCATCTCGCCGATCTCGTCGAGGAAGAGCGTTCCCTTGTGGGCGAGTTCGAACCGTCCCAACCGCCGCTCGGCTGCCCCGGTGAACGCTCCCTTCTCGTGCCCGAACAACTCCGACTCCAGCAGGGTCTCGGGCAGAGCCGCGCAGTTGACGGCAATGAAGGGTTGGTCGCGGCGCGGCGAGAGATGGTGGATGGCGTGCGCAACTAGCTCCTTGCCGGTTCCCGACTCCCCCTCGATCAGCACGGTGCTCGAGGCCGGAGCGATCTGCTCGGTCTTGACCAGCACCTCCTGGATCGCCGAGCTCTCGCCCAGGATGCCGGTGTGCTCCTGCAGCCGGCGGCGGGCGATGAGGCGGCCCGCGGCTGCCACCACGTCGCGCGGGTCAACCGGCTTCGCCATCCAGGCGGTGAGGCCGTGCTGCTGCGCGAGCTGGCGCGGATCGGGGTCGGACTGCTCGACGAGCCCGAGGGTGGAGACTGCGCGGTCGCGTGCCATCGCCACCAGCGTCGCTGCGCGCTGCTCGTGCAGGGCGCCGGTGAGAATGACGATGTCGGGATTGGCGCTGCGGAACACCACGCGAGCGTCGTCCTGTGACGACACGAGCGACGTCTCGAAGCCCGCCTCCTCGAACGCCGCGTTCGACTGCACGGCCGCCTCGAGGTCATCCATCGTCAACAAGACGCGATCGGTCATCCGTGATCCGTCCGCTCGCCGCGCAACAGCTGCGCGATGTGCACCATCAGAGGGTCGAGCACCGCGACGCCGTCCTTCACGCCACCCACGCTCCCCGGCAGGTTGACGATCAGCGCGGCGGCCCGGGTGCCCGCCACGGCCCGCGACAGCACGCTGCGCGGGAAACTCGGGTAGCCGCGCGCCCGAATTGCCTCAACGATCCCCGGGGCCTCCCGGTCGAGCACAGCTCGCGTCGCCTCGGGAGTCACGTCCCGCGGTCCGAGCCCAGTGCCACCTGTCGTCACGATTAGGTCCGCGACGTCGTCATCGGCCCAGCGGCAGAGCAAGCCCGCGATGCGGTCGCTCTCGTCGGCGACTATCTCGCGGGCTGCCACTTCGAACCCCCGCTCGTCGGCCCACGCCACCAGCGCATCGCCCGACACGTCGTCCCGGCCCCCTGCGGCACCGAGGTCCGACACGGTGAGCACGGCTACGCGAATCTGGGGGGACATAGGCCGGAGTCTCCCTACTTCCGCTTTACGCTGCCTTCCGAGTAGAACGGTAGCTTCACCACCTCGGCCGCTACGTGCTTGCCGCGGACGTCCATCTCGAGCGTCGTTCCCGGCTCGGTCGAATGGGTGGGAAGGTACGTCGTGCCGATCCCCTGCTTCAGCAAGGGGCTGAACCCGCCGCTCCGTACGATGTCCACCTTGTGGTCCTTGAGGTACACGTCGTATCCGTGGCGCGGGATGGTCCGCTCCTTGGTCACGAACCCCACGAGCTTGCGCGTTACCCCCTTGGCCTTCACGGCTTCTAGCGCGTGCTTCCCCACGAACGGCACACCCTTGTTCAGCTTCACGATCCACCCCAGGCGGGCCTCGTACGGGTTGGTCGTATCGTCGATGTCGCTGCCGTAGAGCGGATAGCCGACCTCCAGGCGCAACAGGTCGCGCGAGCCGAGTCCGCAGGGCTCACCCCGCCCCTGCCCGACCAAGGCATGCCACATGACTTCGGCGTGTTTCGAGCGGAAGTACAGCTCGAAGCCGTCCTCCCCGGTGTATCCCGTGCGGGCGATGAAGCACTCGATGCCGGCGACCTCGCCGACCGCGAAGTGGTAGTACGCCACCTCGGCGAGGTTGGTCTGCGTGAGCCCCTGCACGAGAGCCTCGCTCTGCGGTCCCTGTATGGCGAGCAGCGCGACCTCGTCGGAGATGTTCTTTACCCGGCAGTTCACGCTCTTCTTCTTGGTGACGACGTGCTCCCAGTCCTTCTCGAGGTTCGCTGCGTTGACGACCATCATCACCTTGTCGTCGAACCGGTAGACGATGCAGTCGTCGATGAACGTGCCCTGGTCGTTGAGCAGCGCCGAGTATTGGGCCTGGCCCTCTTTCAGGGCGCCCACGTCGTTGCAGGTGAGACGGTTCACGAACGCGTTGCGGTCGGGACCCGTGACCTCGAACTCCCCCATGTGCGACACGTCGAACACGCCCACGCCGCCGCGCACGGCGGCATGCTCTTTCGTGATCCCCGAGGGGTACTGCACCGGCATCTCGAACCCCGCGTACGGCACCATCTTGGCACCGAGCCCGACATGCAGGTCGTGAAACGGCGTGCGCTTCAGCTTCTCTCCACTCATCGTGCTTCCTCTCAACCCATAAGCTCCGCGAGCAGCGCCTTCTGCACGTGAAGCCGGTTCTCTGCCTGATCGAAGACACGGGACTGCGGTCCCTCGATCACCTCCTCCGTGACCTCCTCACCGCGGTGAGCCGGGAGGCAGTGCAGGAAGATCGCATCGGGCGCCGCGAGCTTCATGAGCTGGTCATCTACCGTGAAGCCCTTGAAGGCGAGCTTGCGTGCGTCGGCCTCGCCCTCCTGTCCCATCGAGGACCACACGTCGGTGTTCACCACGTGCGCACCCTGCACGGCCTCTTCGGGATCCTCGTAGATGGACACCGAGGCCATCTGCTTGGCCCGGTCGAACACGTGGCGGTCGGGCTCGAAGCCCTCGGGGCACGCGAGCCGCAACTCGAAGCCGAGCACCGCCGCGGCGTGCAGCCACGAGTTCGCGACGTTGTTGCCGTCCCCCACCCACGCCGCCACCTTGCCGTCCCATCCACCGAGGCTCTCTTGCATGGTGAGCACGTCGGCCAGCACCTGACACGGATGCAGGAAGTCGGTGAGCCCGTTGATCACGGGAATGCTCGCGTGGCGTGCCAACTCCACGACGTCACCGTGGTCGAACGTGCGTATCATGATCCCGTCGACGTAGCGCGACAGCACCCGGGCGGTGTCCTTGATGGGCTCCCCGCGGCCGAGTTGCAGGTCCCGCGCGGACAGGAACATCGCGTGCCCGCCCAGCTGATACATGCCCGCCTCGAACGAGACGCGCGTGCGGGTGCTGCTCTTGGTGAAGATCATCGCAAGAGTCTGCCCCGCGAGCGGCTGCTTGCCGTACTTCCCCGCTTTCATCTTGCGGGCGAGGTCCAGCAACTCCCGCAATTCGTCGGCGGTGAAGTCGGTTATCTGAAGAAAATCGCGTTTAGACATGGTGACCGATGAGGTAGGTCAAAATGACAGGCTACGACTGATTCTAGCCGTAGGGCAGAGGGGTGTAAAGCCAAGACTGTTGGGCGGAAAGCGGCTTCGGGGGGGTCCTCACTTGACGCCGCGCGACCGTCCACTCCGGCAGGTTCGGGGCGTGCGGGGGATCCCGCCGCCCGTCAGAGGATGTACTTCCTCAGGTCCTCGTCGTCTACGATGCGCATGAGCCGCTCACGTACCTGCGGCGCGTCGAACGAGATCCGCTTGTCGGGCACGTCCGGCAAATCGAACAGCAGATCCTCGAGCAGAGTCGTCATCACGGTGTGCAGCCGGCGGGCCCCGATGTTCTCGGTCCGCTCGTTCATCACCATGGCGATGCGTGCTATCTCGGACACCCCGTCGGTGGTGAACGAGAGTTCGGCTCCCTCCGCCGTGCACAGCGCCTGATACTGCTTGATGAGAGAGTTCTCCGGCTCGGTCATGATCCGCACGAACTCGTCCTTCCCCAGCGAAGAGAGCTCAGTGCGAATCGGAAAGCGGCCTTGCAGCTCCGGTATGAGGTCCGACGGCTTCGACACGTGGAACGCACCGGCCGCGATGAACAGGACGTGATCGGTGCGCACGTACCCGTAGCGAGTCTGCACGGTCGAGCCTTCGACCACGGGCAGGAGATCCCGCTGCACGCCCTCGCGCGACACGTCGGGGCCGCCCATGTGGCCCCGCTCGCCCGCGATCTTGTCGAGCTCGTCGATGAAGATGATGCCGTGATTCTCGACCCGGTCGAGTGACTCGTTGACCACGTCGTCCATATCCACCAGCTTGCGCAGCTCCTCGTCCACCAGGATGCGCCGCGCCTCGCTGAGGCGCACCACCCGCTTCTTGGTGCGCTTGGGCAGCATGTCCTGCAGCATCTCGGTGAAGTTGACGTCGGCGCCCTCCATTCCCTGCGGGAACGCCATCATGTCGAACGCGGGGAACGCCTGCTGGGTGACCTCGATCTCGACCTCGCGGTCCTCCAGCTTCCCGTCGGCGAGCAGCTTGCGCAGCTTCTCCCGCGTGCGCTCGCGCCGCTCGTCGTCCTCCTCCGTGAGCGGCTCACCGCCTTCGCCGCGGCGCACCTCCCCGCTGGAGGACACCACGAACAACGGTGCCTCCGACTCCGGCTCCGGTTCCTGTTCCGGCAACTCCTGCACGGGCTCCTTGTGCAGCTCAGGCCGCGGCCGGACCTTGGACGGCCGCGGCAGCAGCAGGTCGAGCAGGCGCTCCTCCGCTCGGCGCTCGGCGGTGGGGAACACGTCGTCTTCCCGCTCGCTGCGCACCATGTTGATCGACGCGTCCACGAGGTCCCGGATCATCGATTCCACGTCGCGCCCAACGTAGCCCACCTCGGTGAACTTGGACGCCTCGACCTTGATGAACGGCGCACCTGCCAGGCGAGCCAGGCGACGCGCAATCTCGGTCTTCCCGACCCCCGTCGGGCCTATCATGATGATGTTGTTCGGCAGGATTTCGTCGCGAATCCCTTCCGGCGCGTGCTGCCGGCGCCAGCGGTTGCGGATCGCGATCGCCACGGACTTCTTGGCGTCACCCTGCCCCACGATGTAGCGGTCCAGCTCGGCCACGATCTGCCGGGGCGACATCTCCTCCAGCCACGGAATGGGATCGGGGCCGGAGTCGGCGGCCTGCAGCTTCTGGTCCAGCGGCTTGGGCTCGGTGCTCATTTGGACTTCTTCCCGCTTCCGCGCGCCGAGCCCAGCTCGACCACAGAAATGTTTCGGTTCGAAAACACGCAAATGTCAGCGGCGACCTCGAGGCTTTGCTGCACGATCTCCCTCGCGGTGAGCTGAGTGTGCTCGATCAACGCCCGGGCGGCGGCCAGAGCATAGTTGCCGCCGCTGCCGATAGCGAGAATCCCGTCGTCGGGCTCGATCAACTCCCCGCTCCCGCTCAGTAGGTAGGCGTGCTCCGCGTTAGCGACGGCGAGCAGTGCCTCCAGCCGCCGCAGCACGCGGTCGCTGCGCCAATCCTTGGCAAGCTCCACTGACGCACGGGAGAGGTTGCCGGGAAA
This sequence comes from Gemmatimonadota bacterium, assembly GCA_039586815.1. Taxonomy (GTDB): domain Bacteria; phylum Gemmatimonadota; class Gemmatimonadetes; order Gemmatimonadales; family GWC2-71-9; genus WVYX01. The sequence continues at coordinate 71,565 of JBDHJR010000009.1, read as the reverse complement.
GCGCTCCAGCTTCTCCTCGAATTTCTCGAACAGGGTGAACGCGTCGGCCGCCGCTCCGGCGAACCCCGCCAGCACTTTCCCCCCGGCGAGCTCCCGCACCTTGTTGGCGTGTGCCTTCATCACGCTGTCGCCCACCGTGACCTGTCCGTCTCCGCCCATTGCCACCTTCCCGTCCCGGCGAACACACAGGATGGTGGTGGCACGAAATCGTGTCTTATCCATTACGCCCTCGGATGTGCCTTCTGATACACCCGCTTCAACCGCTCCACACTCGTATGAGTATACACCTGCGTCGTGCTGAGGGAGGCATGCCCCAGCAGCTCCTGGACCGCCCTCAGATCCGCGCCGGCGTCCAGCAGGTGCGTAGCGAAGCTGTGGCGCAAGGTGTGCACCTTCACGCCCTTCCGCCCGTCCAGCTGCCGCAGGAAGCGCCCCACCACCTGCTGTATGCCGCGCGGCGAGAGCCGACTGCCGCGCCGCGACAAGAACACGGCCCGGCGGTCGCCACGGCCGCGGGGCAGGCCCTGTAGGAGATCGTCCCGCACCCCGTAGTACGAGCGAAGGGCGCGCGAAGCATAGCCTCCAAGGGGCACGATCCGCTCCTTACGACCCTTGCCGCGCACCTTCACCTGGTCGGACACCACATCCACGTCGGCCAGGTTGAGGCCCGCCAACTCAGAGAGCCGCATACCCGTGGCGTAGAACACCTCGAGGATCGCCAGGTCGCGCCGCTCGCCGAAACCGCCCTCCTCCGCCAGCGACTGGGCGTAGTGGAACAGCTCATCCACCTGTTGCCGGTCGAGGACCGCCGGGAGGCGCCGTTCCAGCTTGGGCAGCCGGACGCCCTTGGCCGGGTTGTGCTCCACACCGTAGCGGGTACCGAGAAAGCGGTAGAACGTGCGCAATACCGAGACCGCGCGCGCGATGGACCGCTTGGCGAGCCCGCGCCGACTCAACTCTCCCATGAAGCTCCGCAGCGCCAGCCGATCGATCGTGGTCCACTTCCAGCGACGCGGCCCGCCGTAGTACTCGTCGCAGAACGCGCGGAACGCCTCGAGGTCTCGCGCGTACGCGCGCACCGTGTTGGGGGAGTCGTTCCGCTCCTTCTCCAGGAAGACCGTGAACTCAGCGATCTCCTTGCGCGGGGTCAAGATGCGAACTCGCGCATCGCGGCAAGCGCCCGCTCGGCGAGGCGGGCCCGCTTCTTTCGCTTGTCGCGTTCCGGCCGCTCGAGCGGCGGCAGCAATCCGAAGTTGGCGTTCATCGGCTGGAAGTGTCCGGGGTCGGTTTCATGCACGTACCGCATCAGCGCGCCGAGCATCGTGACCGGCGGCGGCACCACAGGCGCCTCCCCCCCCAGCATACGCGCCAGGTTGTGGCCCGCCAAGAGCCCCGTCGCGAGTGACTCGGTATAACCCTCGACGCCGACCAGTTGTCCAGCGAACAGCAGGCGGGGGTCGTCGCGCGCCGCGAGGTATCTGGTGAGCGTTGCCGGACTGTTGAGGTAGGTGTTGCGGTGGATGCTGCCGTAGCGGTAGAACTCGGCCGCCTCCAGGCCCGGGATCAGGGCGAACACCCGTTTCTGCTCCGGAATGCGGAGCCGCGTCTGAAACCCGACCATGTTCCACATCTGGCCGGCGCGGTCCTCACGGCGCAGCTGCACCACGGCGTGCGCCTCACGGCCGGTCCGCGGATCGGGCAGCCCGACGGGCTTGAGCGGCCCGAACCGCAGAGTGTCGCGTCCGCGCCGCGCCATCTCCTCGACCGGCAGGCACCCCTCGAAGTAGGGGACCGCGTCGAAGTCGTGTCCCGCATGCTGGTCCGCCGCGATCAGCGCATCCAAGAACGCGCCGTACTGCTCGGGGGAGAGCGGCGCGTTGAAGAAATCGTCACCCTCTCCCTTGCCGTACCGCGATGCGCGGAACAGCGCATCGTGGTTCAGCGACTCGTCGCTCACGATCGGCGCGATGGCGTCGTAGAATGCGAGCGCCTCCACCCCGAGCCGCGCGGCGATCACCTGCGCCAGCCGGTCGGACGTGAGGGGGCCGGTAGCCACCACTGCCGGGCTCGGCAGCTCCGTGACCTCCTGCCTCGCCACCTCGATGCGGGGATGTGCCTCCACACGACGGGTTACCTCAGCGCTGAACAACTCCCGATCCACCGTCAGCGCCGCGCCGCCCGGGACCCGGACCGACTCGGCGACCTCCATTAGCAGACTGCCCAGCATCCGCAGCTCGGCCTTGAGGAGGCCGTGGGCGTTGCCGAGTTCCAGCGATTTGAAGGTGTTGCTGCAGACGATCTCGCCGAGACGGTCGGTCTTGTGGGCCGGCGTCGTCACGCGCGGCCGCATCTCGTAGAGAATCACATCGACGCCGTGCTGAGCCAGCGCCCAAGCGGCCTCGCAGCCCGCGAGGCCCCCGCCGACCACGGTGACGTTCACTGCGCCGCTACGTCAGAGACGGCCTCCGGGGCCTCGAACTCACTCTCGCACTTGAGGCAGCGGCGATACTCGCCGCGGGCCTTGGTGGAGCGCTTCTCCGCGCCGACGAACCCGCACTCGGGACAGGTGTCGGGCACGGGGAAATGCCAAGTCGAGAAGTCGCAGTCGGGGTAGCGCGTACATCCGTAGAACGAGCGTCCGCGGCGGGTGCGGCGCTGCGCGATGTCACCCTCGCCGCACTTGGGACAGTCGACCCCCAGGGGGATGGGGCGCGTGTGCTTGCACTTGGGATAAGTGGTGCAGGCGAGGAACTCGCCGTACCTGCCCGTCTTGATGACCATCGGAGCCCCGCACTCCTTACACACCTCGTCCGACGGCTTGTCGGGCGGCTTGTCGCGCTTGAGGGGCTTGGTGAACCGGCACTCCGGGTAGTTCGTGCACGCGATGAACGGGCCGAACCGGCCGCTCTTCACGGTGAGCTTCCCGCCGCATTCAGGGCACGGCTCTTTCTCGATGTCCTCTACGTCGTGCGCCTCGCGGATGAGCGCGGCGGTGTCGATCGACTCCAGTGCCTTGGAAAAGGGGCCGTAGAAGTCCTGCAGCACCTTCTGCCACCCCAGCTCCCCCTCTTCCACCTTGTCGAGCTCCGTCTCCATCTGCGACGTAAACTCGACGTTGAAGATGTCGGGGAAGCGGCTCACCATCACCTTCGTCACGGTCTCACCCAGGTCGGTCGGGTGGAAGCGGCGGCTCTCCATGTTCACGTAGCCACGGTCCCGCAGCGTCGAGATGATCGAGCTGTAGGTGCTGGGCCGTCCGATGCCGTCGGCCTCGAGCTCCTTGACGATGCTCGCCTCGCTGAACCGGGGCGGCGGCTCGGTGAAGTGCTGGTTCGGAGTGATACCCTTGACTGCCGCCTCGTCGCCCTTCACCACCGCAGGCACGGGTGCCAAGTCCTCGAACGTCTCTTCCTCACCAGGCTCCTTCGTGTCGAAATAGAGCACGTGGAAGCCGTCGAACACCATCACCGACCCCGTGGCGCGGAACAGGTACTTCTTGATCTCGAAGTCGATCGCGGTCGTGTCGTACACGGCCGGAGTCATCTGCGACGCCACGAACCGCTGCCAGATGATGCGATACAGCTTGTACTGGTCCGGTGTCAGGTGCTCCCGCACCGACTCGGGTCGCCGCTGCGCGTCCGTCGGGCGGATCGCCTCGTGCGCCTCCTGCGCCCGGGCCGCCTTCTTGCTGCGGTAGACGTTGGGCTTGTCGGGGAGATAGCGCTCATCGAAGTGCCCCACGATGAACTCGCGCACCGCGTCGATCGCCTGAGGCGCCACGCGCGGCGAGTCGGTACGCATGTAGGTGATCAGACCGACGGCGCCCTCCTTGCCGATCTCGATCCCCTCATACAACTGCTGTGCGGCACGCATGGTGCGCTTCGCCGAGAACCCGAGCCGCTTGGCTGCTTCCTGCTGCATCGTGCTCGTGATGAAGGGCGCCCCGGGGCGCTTGCGCCGCTGCTTCTTCGCTACCGCGCTGACCACGAAGGGCTGGCCCTTCACCGCGCGCACGACAGCGTCGGCTTCCTTCTTGTTGTTGAGGGAGGGCTTCTTGCCCTCGACCTTGTGGAGCTTGGCGGTGAACCGCTTGCGCTTCGCCTCCAGCTCGGCTTCGATCGACCAATACTCCTGCGGCTTGAAGTCGCGGATCGCCTGCTCGCGCTCCACGATGAGCCGCAGCGCCACGGTCTGCACCCGTCCTGCCGAGAGACCGCGCTTCACGGCCTTCCACAGCAACGGGCTCGCCTTGTAGCCGACGAGGCGGTCGAGGATACGCCGGGCCTGCTGCGCCTCCACCTTCTGCCCGTCGATGTCTACGGGCCGGTGTATCGCCTCGGTTATGGCGTCCTTAGTGATCTCGTGGAACAGCACCCGCCGGATCTTCGAACCGTCGCCCAGTTGCTCAGAGACGTGCCAGGCGATTGCCTCTCCCTCCCGGTCCGGGTCCGTTGCCAGCAGCACGGCGGAGGATGTCTTGGCCGCCCGCTTGATCTCGGCGAGCTGCTTACCCTTCCCCCTGATGGTGACGTACTTGGGCGCGAAGCCGTTTTCCACGTCCACCCCGAGCTCGCGCTGCGGCAAGTCGCGTACGTGTCCCACGGTGGCCTTCACCGTGTAGCCGGAAGCCAGGTACTTCCCAATGGTGCGCGCCTTGGCCGGTGACTCGACGATGACGAGTGCCTTGCCGCGCCCCTTGGCGGGCGACTTGTTGGCGGACTTCTTGGTGGGCGACTTCTTGGCAGACGACTTCTTGGCAGACGACTTCTTGGCAGGCGACTTCTCGGCAGACTTCTTCCGTGCGGTCTTCTTCTTGGCCGCCTTCTTCGACTTCTTGGCTTTGCTAGCGGTCTTCGCCATATCTCTCCGGGTGCCGGCGCGGGAAGAGCGAGAGGTAAGCAACGTGACTCAAATGCCCTTCAACCGTCGCGCGGCCCAGGCGCTCATAACTGCCACCTAGGCCGAAGCCCATGAATCGGCGCCGATACTTACCACCCGGCTATAGATCGCGCAAGCTGAACCAGCTCGCCGGCCACCTCCTCGGCCGTGCTCGCGTCGGTCTCAACCACCGCCTGCGCTGTCAGGTACGCGGCCTCCCGCTGATCCAGCAACTGCTGCAGCCGCACCACCGGATCGACCCCGTCGAGTAGCGGCCTGTTCCCCTCGTGCGCGACGCGACCTGCTGCAACCTCGGGGCTCACGCGCAGGTACACGAGCGCCGCGCGGTCACCCACGTCCTCGCTGCTGCCCGGTTGGGCCACCCACCCCCCACCCGGGGCGATGACCGCCGGCTGCCCGGCCAGCACGTTCCGCACTGCCTCGCGCTCCAGTAGCCGAAACTCATCCTCACCGCGCTCGGCGAAGATGCGGCTGATGGACGCCGCCTCTCTCTCCTCTATCAGAGCGTCGATGTCGTGGAACTGGGCTGCGAGGGCGGCGGCGGCCAGACGGCCGGCGGCGGTCTTCCCACAGCCGGACAGCCCGACCAGCACCAAGTGGCGCTTCACCCGCTCCGGCTCATGCGGGCGACGTAGGCATCGTAGTTGGCGCGCAGCTCGGCCAGGGAGTCACCGCCGAACTTCTCGGTCATTGCCTGGGCCAGCACGAGAGCCACCATGGCTTCGGCCACCACCCCCATGGCCGGCACCGCGGTCACGTCGGAGCGCTCGGATTGGGCCTTGGCCGGCTCACCCGTCTCCAGGTTCACCGTGTCGAGCGGGCGCCGCAGGGTCGAGAGCGGCTTCATCGCGGCCCTGAGCACTATGGGCTCGCCGGTGGTCATGCCACCCTCCAGGCCGCCGGCCCGATTGCCGCGTCGCGCGAACCCACCGCTGGCGGGGCGGCCACCCTCCTCGATCTCATCGTGGGCTGCGGATCCGGGCAGCGCCGCCGCGCCGAACCCCAGGCCGATCTCGACACCCTTCACGGCCGGTATCGACATCACCGCCCGCCCCAGGCTGCCGTCGAGCCTGGTGTCCCAGGAAGCGTGCGAGCCGAGGCCGAGCACCACCCCCCGCGCCACCACCTCGGCCACGCCCCCCAACGTGTCCCGCTCCGCAACCGCGGCGTCCACCGCGTCCACCATTGCCTGCGAAGCCGCGGTGTCGAGGCAGCGCACCGCCGAGCGATCGGCCACCTCATTGAGCGGGGTCGGCAGGGTGCTCTGCTCCGGTGCCCGCACCGAACCGAGCGCCACCACGTGGCTCCCGATTTCGACGCCGAACTCGGCCAGCAGTCGCCGGCACACCGCGCCGCAGGCGACGCGAGCCGCCGTCTCGCGGGCACTGGCGCGCTCCAGGATGTCTCGAGCGTCGGACCGGTCGTACTTCAGCACTCCCACCAGATCGGCGTGTCCCGGACGCGGGCGCGCCACGCGGCGCCGGCGTTCGCCGCCTTCCTCGTCCGGCTCGGGAGCCATGACGTCCGTCCAGTTCTCCCAATCGCGGTTCCAGATCACCATCGCGATGGGCGAGCCGATCGTCTCGCCGGCGCGCACGCCGCTCAGGAACTCCACGGCGTCGGACTCGATCTTCATGCGCGCGCCGCGGCCGTACCCCGCCATGCGGCGCTTGAGCTCGCGGTCGACGTCTTCGGCCCGGAGCGGCAATCCCGCGGGAACGCCCTCGACCAGGGCCACCAGGCCACGGCCGTGCGATTCACCGGCTGTAGTGAAGCGGATCATGTCGCGACTAATCTATCCCTCGGGCCGCCGCACGGAAAAAAAGAGCCCGGCCGCTCGGCCGGGCTCAGTGTGCTCGATCGGTATCCTCTTGCCGTTCCTTACTGGCCGGGGCCGCCTGCGCCCGGGCCGGGCAAGGGGTTCGTGATGGCCGGCACGGCCACAGTGACTACGCCGGCAGCCGTCACGCCCACCAGGATCTGCTCACCCGTGAGCGCGTTCTCCGACACCCGGAGCGGCCCGGTAATCGGGTCGCGCACCGGGATCACGGCGATCTTGTCGTACCAGTAGGTGTCGAACACCTCGATCACGGGATCGTCGCCCGCCGCGAACACCAGGCGGTCGGCGGACGAGCCCGGAGGGCTGCCGCGGGTACGCGCGTCGAAGGCGTGATCGAAGTTCATGTCCATCCCGGCATTGGCGTGCCCGATGCTCATCAAGCCCGTGAGCCTGAGGCCCTCGTCCAGCACGTAGATCGAGTCGGCCCGCACCAGGTTCGTGAGCCCGTTGAAGTTGAGGGCAATTGACTTGACCGGGATGCCCGTATTCACGATGAAGTCCCGCACCCGCAGGGCCGGCGAGATTCCGAAGTCGATTACCTCGGGGCCGCTGAACGGGACACCCGCTACGATGATCGGCGGGCAGGCGGTGGTAGTGTGTCCGGTGAGCCGGTTGTAGCCGATCACCCGGGCGAACTCATTGGGAGGCTCGGCGCTGGACCCGCCCTCACCGATCAGCGCATGCGTGAAGTCTCCCGAGTTCCGCACGTACGTGCTGTCGAGGAACGCGAGCTCCGGCATGTTGACCGTGCGGCCGCACGACGCCGAGAGAATCAGCTCGGTCGTGGTTCCGGGGCCCCGGTCCACCCAGATCTGCAGGGTGTCGCTGTCGGGGGAAGGCGCTACCGCTGCCTGCTCCCAGAAGAAATGGGACTCCGGCGTGGCCGACGTCAGGTTCTCCCACCGCACGGTACCGCGCTCCACGTAGTCCACCGGCTCGCCGGGCTGGGATATCGTGGGCGTGGTCGAGTAGATGGCGTAGATCTCGTCCGCCAGACAGGCGGTGCCGGCACCGCCGCTCGGGATGCAGGTCATCCCCAGGTACTCCGGCCGGTCGGTGAAGTCGTACTCGATGATCTTGAGCTTGATCTGCCCGGTCGCCTCGTCGATCTCGGTCTGCACACTCTGGACCAGGAAGTTGGGCAGCGCATGCCGCGATGCCTCGGCCCGGACCGCCGTTCTCACGTCCACGATGGACAGGTTCGTACCGCCCGAGTTCGCCACGACCACGGTGTCGTCGTGGTCGCCCGCAGTGTTGCGCGGCCACAGGGCTAGACCCCACGGACGGGAGCCAACATCGATGGCGGTCGCGAACGTCGTGTCCACCACCTGGAAGACCTCGAGCTGGTTCAGATCGATGTTGCTGAGGTATACCTCGTTGAGATTGCGGTTGTAGATCGCGTCCGCGATCTGTCCGCCCTCGGGCAGTGCCGTGGTCACGCCGGACACGACCAACACCGTGTCGACACCGTCGGCCGCCGCAGCGGCCACCTGCATGCTCAACAGGGCCGCGGCGGATATGTGGGCATCGAACGCCGACGGATCGGACGAGCTGAACCGCTCGCCAACCGAGTTCACAGCAAAAGCCGTGATTCGGATCGGAAGCGGCAGCTGCCGAGCGTCCGGCTCGAAGTCCAACAAGTACTGCCTGCTGAAGTACTCTTCGCCGTTGAGGAAGGTGGAATCGGCCCGCAACAGCGTCCCGTCATACAGCGTTGCCGTCCAGCCGACCAGGGTCAGGCCAAGCGTGTCGGAGGCGGCAACCCTGAGCGAGTCGTCCACCTCGACGCGCGGCGAAATCGCGTACTGCACCCGCTGGTCCATCGGAGGCTCGGGCTGGGCGACGCGGTCCTCACTACACGCAGCCGCCACCACGACCATCAACGCGCCAAGTGCGGTCCGTTTCATCGCCCACCGCCTTCCGAACTCGAACCCGCCGGAGGTGCTGGTGTCGCCGACGTCCCGGAGTTACCGGCACCGTCCGTCGCGAACGCAGTTATCACAACGGGTTGTGGCAGGGTCGCGAAGTTGAAGCCGACCACCCACTTCTCGGTGACGTCGGTCAAGTTGCCGGCCAGCGTGCGGGTTTCGCTCTTCACCAGAACACCGGCAAGGTCGACGGCTTGCCAGCCGATCGCCGTGATGCCGCTCGGATCAGTGGCGTTCACGGTGATGGTGTCGTCCACCTCCACTCGTGCGCCGATCTGGAAGGTCACTATCGGCGGGTCTGTGTCGTTGACCACCGACTGGATCGTCACCGTGATCGGCGCGCTGGTCGCCCGCCGGTCGGCCGAGTCCACTGCGAATCCAATGATCGTGAACACGCCCTCGGGCGCAGCCGTCGGGATCGTCAGGGTATCCAGGAACGTGGTGTCACTGGGCAGCCCCACCTGCTTGGTACCAGAGGAGTCGCCACCCGAAATTACGCCGCTGAAGGTGTAGCCCACCCGCTTGATGCCGTCCCGCTGAGTGGCGCGCACCCTCACCAGCAAGTCCTTGCCCGCCGAGGTGACTGCGCCGTCGCTCGGATTCAGCAGTGTGACCAGCAGTGCGGCGGCATTCTTCAGGAAGATCGAGTCCAGCGCGGTGGCGCCGTTGAGGGCGCCGTCCACCGCCTGCGCGTTGATCTTGACCCACCCGCCAGCGACGCTCCCAGTGGGAAACTGGATGTCGAAGTTGACGGTGATCCCAGTCACCTGGCTGCTGAAGGTGGAGTCGATCGTCCCATTGACGCCCCCTTCGAGCACCACAGTGACGTTCTTCAGGCCCAGATTGTCCCCGGCCGTGACCGAGAACTGCAGGCCCTCGGAGATGTCGAGGGTGTCGGGATTGCCGCCGGTCGCGATGCTCACGGTGGGCGGGGTGAAGTCCTGCTGTACGCCCGGCGCGAGCGCCGCCTCGTTGCAGCCAGCCGCGAGGACCATTGCCGTCGCGGCGGCGCCTTTCCAGAAGTTCGCGTTGTGCATAGCCCTGCCTCCGCCGCTTAGCGGGCCTCCGCAGCCATTGCCGCAGGATTGTCGATGATGTGCGGCGTGACCAGGATCAAAAGGTCCTGGCGCGTTTCCTCACGCTGCGTGAAGCCGAAGAGGCCACCTATGACCGGCAGGTCTACAAGAAACGGAATTCCGCTCTTGGATACCGTGACCGAGGTCACCGTGAGCCCTCCGATCACCGCCGTCTGGCCATCATCAACCAGGATCTGGCTTTGCGCCTCCTGGGTCTGGAACGTGAAACCGAGGTCCGACGGGGCCGCCTGGATGGACGAGTTCTCGGCGTGCACCGACATCAACACCTGGCGGTTGCTGGTGACGTGCGGCGTCACCCGCAGCTTCACGCCGGTCTCCACGTAGTCCACCGTGGCCTGCGCCTGATTGGCCTGCGCGCTCACGTCCACCACGCGGACAGGGGTGCGCTCACCCACCAGGATGTAGGCCTCCGTGTTGTCGGCGGTGGAGGTCAGGGGTTCGGCCTGCAAGTCGGCCAGCTCCACCCGCTGCAACGCGCTCACGAATGCGGTGATGCTGAAGTTGCCGATGGCTGTGGACCAGATCAGCTCGAGCGCGGGATTGATGATCTGTGACTCCGCGTTCGCGACGGCGGCCAGCTGATTGCCGCCCAGGTCCACGATGCTCGGCGTTTCCGTCGGATCGAAGAAATCGGTCGGCGCCACGGCGTCGGGCACCCCGTCGCCGTCGAGGTCCACCGGCTGGTTGGTGCGCGGGTCCGGCCGCGCGACCATCGTGTTGTAGAACTGAGTCGGGCTCCCGATGTCGTACTGCACACCGAGCTCCTCGATGTTGCTCCGGTTCACGAAGATCAGCTTCGCCTGGATCGAAACCTGGGGCGTCTGAACGTCGAGCTGCTGCACGAACTCCACGTCCTCCTGCAGCCGGCTGCGGATGTCCGTGATTATCAGGCTGTTGGTGCCGGTGTCGGCCACCACACGGCCCCGGTCCGGCGTGAGGATCGTCTCGACCACCGGCACCAGAGACGATGCGCGGGCGTAGTTGACCGTCACGATCCGTGTCTCTGTGGGCTCGGTCGAGTCGCGGGCCAGCAGCGCCTCTCGGGAGTCCACACGGATGATGCCCGGCGGGTCCTCGATCGCGTCCAGCCCGTGTGATTCGAGCACCACCTGAAACGCCACATCCCACGGCTGGTTGCGGATGTCGGCCGTGACGTAGCCCTCGATGTCCTTGCCGAGGACGATGCTCTTGCCGGAAAGCTCCGCGAAGCCGGACATCACGTCAGCGATGGTGGCGGAGTCGAACGACGCCGTCACCGTAGGCTGCTGCGACAGGAAGTCGGGCGGCGGCGGCGCAGCGGTGGGCATCACCGCGGCGGCCGGCGCGAAGAGCTGGTCTCCATTCGCAACCGCGTAATCGGAGGGAGCGCTCGACGACCATGCCGCGAAGCCGCGATCGGCGCCCAGCGTGATCCGGATGGCGTCGTCCGCATACTCCAGTTGGTAGTCCTTGAGCTCATCCAGCTCGAGTACGATGCGGACCACGTCGGGGCGGAACTGCGCGTAGCGGACATTCAGGATGCCGCCGCGGTTCTGCCCATCGTACAGCAGCTCTCGTGCGTTGAGCTTGGCTCCGAGCACGTCGATGACGAGGCGCGCTGGATTCTGTAACGTGAAGTCCTGCACCGACACACTGCCTAGCACATCGATCACGACGTGGGCACGGCCCGCTCCGGGCAGCACGCTCACCGCGTTGACCTCGCCCGGCCCCGCCGCAACAGCGCGGGGCGCCACCAGGACGAGCCCGGCGAGTGCGAGTATCAGAGACCGCCTCATGGTAGTTCCTCCTGCCTGCGGCGCAGCGCCAATGTCCGCTGCCGCTCGACGCCGAATTCCTCGATGATCACGAGCACCTCGGTCTGGCGGATCTCGGCGATCCGCAGCCGGCCCACCTCGTCCCCGACGCGCACCGTGTAGCGTTGCCCGACCGTCGTGTCGCGCAGCACGGCCACACTGCTGCTTGGATAGCGCGGGTTGAAGTTGATGGAGGTGACGCGGAGATCCTCCAGCAACGGCCGGACGTCGCCCGACCGCAGCAGCGAGATGAACGGGTCGCGTCCCGACCCGCCGTATGCGAACACCTCGCGCTGGAGTTCCGTCTCTTCCTGCTGAGCGGGCTCCACGGGCTGCAGCTCCGCCACCGTGTCCGCCTCTACCGCGGCGACGGGCTCGGCCGCAACCTGAGTCGGCGGCGGAGGCGGGGGCTCCTCGCCACCGCACCCGGCCGCGACCACGCAGGCGCACGCCAGGATCCAGACCAACTCCCTATTGTGTCTCACCGCTGCCTCCCATGGCCGGCGGCTTCACGAACGTCCGCAACTGGAACTGTGCCTGCAGGAGAGCGCGCGTGGTGTCCCCGTAGGCGACCTGGGCCGTCAGCGGAGCGATCCCCAACGTCAGCTCGTAGGGCACCATGATCCGGGGCAGTGAGGCCACGTCGGCCAGGAACTCCCCGATCTCGTCGTAGTGCCCCACGACGCTCACCCGATAGCGGTGCGTGTCGAATATCCCCGCAGCCTCCACGGACTGCGGGTTGATCTCCTGAATGTGCACCCCGCGCAGCGTGGCACGTGACGCGATGTCGTCGATCAGGCTGGGGACCTCGTTCTCCAGCGGGACGAGGCGGCGCATGAGCCCGAGGCTGGCCTCGTAGTCCGCCACGCGCTGCCTGAGGCTCTCGACCGTACCCGAGGCCAGATCCCGCCGGGCCGAATCCACCGTTGCCCGCAGCGAGTCGATCTCGGTCTCGAGCAGGGTCACCTCTTCCATCTGGGGCGTCCGCCAGAAATACCAGAAGCCCCCACCGCCGCCGAGCGCGACGATGATGAGCAGCACGAGTAGCTGTTGCCGATCCTTCTGGGAGAGTGCCATGACTCCTCCCTAGCGCACCGATGCCGAGACCGGAACGGTCCGGATGAATGCCGAGTCCGCCGACCGGAACGTGGCCGTAATGCTGAAGGCGGTGAGCGCCTTGTCGTCTTCCACCACGGTCCGGTTGGCACCCGGCACGACATTCGCGACCCAAGGGGAATTGGCCAGGTTCCGCAGGAACCGCGTGTACGCGCCGATGTCCGAGGTACGCCCGTCGATCATGAACCGCACGGGCACCGGCCCGACAGCCTCTCCCTCGGTGGTGACCGCGGGGGCCGCCTGGACGACGTTCAGACCCACGAGCCAGGTGTAGTCGGGCAGCGACTTGGTCACCTCTTCCAGCACGTGTGGCCAGACGTAGCGGTCCGCGTCGATGCTGCGGATCTCCCGCAGCTCAGTCTCGAGGGAGTCGCGCAGCCGCTCCGCTCGGCGCTTTTGCGCGATCATGTTCGAGAACCGACGGGCCTCCTGCCGTGCCTGAGTCGCCTCGTCGCGCAGCCCGGCAACCTCGGCCTGCATCGTCACGAACAGGTAGCCCGCCCCGGTTCCCACCACGATCCAGGCCGCCACGGCGCCGATCAGCAGAGGATCTTTGATCCCCTTGATCAGCTCGCCGATGTTGGGAAGAGAAACGCCGGCGCCGGCCTTCTTCTTCCTCGGGCCCCCGAGCAGGTTGATCTGGATCCTCATAGTCCTGCTCCCTTACGCTCAGCTACGCCGCCGCAGGGCGAGGCCTGTGGCAAGCATCAGCAGCGGCCCCATCTCGTCGGCGTTGAGCGTGTCGAACACGTTGTCCTTCGCCCGCATGCGCTGCAGCGGGCTGGCTACCTCCACGGGGAGGCGGAGTCGCTCTCCGAGCACGTCTGAGAGGCCCGGAATCCTGGCGCCGCCACCGCAGCAATAGACCCGCTGCAGAGGCCCGGCGTCCCGGGCCGCGGTCTGGAGAAAGGCACCGGCCCGCTCCAGCCCCACGGACATCTCCTCACCCCGGTTCTTCACATAGGGCTCCAGGTCGGGAGTGAGCTCATAACCCTGGAGCAAGTGGTCCGCGTCCTCGGCCGACATCCCCCGCTCCCGCTGCAGGTCCTCACGGAACTTCCGGGTCCCCACACTCAGGTCCCGGGTCAGCAGCGGCACCCCGTCGAGCAGGATGTTCACGTTGGTGACCTCGTGGCCGATGTTGAGCAGTGCCACCACACCGGTCATTGCCTCGGGGTAGTTCAGCTCGAACGCGTTGTGGAGCGCGAAGGCGTCCACATCTACGATGGCGGGCTCCAGACCGGCCTGGATGAGGAGCTGCATCTTGTCCTCGACCAGGTCCCTCTTGGCCGCCACCAGGAGTACGTCCATCTGGAGGCCCTCGCCGTCGGGATCCAGGATCTGGAAGTCCAGCTCCACCGCCTCGATGTCGAACGGCACGTGCTGCTGTGCCTCCCAGCGAACCACCTCGTAGGCGTCGCTTTCCTTCATGCGGTCGACCTGGATCTTCTTGATGATCACGTCGCGACCGCCCACCGCCACGACCACCTGCTTCTGCTTGATGCCGGCGGTCCTGAATAGTCCCTGGATCGCGTCGGCCACGATGTCAGGATCCATCACCTCGCCCTCGACGATCGCATCCGCCAGGACGGGCGTGACGGCCACCCGGCTCAGGACCGGCTCATCCTTCTTGTGGTCGACCTCGACCAGCTTGAGGAGCCCGCTGCCGATGTCCAAGGCGACCGTCGATTTTGCGCCACCGAGCCCGAGAATCGCCATATCTGCCGACCGTTAAACGAGATAAGTGACTTTGCGGACGACTACAGTACGACCCACCCCTATTTTTGTCAAGCTCTAAGCTACTTTAAGCCACCCTGATCAAAGCCCAGTCCCGCTTTCACTTACGGAGTTCGGTAGAGCCTCATCCAGCTGCGCTCCATCACCGGTTCAGGTACCCCCTGGGCGACTACGGCCCGCCGCACCGCACAGCTCGAGTAGCCCACAACCGGCCTCCCCGCCAGGCCTGATCGCGCGACCCCTACGGTAGCTGCCACCACCCCTCCACTGAAGTGACCTCCCTCACCGGTTGTGTCAAATTGACCCAGGACCAGAACTGGCCCAAAAAACCGGAATCCGCCGGACACAGCCAAGTCCCCATGCACCACCAGGATCCCCTGGCCCCGACCTCCGTGGAGACGCAGACCGCCGGGAGCGAAGATCAGGGGGAAGTAGTTGCCGCACGGACCCCCCGGCCGGTCCGGATCGCCCCAGTTGGAAAGGGCACCATAGCGACACCTTCCACCCACCTGGCTCGGCCCAACAGTCCAGAGGCCCGGCCCCATGACCTTGTCTGCCAGAGCACGCAGGGTGGCCACCTCCACCCCGGCGATCCGGCCCGGAGCTTCGCCGACGGAATCCACCAGCACCGCTGGCGCGCCGGTGACGCACCCTTCCTCGCGGCACCCCCCAAGATCCAAGGCAGATCTCTCGCTCAGCCGGATGCCGGGCAGCGCCCCACCCGGGGGCGGGCAGTCCCACCAGGCCGGCACCTCATCGAGACCGCTCACGCGGGTGCCCTCTGCCAGCCTCACCGAGCCCGACGCGCTGAGGGCCGCTTTAATGAATAAGTCCAGTGGCTGCAGCCGAACCAGGAGGCCGATGCGCTGGCGCGCCCGGTCGTCGGGATCGCGCCCCTCCGACTCGATGAGGAAGAGCAGCTCGGAGAGCCGCCGCACGCTGCCCTGGAAGGAGCCGAGGGGGCCGGCAACCTGCCCGGCGAAGGCCGCCTCGCCACCCGGTGGGAGCCGAGCGTACCCGGCAGACCTCCAGCCCTGCACTTGAGCCCAGGCCCCCTCCTCGGCGGCGGCAAGAGCGCGTGCCGGTGCCGCGGCGGTGCCGGCGACCCTGAGCTCGTGAAGACCTATCAGCCAGCCGCCCGACACCAGCGCCCCGCCGATCACGAGGGCGAGGAGCGCGAGCAGCAGGGCTCCCCCGGCCTCGCGCTTCACGGCCGGCGGCCGTTCAGCAGCCCTATCTCGATCCGCACCGAGTCCTCGAGACCCGGCGGCGGGTTCCCGTCCGGGCGCGCCGCCGCCACTACCACGATGCGCCGCACCTCGCGCGGCACGGTGGTTTCTGACCCGGAGACATCGTGATACGAGAAGCGCAGACCCCGCGGTCTCAGCGGTCCTATGACCGGCTGGATACCGCCCCACCCCCGTGACTTCCCGTGGAGTCGCACACCCAGCCACCAGGCTCCGCTTCGATCGGCGTAGGCCGTGATCTGCACGACCTCGTAGCTCAGCACCGGGGCGCCGGCCCCCACATCGATCAGCCCTCCGGGGGGTCTCACGGAGGCGATCTCAAGGACCTCCCCCGCGCTCCCGTCGGGGCAGGATCCGGCCGGACGGACGCTCTCCAGATCCGCCCGCAGCCAGTAATCGTCGTCGGGGTCCGAGGGATCGGCCACCGCGTAGACGAACACCGAGTCACGTCGCGGCTCCGGCTCGCGCAGCCCGTAGCGGGGCCGGCCCGCCACAATCAGGGAGCCGCTGCGGGGACCCCGAACCAGCGGCGCACCGCACATGAAGGACACTGCGCGCGTCGCCTTGAACGCGACCCCGGAGGGTCGCATCGCGACTATGTCGCTGCCGAGGGAATCCCCGGCGCCGAGGCCCGCGAGGTCGAGCGGGAGCATCGCCGTTGCGGCCCGCAGCGTGGCCGACACCGTCGCCGCGGCCGTCTGACGCCGGTATGTGCGCCCGCTCGCCACCACGAACCCGACCACCGAGGCGGCTACTATGCCGGAGAGAACGAGGGCGACCAGGAGCTCGACGAGGGTTACCCCGTTCCGCCCCTCCTCGTCATCAGCAGGGGATGACGGCCGAAACAGTGTCGGCACGCGCGGGCCGCACTCGGGGAGTCTCGACGACGGCCATGGCGCGGCGCGCCAGGCCTGCGGCTACGGGCGACACGGTCCAGCGCACCACATAGGGGCCACGGGAAGCCTCGCCCGCGCCCTCCGCTGGGCACTCCCCGCTTCTCAACCGCTCCACGGTGCTGCGCCCCAAGGCGACCGCATGAGCCTGCCTGCGTGCCGAGGCGATCATCCGCGTGGTGAGCGCCGCGCTGTCGGCGAGCCCGAGGATCCCTACCGACAGCAGGAGAATCGCGATCAGGACTTCGAGGACGGTGAACCCGCCCCGGGAGGTCGTGGAAGACTGCATGTCACGGGCAAGCTAGGGCGCAGGGAGCGCCTGGCCCGCCTCAAACCAGCTGAGCGCAGTGCCGAATATTGCAGCCGAACCGCGGGCAAAAAAGAAAGGCGACGGTAACCCCGTCGCCTTGCGTCGGCTCAACTCGTAGCGCCTAGTTGCAGGCCACCTCCCCCTCGTCAACTGCGGGTGGGATCGGCGCCGCTCCAGAGCCGTAGAAGATCGCGCAGATCCTGGTCGCGCTGCCGGAGTGCTTCGCTGTAGCCTGCCACCCCGACGCGCTCACGCCGCTCACCGTCACGGTCACGCCCGAGGTCGTCTGGAACCGCGGCGGGACCATGTCCGCCCCCGTGCCGTAGGTGAACCAGTCGTGCAGGTATCCCTCCTGAGCCGTCGCCAGGTTCCTCAAGTCGGTCCTCATGGACGCCATGTACGCCTTTTCCTTCGTGTTGGCGTACTTGGGAATCGCGATGGCAGCCAGGATCCCAATGATCACCACGACGATCAGGAGCTCGATGATCGTGAAGCCTCGCACGTCTCTACGCATTGGGGGCGTCCTCAGCATCGTGAGGTCTCCATGATAGGCATGAGGCGGCGAAGGGCCAACCCTCCGCCGCCTCACCATTCACGCGATGGCTAGCCCTATCTAGTTACAGGCAGGCTCGCCCTCGGCAGCCGTCGCCTTGATCGCGTTCTTCCAAGTCGCGTTGTCGCCCACGGCGATCGCGCACGTCTTGGTCGGCGCACCAGTGTGCTTCGCGTCGGCGGTCCAGCCGTCGCCGCCCTTACCGGTGACTGTGATCGTCACGCCGGCAGACTGGTTGTACAGCAGGTTCGGGTCGCCGCCCGCGCCGTACGTCGTCCAGTCGGCGAAGTAGCTCTCCTGCGCGTTCACCAGGTTACGCAGGTCGGCCTTCATCGACGCGAGATACGCCTTCTCCTTCGTGTTGGCGAACTTCGGGATCGCGATAGCGGCCAGAATGCCGATGATGACCACGACGATCAGAAGCTCGATCAGGGTGAAACCCTTGCGGTTCATCTATACACCTCCGCGGATAGTATTCGGGCAACAGCCCGGTTTGCACACCCGGCATCCCGGGCGTCAGAATCTGCTCTATGTGTAGGCAAGCCTCGTGCCAGATCTCCCCATATGAGCTAAGACGCTTTATTACAACAACTTATGGCGCTCAACCGAAGCTCTGAGCCGCTTTCTCGGGCCCGCGAGGACCTCAATTTGCAAAGTGCAGGGCCGAACGCAAGGCCGCGCTCAGCGCCGCACGGCCAGCGCGGAATCGTTCCACCCCAGCGCGAGGTAGACCTCCACCAGCTGTGCGGTGGCCGCGGGCTCGCCTGGTTGGAGGGCAAAGGCGCGGCGGGCCTCACGCAGCGCCACACGCTCCCTGCCCAGCGCCAGGGCCAGCGCGGCACTCTCGGTCGCGACCGCCGCATCCAGCCCGAACAGCTCACCCGCCACCAGGTAATCGTGCAGCGCCGCGAGGGAGTCGCCGCTCAGCGCTCGCTGGCGCGCCAGCTGCCGGCGGGTTCGATAGTTCTCGGGGTGGGTGATCACGCTCTCGATGAGCACCGTGCGGCTGTCCATCCAGAAGGGGGTGCGTGTGAACGAGCGGACACCGTACACCGCCAGCAACGCGCCGAGCGCGACTAGTGCGATCCTGCGCCAGCGACCCTCCCAGGCCCGCGCCACGAGCCACGCGACTGCCAGGGCGGGCGCCAGCGCGAAGATGTACAGGGTTCGCTCGCCCAGCGCCGTGCCCGACGCCAATAGCAGGTTCGATGTCGGCGCGTACGACACCACTCCGGCCAGGATCCCGAACGCCACCGCAGGCGCATGCCGCCGGCTCAGCACTCCCAGTGCCACCACCGCTGCGGCGACCAGCGCTCCCAGCGCCGCCACGGCAGTGAACTCCATCCGCTGCGGTATTACCTGGGGGCTGTAGTCGTACGCGAGGCTGAGGGGCCAGGTGAGCAAACGCAGGACGTCGAGGTAGACCGGCAGCATGGTGGCGAGCCGCTGGCCGAACGGCAGGTGGCGCAGTGCGGGAGCGGCGACACCCTCGACGTATGCGGCGGCGACAGCCCACCAGAGCGCGAGCCACGCGACCGTGACCGCGAGGACGGCGAGCAGCGTTCCGACCCCCCGCCGCCGCGTACCGGCCGGTGCGAGCCATGTATCGAGCGCCAGCAGCACCACCGCGACCACGGCGTGCTCCTTCGACAGCAAGGCGAGCGCAGCCGCCGCGACGGTCGCGGCGCCCCACGCGATGCTCGCCCGGCGCGAAGCGGCACGGCGATGCATTCGAAACGCCAGGATCGCGAGCAGCAGGCCGATCGCCGCCAGCAGCTCGGCGCGCCCCACTACGTTGGCCACGGCCTCTACGTGTACGGGGTGCACGGCGAACACGAGCCCAGCCACGAGCGCGGCGGCAGCCGGAAGCCACGCGACCGCCACCACGACGACCAGGCCGGACGCGATAGCGTGAAGCAGCACGTTGTGCGCATGGAACCAGCCGGGCTCGCCGCCGGAGAGGGTCCAGTCCGCGGCGTACGACACTATTACCGCCGGCCGGTACAGCCCCGCTCGGTGGCCCTGCTCCACGGGCCAGTAAGGCGCGAATCGCGCCTCCCACGCCGCGGGCAGGGAGTGCGCCGCGGGGTTCTGCCAGATGACCCCCACGTCGTCCAGCGCCCACCTGTTGCGCGGGGCGTTGGCGTACACCGCGATTGCGACCAGACCGGCTACGAGAGCGGCGCGCGCCGCAGTCACTGGCGAGTCAACCTTGGTTCGGCGTCCGGATCGCCGGCCGGCGGCGCGAAGCGCCAGACCTGCCATCCTGCGTAGCCCGCGAGCAGCTCTCCGTTCCGATCGAACCGATCGCGTGCGAACACCAACCCGTCACGCAGCCCCACCGGATTGCGCCAGGCGAGGCTCCCGTAAAGCGTGAATCCGCTCATGTCGTGCCGTAGCTGTGCCGCGCAGCTCGGCGCCAGCTCACGGGTGGGCCACAGGCGCAGGGTGGGATCGCGCGACCCGGGCACCAGCGGCGCCGGCTCTGCCGCAGCGGCGTAGCGCTGCTCGAGGCCGTCGATCACCGCCGCGGGAGACAGCCCCTCGGCACGTGCATTCGCGGCGAAGCGGTGGAGATCGCAAGCGTCGAGCCTGCGGTACACGCGCTCTGTCACGCCCGGCGGGGCTCCCAGCGCCCAGAGGTCCGTGATGATCCGAGCTCCCCAACTCTCCGGCACGAGTACCAGCGCTTGCTGCACGCCCTGCCGGGCCAGGTCACGCTCGGGGTGGTGTTTGAGGGAAGGCAGCCCGTCTCTATAGACCTCGAAGCGCCGCGGCAGCAGGTCCACCCAACCCCACAGCAACACTGCGGTACACAGGGTGGCGAGCGCTGCGTCCCAGCGGAAGCGTGCCACAGGACGGCTGCGGGCCGCCAGCCAGGCCCAGCGGAGCGCCCGGGCGGTGCCCACGACCAGAAACGGGGCCGCGATGTAGTAAAACCGTGGACCAGGATAGAAGCCCGAGTGCCAGTAGAAGAAGTACAGCGCCGGTCCGGCGATGACGCCCAACCCGAGCGCGAGGTCGCCTGCCTCGCGGCGGCGCGCGAGCAGCGCCCACAAGCCGAGCGGCACCAAGGCGGGAATCGGCCACTCGAACAGGTAGATGTGCAGCCGGCGGATCGCCGCCACCATGTTGCCCAGACCCACCAGCGGCGTGTACTCGTAGCCCCACGCGTCGGAGTGGAATCCCAGCCGGTGTCCCTCGCCCCACAGCGCCGTGTACCCGAAGTCGAGCGGCCCGCCGAACAGGCGCCAGTTGTAGTACCCCAGCGCCAGGACCACCGGCAGGCCGCCGAGAAACATCAGTCCCAGCTCTCTCACCTTGCGGTTCAGGAGCAGCTGCACCAGCAGCGGGACCGCCCCGGCAACGGCGTCGAGCGGTCGAGTAGCAGCCGCAGCTCCCAGCAGCATTCCAGCGGCTACGAAGCGGGCGGTCCGCTTGCCGCCGCGCGCCCAGACGCAGGCCCATGCCCCGAGCACCAACGCCACGGCAAGCGCGTGGTTCATGTACGTCGCCGACATGAACAGCACCCAGGCCGAGACCGCCCACAGGACCGCCGCCAAGCGCGCCGTAGCGGAGTCGAACATGCCGCGTGTCACCAGGTAGACGAGCACCACGCCGGCCCCGCCGAGCACGGGATTCACCAGCCACTCGGCGCGGAACAGCATGCCGACCGCCAGCGCCAGGGAGTGCGCCGGCGGGAACTGCGAGACCCAACCTGCCTGGGTGATCCACGTGTGCGTGAATAAGAAGAACTCCGGCAGCTGCGGGGGCGGCGCTGCGAGCCGCCCCGAGGCAAAGATCCGCGCCTGGAACAACTGCGCGACCTCGTCCACGAGGTGGGGATTCGACGCGAAGGCGACCCGCATCGTGTAGCCGGCCGCCGCCGTGAGCAGCACGGCCAATCCACCCACCAGAGCCCGGTCGCCCCACGCGGGCCAGGCGAGCGCCCACGGTGTGAGCCCCCGCATCAGACGACCCACGAGGAGGCCTGCCGCAACAACCGCCACGGCCCCCACTACCCAGGCCCACACGTGCACACTCCAGTCGGGGCCCGGGTCCGGGCCACCCACCCAGCGCGGGATGCTGAACAGGGGCAGGATCAGAAGCGCGACCCCAATCCCCCGCCACAGCACCTGCGTGGGCGTTCCGGTCACCGCTGCTTGGGTCGCGCCGGCAGGAAGTTGAAGCGCAGGATGTGCCAGATGGCGGCCAGTCCGTCCCGCCAGTCGATCTTCTTGCCCTCGGCGTACGTGCGGCCGCTGTAGCTGATCGGCACTTCCCATATGCGGGCGCCCGCCTGCGACAGGCGGGCGGTGAGCTCGGGCTCGATGCCGAACCGCTTGGAGGCCAGGGGCAGCGCCTTCATGAGGTCGGCGCGCACCATCTTGTAGCAGGTCTCCATGTCGGTCAGGTTCAGGTCGGTGAGCATGTTGGAAAGCAGGGTGAGGAACCGGTTACCCACGGAGTGCCAGAAGTACAGCACCCGCCGCGGCCCCGACTGGAACCGCGATCCGAACACCGCATCGGCCCGGTCGAGCCTGATGGGCTCGAGCAGCGCGGGGTACTCCATCGGGTCATACTCCAGGTCGGCATCCTGGATCACGATGACGTGTCCCGTGGCCGCTGCGATCCCCGCGCGCACCGCCGCCCCCTTCCCCTTGTTCTTGGGCTGATGAATCACGCGGTCCACCAGTCCCTCCCGATCGAGCCGGTCGAGCACTTCGCCAGTGCCGTCGGCCGATCCGTCGTTCACCACGACTATCTCGAGATTGAGCGGGACGGCGCGGATGCGCCGCAGGCTCTGCTCGATCGTCTGCGCCTCGTTGAACGCGGGCACCACCGCGGAAACGACTAGCTCGTTCCAGTCGGCCGGCAGCTGCGCGGCTCGATACGGCTCCCTGGTGCGGCGCAGCTTCATCGTCCCCCGGCCTCTGCGCCGACGGGTCCGCCCGAGAAGGCGTCCAGGTACGCACTGATGAGCTGGAGCCGGAAGTCCCGGCCCTGCCGCTCTTCCTCGGACGTCAACAGATCGTAGATGCTCCGTGCACCTGCCACGTCCCCGACCCGCAGCTTCGCGATCACCGCCCCCTCCGTCAGTTCCTCGCGCGAGATCCAGCCCTGCTCCTGCGCTTCCGCCTCGAGCAGGTCGTCGGCCGCCGCCGCCGCCAGGCCGAAATCCCACCCCGCGAGACCGAAGTAGAAGTCTACCACCCGGCGCGCTTCGGCAGGCGCGTCGTGCCGCTCGAGATAGCTACGCACCGAGGCGAGCAATGACTCGTCCACGAAGCCGTGCGTCCCACGCTGCCGATCCCGCTCCACGACCCGCAGCTCGCCGAGCCAGCGCTTCCAGTCGGACGGGGGTTCGCTCGCGACGAGTAGCGCGTCCCACCGGAGCTGGCGGTACCGGGCGTCCTCCAGACTGGCAGCTACCGTCGTGTCGACACCGACGCCTACGACGTAATCCCGCAGAGCGGCTGCCAGCGTCAGGGCTCGCACACGGGGGACGTCGGTCATGGGCACCGGGTCACCCTGGATCGGCACCATGCGGCGCAGGGAAACCGGTGCGGCAATGTCGATGCGTCGCGTCGCGAGATCACCGATCCCGCTGGCGAATTGGCCCCGGAACCGCGCCCGCTCTGCACCGAGGTCGAGGACCGGAAAGAAGTCCGAGTTGGGCTGCTGCCAGCCGTCCAGCAGCGCAGCCAGCGCCGTCCGGTGCGTCAGACGGGTCGCTTCCAGCATTTCTGCCGTGGGCTCGACGGCGTGGCAGAAGTCCGCGCGGATCGCCGGCCACTCGACGATCGACCAATCGGGAGCCGGAAGGCTCTCGCCGGCGGTGGCCACGATGAGCATGTCCGCCGCAGCGGTCAGAAAGATCTCGTAAGTAGGAAAGTTCCTGTGCACCGCTGCGATGACGCTGAGGACGAGTCCGTCGTTCAGCTCGTACAGGTGAACCCACTGACCGAACACTCCACCTTCAGCCAGTGACCCCGCGATCCGGCTGTAGAACTCAGTGGTGAACAGGCTGGCTACACCGCTCACCCACGGGTTGGACGGCTCCGAGAGTATGATGTCGTACTTCTCCTCCGTCGCTGACAGGAACGTCCGCGCGTCCTCGATCACGATCTGCGACCGCGGGTCGTCGAACACCCGTGCGTTTATCGGATAGAGTGCCCGAGAGGCCACGAGCATCTCCGGCTCGATCTCGATGGTGGTCATTCGCTCGAGCTCGGCACTCGCCAGCATGACCTGAGAGGTCATCCCGGTCCCGTGCCCCACCACCGCTGCCAGGCGCGCTCGCGGCGCGTGCGCCAGCGTGATGAGAGGCGCGAGAGTCTGCGTCGAGATGTCCCTGGACATCGGCTGTCGCACCGTCGTATCGGAGCACGCCTCGAGCCACCGCAGCGGGACCGACCCGTCCACCTTTCCGTTGGTGGCGATGGACATCGAGCCGGTCTCGGGGTGGCTCCACGCGGTCACAGTGGCGGTACGTCCGTCCCTGTAGTAGACGACCTCACGGGACGGCCCCTCCACTTGGCCGTGGCGGAACACTCCGCTGGCGAGCACGCGTTGGTCGAAGCCGCGCTGCGCTGCCACGACCACGGTAACCAGGGCAGTGGCGGCGAGTGCCCCGTACGCGAGCTGCCGCGCGCGCGGCTTCGACCCGGCCACCACCCAGAGGATTGCCACACCGAGCGCCATGTCCAGCGCGGCACCCGACACCAGGAGCAACCGCACTCCGAGCAGCGGCATCAATGCGAGGCCCGCTATGCCCACACCCACGATCGACCCCAGCGTGTTGACGCCGTATACCGACCCGATGGCGCGCTCGCCCGTGGCGCTGGTCAGCAGCGTTCGCGTGATGAGCGGGAGCGTGATCCCGGCACAGAACGTGGACGGCAGCATCACCACCAGGCACAGCGCGTAGCGCGCCATGGTGAAGCCCTGGTAGCCCTCCTCCGTTCTGGCGAACGTCTGCATGAGGTCGGCCATCCAGCCGAATGACTGGGTGTAGAGCGGCAGCGTGGCCAAGGCGGAGAAGCCCATCACCCACTGCACGACGCCCAGGGCCCGGAGCGGCTTGCTCCAGCGGTCGGCGCGGCGCCGCACCCAGAACGAGCCCAGCGCGAGGCCGAGGATGAACGCCGACAGCATGAGCTCGAAGGAATGCGTGGCGCTGCCCAGCACGAGCGACAGCATGCGCAGCCACGCAATCTCGTAGATGAAGGAGGCTACCGCCGTCCCGAAGCTCACGCCCAACAGGAGCAGGAGCAGCTGCCGCTGGGGCAGCGCGGCAGCGTCCGTGGCGGCGACCGGCATTGCCGCTGCAGTGGCGGGCTCGGGTGCGGCACCGCGCAGCGGTTTCCGCTGGGCGACGAACCCGCTCCCCAGCGCGGCCACCAGGTTGAGCATCGCGGCGACGAGCAGCGTGCCCGGCAGGCCCACCGTCTTGAGCAGGTAGAAGCCTGCGAATAGCACGCCGATCGCGGCCCCGAGGCTGTTGGCGAAGTACAGGATGGCAAGCGTGCGCCCCGGCTGCTCGCCGTAGCGACGGATCACGCCTGCGCCCATCAGCGGGAAGGTGGTCCCCAGCAGAATCGACTGCGGCAGGATGAGGCCACCGGCAATGATCCACTTCGCGAGCGTGAGGGAGATGCCGTTTCCCATCAGGGGGAACAGGGTCTGGTACGCGAAGCCGGTCACTCCGCCGTAGATCTCGTGGAAGAACAGCCCCACCGCTCCCGCGGCCAGCTCGATCAGGGCATACCACTTCAGCGGATCGGCCAGGCGCTCGGTGCGCGAGCCGATGAGCATGGCTCCGAGAGCCATTCCGCCCAGAAAGATTCCGATGGTGAGAATCTGGGCGTACGCCGCGTGGCCCACGAACAGGCCCAGGTAGCGCGCCCAGATCGACTCGTATACGAGGCCCGCGGCCCCGGAGAGGATGAAGACGAGATAGAGAAGCGGTCTCACGGAGCTCCTTACTGCGCGGCGAGGCCTTCGGCCTCGTACCGTGCGAGCTTGCGGTAGAGTGTGGAGGGATCGATGCCCAGTACCTCAGCGGCGCGCGTCTTGTTGCCCCCCTCGGCCTGCAGCACCCAGAGGATGTACGCCCGCTCGACCGCTTCCAGCGTGGGGTTGTGCGGCGCGCGCTCTGCGACGAGCGGCTGCGCCTCCCGGGACAGCACCCGGTCCGGCAACGCCTCAGCCCCGACTACTTCTCCGGCGCTAAGCAGCACTGCGTGCTCGAGCGCGTTCTCCAGCTCCCGCACATTGCCGGGCCAGTCGTAGACCATGACCGCGTCCAGCGCCTCCTGCGAGAGGCTCTTGACCGACTGCACCCTGTCTCTGGCAATGCGCTCGAGGAACGCCTCGGCGAGCACCGGGATGTCCTCGCGGCGCTCCCGCAGCGGCGGGAGCCGCATCGAGATCACGTTGAGCCGGTAATACAGATCGGAGCGGAACGTGCCGCGGCGCATTGCCTCGTCGAGGTCCCGGTTGGTGGCGGCGATCACGCGGACATCCACCGGCACGGGCTCGGTGGCGCCCACCGGCAGCGCCTCCCGCTCCTGCAGCACACGCAACAGCTTCACCTGCGTGGACGGCTGCATCTCGGCAATCTCGTCGAGGAAGAAGGTGCCACCCCGTGCGGCCGCGAAGAGTCCCTGCTTGTCGCGCACGGCTCCCGTGAAG
Organism: Gemmatimonadota bacterium; assembly: GCA_039586815.1. GTDB lineage: Bacteria > Gemmatimonadota > Gemmatimonadetes > Gemmatimonadales > GWC2-71-9 > WVYX01. The sequence goes on along the minus strand of JBDHJR010000009.1, from coordinate 45,455 downwards.
GACCCCTTCATGTGCCCGAAGAGCTCCGACTCCAGCAGGCTCTCCGGCAGCGCGCCGCAGTTGATCGAGAAGAACGGGCCCTCGTTACGCTCCGACAACTCGTGGATGTAGCGCGCCACGAGCTCCTTACCGGTGCCGCTCTCGCCGAGGATCAGGACCGTGGACTCCGTGGGGGCCACCTGCCCGGAGAGCTGCAACACGTCGAGGAAAGGCTTGGCGTTGCCGATGGGCTTGATGGAGTTGGACCGCTCCCGCTTCCTGATCTCCCGCTTGAGAGTCTTGTTCTCGGTGCGCAGCTGGCGGTACTCCGCCGCGCGGCGGCAAATGGCGATGAGGTCGTCGTTGGAGAACGGCTTCTGGATGTAGTAGAACGCCCCCTGGTTCACCGCCTGGATCGCCGACTGCAGCGACGCCTGGGCCGTCATCAGGATCACCGGCAGCTCCGGGTCCTGTTCGCGAGCGGCCTCGAGAATCTCGATTCCCGACACCTGCGGCATGCGCACGTCGGTCAGCACGATGTCGGGCGGCGACGCCCGCAGGGCATCCAGCCCAGCCCTGCCGCCCTGTGCCGTCTCGGGAGTGAAGCCCTGGTTCTTGAGCAGGATCCGCAGTGTATCCAGGATCCCGGACTCGTCGTCGATTACTAGAATGCTCGGCTTGGTGAACCTCATGCCGTTACCTCCGTCGTCCCGCCACTTGGCAGTACCACGCTGAATGCCGTCCCCTTGCCGGGTTTGGACTCGACCAGAATCACGCCGCGGTGGGCCTCCACCGCGCGCTGCACGATGGCGAGCCCGAGACCCGATCCCCCGGTCCGGCCCGTCACGAACGGCTCGAACAGCCGCTCCCTGAGATCCTCGGGAATCCCCGGCCCGACGTCGGAGACCCTGAGGAGGATCGCGCGCCCGATGGGCAGGCCGCGAGGCAGCTCGCCGGGCTGCACCTCCCGCACCTCGATCGTCACTCGCCCTTCTCCGTCGGCCGCCTGCACCGCGTTCAGCACCAGATTCACGACCACGCGGTGCAGCAGATCTTCGTCTCCCTCGAGATCAGCCGGCCCTCGCACCACATCGATCACGGCCCCATCCCCGCAGTCGGGGTGGTTGCGCACCACGTCGGCGGCCTTCTCGGCCACCGCCCCCAGGTCCACGTGCCGTGCGTCGCTGACCCGCACCCTGGAGAAATCGAGGAACTCGGTCAGCAAGCGGCTCAGTCGGTCGCTCTCTCGCACGACCAGCTGCACCAGGAACTGCTCGTCCTCGTCGTCACGGGCGGCGTCACCGAGCTGCTCGATCGAAGAGCGAATCGACGCCAGCGGGTTCTTTATCTCGTGGGCCAGCGAGGCCGACAGCTCCGCCACCGCCTCGAGCCGTCCGGTGCGCATGTGCAGCTCCTCGAGCTGCTTCTGGTCGGAGATGTCGGTGAAGATCGCGGTAACCGACGGCTTGGCGGCACCGTCCTCGATGCTGGTGGTGGTGACCCCGATGGGGAAGCTGCGGTCGCCCACCGAGACGCTGCCTTCCGCCCGTAGCGTTCTCTGGCCACCGGTTTGTGTGAGCGCGATGGTCTGCAGCAGCTCCGGCGCTCGACCACCGACCATTTCCTCGAGGCGCCGGCCACTGACGTCGGGGCCGCCGAGTCCGAGGAGCGCCACCGCCGAAGGGTTGGCGAAGAGCACCCGTCCCTCACCGTCCACCGTCACCACGCCGCTAGTGATGTTGCGCAGGATGTCCGCCGCCTCGAGCGTGAGGCGCTGCACCTCGCGCTGCAGGATCTCCCGCTCCGCCCCCATGACGCGCACGCGACTGGCGATCAGTCCGGTGGCGCTGAACACAACCACGAACACGGCTATCTGCAGCCACACCGCGACCGAGAGCTGCACCGGCTGCCACCAGATGATGTCGGCCAGGTACAGCAGGCTCGCCAGCGCGGTGATCAGCAGGCTCGATCCGAGCGGCATCACGACCGCGCTCACGGCAATCACCAGGATGTACAGGGCCGGGAACTGGCTGGCGGGACCCTCGGTCACGTGCACGACCGTCGTCACCAACCCCAGGTCGAACAGCGCCTGGGAATAGAGGAACGTCATGCCCGGCTCGCTCCCCCGCACGTGGGTGTACCACACCGAAAGCGAGGTCACTACCACGCTGGAGATCGCTGCGATGGCGAGGATGAGGATGGTCTCGCGAGGAACGGCGGCGAAGTAGAGCGCCGCGGCGACGAAGACCACGATGGCCACCGTGACCCGGCCCAGGTAGATCCAGCGCAGGATCCCACGCGGCGAGGGGATGCCACCGCTTTGCCGCGCAGCTCCGCCCTGGCGCGCGCGCCCTCCCATCCAGCTCATGAAATCAAACCTCCCGCCGACTCTGGCAAGATGCAATCCCCCGGTCGCTCGAAATGCGAGACCCAAGATCTCGCAATTAGCCTGGGGAATCGGTGTCTTACGCCACAATCGCGACACCTTTGTGCGGGGCCGGACCTGACTCGGGCGCCACCCGCGGCGAGTTACCTAAGTGATTGGAGGTCAATCGGTTATAGCCAATGACAACGAGGCCGGCCCACGGGGGACCGGCCTCGCTCGTCGTGCTGGACTGGGTCTGCCCTACTCGGGCACCTTGGCCACGTTCTGCGCAGCCGGCCCCTTCTCACCCTCCACCATGTCGAACTCGACGCGCTCACCCTCGGCCAGCGAACGGAACCCGCTACCCTCGATTGCCGAGTAGTGAACGAAGCAATCGCGCTCGCCTTCGTCCGGAGTGATGAACCCGAAGCCCTTCGCGTCGTTGAACCACTTCACCTTCCCTGTCGCACGCATTACCTGTCCCCCTGGTCTCGCGGACTCGTGCCCCCGCGCTGGGCCGGTTGCCCTCACTCGAGCGGCAACCCCACAAGCCGGAGGCCCGCGTCCAAGGGGATGCGGGCCTCCTTCGCTCTCTCGTCTACTGTACCGCGTTGATCATGTCGAAGATCGGCAGGTACATCGCCACGATCATGCCGCCCACCACCACGCCGAGCACGACGATCATGATCGGCTCCATCAACGACAGCAGCGCGCTGACGGCCGCGTCCACCTCGTCGTCGTAGAAGTCGGCGATCTTGCTGAGCATCTCGTCCAGGCCGCCGGTGGCTTCACCCACCGCGATCATGGAGGTCACCATCGGCGGGAAGACGCCCGACTTCTCCAGCGGAGCGGAGATCGTCTCACCACCCGCGATCGAGCCGCGCGACTCCATCACGGCGTTGTGGATCACCTGGTTGCCCGCGGTTCGCGCCGTGATCTCCAGGCCTTCGAGAATCGATACACCGGACGACAGCAGGGTGCTGAGCGTGCGGGTGAAGCGGGACACCGCAGACTTCCTCAGCAGGTCACCCAGCACCGGCATGCTCAGCAGCGCCCGGTCGATGTTGAGGTGGCCACTCTCCGTCCTGTAGTACTGCCTCGTCAGATAGAAGATGGCGACAGCCGACAGGATCATCAGCCACCAGAAACCCTGCAGAATCTGGCTCATCGCGATCACTACGCGGGTAGGCAGCGGCAGCTCGAGATTCACCGACGCAAACATGCTCTCGAACGTGGGGATCACGAAGATGAGCAACACGACCACCGCGATGGCCGCCACCGAGAAGATCACGGCGGGATAGATCATCGCGCCCTTCACCTTCCTGATGATGGCGTCGTTCTTCTCCAGGAACGTCGCCAGGCGGAGCAGGATGGTGTCGAGAATACCACCTGCCTCACCGGCCGCCACCATGTTCACGAAGAGCTGGCTGAACGCGTTCTTGTGCTTGTCGAGCGCGTCGGCCAAGGTGTGGCCGCTCTCCACGTCGTACACGACCTGTCGGGTGACGCTGGAGAGAATCTTGTTCTCGGTCTGTTGCGCCAGGATGTCGAGCGCCTGCACCAGGGGCAGCCCGGAATTGATCATCGTGGCGAACTGCCGCGTGAAGATGACGACGTCACGGGTCGGGATCCGGCCGCCCTTCCTCTTCTTCTGCTGCTCGCGGACCCGGACAACCATCATCCGGTTCTGCCGCAGGTGCTTGACGACGTCCTCCCGGGAGGGGAGGTCAACCGTACCCGTGGTTTCCTGTCCCGTCGCCGTCCGTGCGGTGTACTCGTATACAGGCATATTGGATCTCCTCCGTGTCCGCCGCGATTACCGCCGGGCCGCCGGGGCCCGTGCCCCTGCCCCTGCTCCTTCCGCCTCGGGGACTTCCTCCCCGACCATCCGCAGGAACTCGTTCTGGTCCGGCGCGACTCGCAAACACTCCTCCAGCGACACGTGTCGATTCATGTACTCCTGATACAGCGAGTCGTTCAAGGTCTGCATGCCGTGCTTCTTGCCGGCCTGCATCGCCGAGTAGATCTGGTGAACCTTATCGTCCCGGATCAACGCGCGAATGGCCGGGGTGGCCACCATCACCTCGCACGCCATCACCCGACCCTTGCCGCCGGTCCTCTGCAGCAGGATCTGCGTCACCACTCCCTCCAGCACGAACGCGAGTTGCGCCCGCACCTGGGATTGCTGATGCGATGGGAACACGTCGATGATCCGATTGATGGTCTCGGCCGCCGAGTTGGTGTGCAGCGTCGCGAACGCGAGGTGCCCCGTCTCGGCAATGGTCAACGCCGCTTGAATCGTCTCCAGGTCGCGCATCTCACCGATCAGCACGATGTCCGGATCCTGCCGCAGGGCGTACTTCAGCGCATTGCCGAACGACTTGGTGTCGGTCCCCACCTCGCGCTGGTTCACAATGCAGCCCTGGTGCCGGTGGATGAACTCGATGGGATCCTCGATCGTGATGATGTGCCCGCGTCGCTCCTGGTTGATCTTGTCGATCATCGCCGCGAGAGTCGTCGACTTACCGGATCCAGTGGGGCCCGTCACGAGCACCAGCCCCCTGGGCCGCTCGGCGAGCTTGCGCAACACCGGGGGGAGACCCAGCTCGTCGAAGGTCTTGATGGAGAACGGGATCTGTCGGACGACGAGCGAGACACAGCCGCGCTGCTTGAAGCAGTTGCCGCGGAAACGCGCCAGGTTCTGGATGCCGAAGGAGAAGTCGAGCTCGTCTTCGTTCTCGAACCGCTTCTTCTGGTTGTCGGTCAGCACGGAGTAGGCGATCTGCAGCGTCTCCTTGGGCGTGAGGACGTGCTCCACGTTCGAGTTGGCGATCTCGCCGTCCACCCGGACCTTGGGACGCTCGCCCGCAGTGATGTGCAGGTCGGAAGCATCCCGCTTGATCATCTCCTCCAGCAGCTCCCGGAGGTTGACCGATGAGTCTCCGCCCTTGCCCGCGTCTGCAGTCATAGGTTACTCCGCGGTCTCCTTGACCACCTCTTCGAGTGTGGTGACACCCCGCTGGAGCTTCACCATGCCGTCCATGCGCAGCGTCAGCATCCCTTCCTTGATCGCCGTTTCCTTCAGCTCATCCGAGGAGACACCTCGCAGGATCTGGCGCCGCAGCTCGGGTGAGAGCGCCATCACCTCGTACAGCCCCTGCCGGCCCTTGTAACCCGTTCCGCCGCAGGTGTCGCAGCCCTCGCCCTTGAACAGCTGGATCTCGCCCCCCTTCTCGGCGTCGATCCCCAGGGCTGCCACCTCTTCCTCGCTGTATTCGTGCTCCACCTTGCACCTCTCGCATACGCGCCGCACGAGCCGCTGGGCCACGATCAGGTTGACCGCGCTCGCTACGTTGAACGGCTCGATGCCCATGTCGATCATGCGGGTGATGGTGGACGCCGCGTCGTTGGTGTGCAGCGTGGAGAGCACCAGGTGGCCGGTGAGCGCTGCCTTGATCGCGATGCTGCCGGTCTCGAGATCGCGGATCTCTCCCACCATGATGATGTTCGGGTCCTGCCGCAGAAACGCCTTCAACGCCGCCGCGAACGTCATCCCGATCTCGTTGCGCACCAGGACCTGATTGATCCCGTGGATATTGTACTCCACGGGGTCCTCTGCGGTCATGATGTTCACGTCTATGTTGTTCACGCGCGACAACGCAGAGTACAGCGTGGTCGTCTTCCCCGAGCCCGTCGGGCCGGTGACCAGCACCATGCCGTAGGGGTTCAGGATGTTGCGCATGAGGTCCTTCTCGGCCTTGGGCTCGAACCCGAACTTCGTCAGGTCGAGGGTCAAATTCCCCTTGTCGAGGATTCGCAGCACGATCTTCTCGCCGAAGATCACGGGCAGGGTGGAGACGCGGAAGTCGATGACCTTGTTCCCCATCTTCATCTTGATGCGCCCGTCCTGAGGCACCCGTCGCTCGGCGATGTTCAAGTTGGACATGATCTTCACGCGGCTGGTGAGCGCCGCCTTCAGCTTCACGGGGGGCTTCATTACCTCCAGCAGCGAGCCGTCCACGCGGTACCGCACGCGGATCTCCTTCTCGAACGGCTCGATGTGGATGTCGCTCGCGCCGCGCTTCACGGCATCGGTCATGATGCCATTGATCAGCTTCACAACCGGAGCGTCGTCGGCGATCTGGGCCGCCGCGCCCTCTTCGTCCTCCTCTTCCTCGACGATCTCGAGGTCTTCCTCCTCCATGTCCTTGAGGAGGGTCTCGAGCTGTGCGTCGGTCTGCTCGTAGTACTTCTCGATCGACGTGCGCAGCGTGTACTCGCCCGCGATGACCGGGAAGATGTCGAACCGCGTGATGAACTTGAGGTCGTCGAGCACGCTGTGGTTGGTCGGGTCCGCCATCGCCACGGTGAGCATGCGGGCCTCGCGCTTCAGCGGCAGCACGGTGTGCCGCAGAGCGACCTCACTGGGAATCAGCTTGATGATCTTCTCGTCGACCTCGAAGCGGGACAGGTCGACGGCCGGCACCCGGTACTGCCGGGCCAGCATCTTGGTGATCTCGATCTCCTGGACCATCCCCAGCTTGACCAGGGTGTAGCCCAACCGCATGCCCGACTCCTGCTGCTGCTCCAGGGCCTGAGCCAGCTGCTCGCGCGTGATCAGCCCTTCGCGAATGAGCAGGTCGCCAAGACGCTCGGTGCTTGCTGGGGCCGTCGTCATGTACTGCCGTGGTGGGAAACGTCGAAGATCACTGCAAGTCCTTTGGGCGCAACGAAGTAACGGTCAAAAGTATGACCACCCTAAAGGGTGTCAAGGTACGCGAACCAACCCCCGCAAGCGCTCCACGGTCGCTTGCCCGATGCCCGACACCCTAGTGAGCTCCTCCAGCCGACGAAACGGCCCGCGGCGCCGCCGATCCTCGACGATCGCCCGGGCTTTGACTGGCCCAATGGCGGGAAGTCTAGCGAGCTGCTGGGCAGAAGCAGTGTTAAGCGTCACAATCTCTGGCACTTGGGACGCTTCCGAGGTGGCGGATGGCGGCGTGGAGAAGGTCGCGTGGCGGCGCACCGCGTCGAGCACTGCCGGTCCAACACCCGCCACGCGGTCCAGCGCCTCCAGGGAGCCAAACGGACCTCGTTGCTCCCGATCCTCTACGATGCGCGCGGCGAGCGCCGGCCCGATGCGGGGCAGCCGGGCGAGCTCCGACGCGGGCGCCCGGTCCACGTCGAGCTTCTCGTCGCGACCCAGGGGACGCGCAATTCGCGCCGCCTGCTCGGCCAGAGAATCTCGCTCGGGTCGCGCCGCGCCGACCTCCCGATACGCCACCGCCCCCACCGGGGTCGCGGGGGCCAAGAGCACCCTGACCAGCAAGCCGGCGGCGGCCAGGCTGAGCAGGATCAGGCCCGCTCGCTTGTCGTCGGAGGAGGACACGGCTCACGCTGCGGGCCCGATGCAGCAGCGCATAACCGTTCCGGCCGTGGTGTGGTCGGATCGTCGCGCGGCTAGCGCAGCAGCGCCACCGCGACGTCTCCCACGATCTGGAGCGAGGCGGCGCTCACCTTGTCCAGCGTGTCGTCGGCGGTGTGCCAGTGCGGATACTCGAAGTCGATCACGTCGATCGCACGAATGCCCACGTCGAGCAACGGGATGTGGTCATCGGTCATGGAGTAGCGCACCGAGGATTGGAAAACCCGGCGGTAGCCCAGCTCGTGAGCCCGGTTCCACACCCGGGTCACTACCTCCGGCGCCCGGGTCACGGAGTTGCCCTCCTGGAAGATCTCCAGGTCACGGTCGCCCACCATGTCCCACACGACGGCGTACAGCGGGAAGGCATCGGGATCGACGCTCGCAGCGTAGTGGCGCGAGCCGAGGAGCACGTCCGCGCCCCGTGCGAAGTCGCCGAAGTCCTCGCCGTCCACGAACACCAGATCCACTCCGAAGTCCGAAGGACGTTGCTGCAGCACATCGGCCACGCCCAGCAGCACGGCCACGCCCGACGCACCGTCGTTGGCACCCGGCACCGGCATGCGCTGCCGGCCCAGGTTGGCGTCATTGTCCGCCCGGGGCCGCGTGTCCCAGTGAGCGAGGTAGAGAATGCGCTCGCCGACTTCGGGCCGGAATCGGCCAATGAAGTTGCGCAGCTCGAGCGTGTCGCCCTCGAGCGTGACATGCGTGAACTCCTGCACCTCCACGGAGTCGGCACGCTGGCGCAGCTGCTCCAGGATCCAGTCACCAGTCCTGCGGTGCCCTTCCGTGTTGGGAATGCGCGGTCCGAAAGCCAGCTGCGTCTCAACGTATCCGAGCGCCGCTTCACCGTCGAATTCCCGCGGCGCGCCGCCCCCGGCGCCACAGCCGATGGCCGCCAGAATCACACCTGCGATCCACCTCATCGTACCTGGCCCGTGATGAAGTTGATGTCCGCGTAGATCGTGAACAGGATCTGGGACAGGGTTTGCGACGTGTGTCGCTGGTCCGTCAGCACGTAACTGAAGGTCATTCCCCCCCGCAGGCTCTGCGTGAAACCCGTGTCCAGCCGGATGTCCAGCTGATCCCGTCGGCTGTCCGACACCGTGCGGCACGACTGGGCGCCGACCTGCAGGATGCAGACCGCCTGGGTAGAGGAATTAAACGCGATGGTCGTCTGGACGCGATTGCCGGAGCGCACGAAGCTCGTGGGGAGGTTCCACCCAAAATTCGCACTCGCCCCCCAAGTACTTTGCTCGCTCTCGGTCAGGTTGCCGGAGGTGACGGTCTCCGTCCTGGCATTGGTGAACTGCACGGCCGTTGTGATGCCCGGCGACCACGACAGCGTGAGCGTGGGAGTCAGGAACCTGGAGTTGTTCTCGACGACCACGCTATCGCTCCCGCCCAGCGCGGAAATCGGCTGCACGCTCGAGGCCCGGACGATACGATACTGCAGACCCGCCGAGACGCTCGAGATCACCGCGCGAATGCCCGAAGAGGGGCTGTACGCCCAGGAGAAGTTCATCGAGGGCCACTCGCGGCTGCGTTGCACGACCTGCAGCTGCGTGTCCCCGCGGCGGGACCACACCGTGTTGGTCAGGTTGCGATAGCTCAGGCGGAACAGACCCCCCAACGGGAGGCGCAGGCCGCCTCCCCAGATCAAGCTCTCGAGGTCGCCGGTCGCGGTAGCCGGCACGCCGTCCTGGGTGCGGAACGACTGCAGCCCTCCCAGCGCCAGGCGATACCCGAGATCCGCGCTGAACGCTGCGCGGTCGAAACTGGACCGCAGGTCCCGCGCGAACGTGACGTCGCCCGGTAGAAAGATGGCGAAGATGCTGGTGACGGTGCCCGAATCCCCTGCGATCCCCCGAACCAGCCGTGCCAGGTCGAGCGACGCGCCGACCTCGGCGTGACGCGCGTTGCCCAGCGTCTCCGGCGGCTTGAGCGTCGAGTCGGCCGTAGCCACCGGCACCCTCTGGTTCGGGTCGCGCGTGAAGTAGTAGCGCGTCGTGAACACGAAGCGCGGTCGCAGCCAGCTGCTCACGACCGGCGCCACGTTCAGCCCGGTCGTGAGCGTGCGCCACCGCTCGAACCCGATGTCCCATCCGAACAGCCCGCCGCGCTCCTCCTCGAGAAGCCGACCGGTGACGGTGGAATCTCCGTAGTCCTGCAGGTCGCGCGTGCTCGCCCAGTTGAGGCGGATCGCGAACGACGAGTAGGGCCGGAAGTCGAAGCCGAGCTCGTTGCGCCATGTGTGCACGATGCTGGGCAGCGGGCTCTGTGCCGTGTCGGCCTCGAGCTGCACCGGCACCCGGAAGGTGTTTCGGTCGGTACGGTTGTTGGTGAACGTCGAAGCAAAGCTGAATCGAAACGGATTCCACCGCAGACGGGAGCCGCGCAGCGCCTTGCCGAACTCGCTCTCGCTGATCCAGTCGGGCAGCGAGTTCACCAGATTGATGAGGAAAGCCGGCGCCCCCTGCACCGTCTTGGCACCGGGCACGTTGTCGTATGCCACCCGCGCGCCCTTGTTGCGGGTCTGCGCGCTCGTGAACGACGTCGCATCGGACGCCTTCTCGCCGCGCACCTGCACGGTCACCGGATCAACCAGCGTTCGCTCGATCGCTGTCTCACCGCGCTTCACGCGCCGCACGGTGACGTCCCACGAGGTCACCGATCCCTTTGGCTGGCGCAGATTGGTCAGCTGATCGGCCAGGACGTCGGTGTTCTGCAGGAAGAACGGGTCCGCGCTTGTCTTGGCGTAGCGCAGCGTGAACGGCACGCTCAGACCCCATGACTGCGGCAGCAGCTTGTCGGCGCGGAACAGCATCGCAAAGCGCATGGCCGCGTCCGTCACGTAGCTCGGGCGCTGGTCGAACTGGTGGAAGCGGTCGTCGCGCATCGAGTACCCGAAGTCGAACTCCGCAACGTCGGCAGCGGCGAGGCGCACGTCGATCGCAGTCGCAATGCCCGCGTCCCCCACGACGTCATCCAGCCGGATGTCGTTCACCCACAGCTCGGCCATTGCCACGGCGGCGGTCTCCTGCACCCGGAGGATACCTGCCGCGATCTCCGACACACGTGCCAGGTTAGGGGGGGAGACCCCGGGGTCCCTCACGTGCACCAGGTAGGGCCCATCGCAGGCCACGTACGCCGTGGAGTCGCCGCCGCACTCGGCTGCGCCCGTGGGCGGCGTCCCCGCGAGCCACGCCGACTCGATCTGCGCACGCAGGTCGAGCCAGCGCTTCAGGTCCACAACCACCTCCGGTTCCCAGCTGTCGGTTCGCGCCGGCGCTCGGTACATGTAGAAGTTGTTCTCGTTCTGCCCGACCTTGATGAAGAACTGCAGGTCTCCCTCGGCCCATCCTGTCCCCCGCCCGCGCGCCCACACCCGCAGCCGCCGATAGGGCAGGAAGTTCCTGTCCGCGTCCGCGCTGAACCGCACCAGCGCCTCGGCCCGCTCCCCGCCTCTCAGATCTTCGGCGACAACACGAAGGGACTTCTCGTTCACCTGCGTAACGCCGATCTGCAGAGCTTCGCTGGTCTCCGCCGGCAGGTCGGCCGTGCCTGGCGGCGACTCGTAGCCCAGCTGCTCGTCTTCGGTGCTGACGGTCGCGGCGTTCACCTCGCCGTGGAGCTCGCCGGTGCTCCCCGAGATTCCGGCGATGGGAGTGTCGGCGCGCTTGACCCACGGCGCTCCTACGAAGCGCATCCGTGCCAGCGTGACCCAGAACTCCTCCTCCACCGCGCCGACGTCGGGTGTCACGAGCGTCAGGCGCATGGCTTCGATCTGCCGCAGGTTTGGCTGGCCCACCTGGAGCGAGTCGAGGCGCATCGGGATGCGGTAGAGCCGCCACGTCATGGGACGCCCCTGCTCGTCCAGGTGCGTCACTCCCTCCTTCACGAAGTAGCGGGTATCGCCGATAGAGAAGGTGTAGCGCAGGAAGTCCTCGGCGGTGGCGCCCACCGCCAGGTCCAGGCGGTTGTCGCCGTCGAGATCCTCGGTGTCGAGGCGCCGGTTGCGCCGCGTGCAGGCAGCTCGCAGGTTGCCGAGCAAGAGCGAGGGCACGCCCGCGATGTCCTCCACGCTGCACAGCGGAAAGTCGTTGAGCACCTCGCCGCTGGTCTCGTTTAGGATCGTGCCGACCAGATCCCCGCGGATCCCCAGATCGTCGGTCAGCGCGTTGTACACCGCTGTGAGCGGATCCCGCTCGGCGTCGAGGCTGCCGGCCCCCTCGAACTGCAGACCACTGAACAGCGTGTCAGCCCCCTGCACCTGGAACGAGGTCGGTGCGGGCCCCGCCACGTCCTCGAACACCGTGCCGAGGTCGATCACCAGCATGGCATTCTGTTGTCGGCCCTTCAGCTCGGCGTCCTCCAGCACCCAGAATTCGACGAATTCCGAGCGCGAGAGGTCGATGCCCACGCCGGAGCCGAAGCCGAAGGGCTGAGTGAGACTGCGCCACCGTGGTCCCGCCGTGTGGGGCAGGAACCACCGGGGCGCGCCGGTCTCGGGATCGGGAGCGCCGCCCACCGTATCGGGCTTGAGGGTGAGCCACAGGGTCGGCTCGATTGCGATGCCGGTGCCCGTGAGCACGATGGAGCTGTCGATGTCCTGCGGCCGGAACTCGACCAAGCCCGACGGTGTGCGCACCAGATTCTGCCACACCAGCGGCACCGCGTCCTGGTCGGTGAACTGGCCCGCCGGGTCGAGGTAGCTCGGCGGCAGCCCGTGGCCCGAAGACGGCGTGCTGCCCAACTGGAACTCGCGCTCCACCAGGGGGACTTTGAACGCGGCCTCCTGCTGGAAGTCCTCGATGTAGGCGATGCCGGTGCTGTTAGGGTTCGGGTTGGATACGGCTACCTCACCGGTGACGTCCAACCGCGATGGAACGGTCGTCTCGATCAGCGGCAGGGCGTCCAGCACCCGGGTGAGCCCCTCGCCACGAAACCGCAGCTCCGCGCCCAGCCCGCCCATGAAGCCCGCCTGGGGCTCGAACCCCAACTGCGGTCGGGTCAAGCTGGTGCGGTCACGCTGAAACAGCCCGATTGCGTGGATCCGGCTCTCGGGCCCCAGGTTGTAGGTGCCGGCGAGCCCGAAGATGGTCTTGGGCGCGAAGTCGAACAGCTGGTTCTCCTCGAACTGCGTCCGGATCTCGGTGGGCCCCGGGAACAGCGAGTCCGGGTTGTAGAACAGCACCTGGCCCAGCTCGTAGTCGATCTCATAGTCACGCCCGCGCACCAACTCGCGCTCACCGATGAACAGCTTCTCGCTGAAATCCCGCACCTGGAGCGCCCCCAGGCTCAGCGTGGAACGGTCTCCCGCGCCGCTCGCTTCGTAGTCGAACCTGAGGTGGAACAGGGGCGGCGGCGCCTCGCTCACCAGCAGGTACGTAGGCGTGCTATACAGCGAGTCGTTGCGGTCCCTTGGCGCGAGCACCGCGCTGTCGGCGAACGGCGTGAGGTGCGGGAACATCACGAATAAGTCCCGCACCGGCTCCCCGTTGTTGGGATCGCGGGTCCGGGGGAAGACGCGGTTGAACTGGTCGATGGTCGACGGATCGACGGTCACCGCCAGCCCCAGGGTCGACAGATAAGTGCCTCTAGAGCCCAGCGGCTGCTCCGACTCGTTCACCACGATGGACAGACGAATCGTCTCCCGCGTGATGCCGCTCCCGCCGATGCGGTACGCATTGCGCATCTCGTGGAAGTAGGTGGGGACCTCCGACCCGCGGCGCGGCTCATACACGAGCTGCAGCGTGTCGCCCGCCCCGTTCACCGCGGGGAACGTGCCCACCGTGTCGCCCGAGGCCCGCGTGTAGGATACGGCGACGAAGTCGTCAGTGCCTAGCCGATTGGCGAGGGCGAACCATACACCCGACGGATCCAGGTAGTAGTCGCTACCCTCCACCAGCAGCTCCCAGCTGAACGGCCCTACCCGCTGCGGGCTGTCGCTGCGCAACGCCACGGCCTCGATCCCACCCAGATTGGGGTTGTCCTCGTCGCGTCCCACCTGGGCCCGCAGGCGGTATACCCGCACCCCCGTGGGCCGCAGTGTGTCCGGCAGGAACTCGGGCACGATGTTGAGCGCGTCGATCGCCGGGTAATCGGGCAGCGCGAGCGGAGGCACCACGAAGAAGAAGCGCCCGCTCTCGAAATCCAGGTCGCGCGCCTCGAACGAAACCGGCTGCGTGGTCGCATCACCCACGCGGAAGGTGCGGGTGCGCACCGCCGAGCCCTTCTGCTGCGCGAAGATGCTGCTTAGGTCCACCGGGCCCAGCTGCGCCTCGACTTGAACACCGAACGAGTTGGCCGGTATGGCGGCGGTGATGTAGCGGAACGGCGGCGCACGGAAGGTGACGTTGCCCACCTCCACGCGGCGCACGATCTCGTCCTCCAGCCCCTGGTACCAGAAGTTGATGGTGTTGTTGATCGTGAACTCCCGCTTCGTGTCGAAGTCCACGTTGACGTGAAACCGCTCGGCTACGATGCCGCCGGCAAGCACCCGGAAATCCTCGTCGAAGCTCGGCGTGGGAAACCCGCCCTGGCACCCCGAGCCGGGGGTGTTGACGTCGGCAGCGGTACAGCGCTCGTTGCGCAGCCGATCGAACTTCATCACCAGCCGCGCTTGGAGATCGAGCCCCAGGTCGGCGTAGCGCCCCAGCGCCTCGAGCGTCGCCGGCTCCTCCTCCACCTCCAGGGGCTCGGCCACCTCCTCCGGCCGTGGGATCGGTATGCGCCGCCGGGCGGTGTCGCGTGGCGCCGGGGCGGGCGGCGACAGCGCGGCCATGACGCGCGCCTGGTACCGGGCCACCGTGCGGCGGGCAGCGAGCGCCCTGGTTTCGGCCGCCCAGCGCTGACCCACCAGCTCGGGGGTGGTGCGAGGCCCCAACCACCCGCCGGGCTTGAGTGCCACATTACCTATCAGGGCGAGCGGCTGGTCAGACAGCTGGATGCGCAGCCGCGGCTCCGGAGCGCGCGGCTCCTGTGCCACGAGCGGAGCCGCCACGAGGATCGCGGTCGTCAGTGCAAGCGCTACGCAGCGGCAGGACACTTTGACCTGAGAGCGGGGTAGGCCTTGTTAGAGGTGAGGATTCGCAATATAATGCCGGCTCAAGTCATTACAGGCAAGTAAGTTACGGCACCCATGAGGATTCTGACCCGTTATTTGCTGAAGCAGCACGCGCGACCCTTCCTTTTCGCGCTCTCTGCGCTGACCTGCTTCGAGCTGATCCGCCAGATCGCGCGCAAGCTGGGTGACCTCATGGGGAAGGGCCTTCCCTGGTCTGTGATCCTGGAGTTCTTCCTCCTCACGATCCCGTTCCTCATTGCCATAACGCTTTCGATGGCGGTGCTGGTGGCGGTGCTCTACACGATGAGCACTCTGTCCGGCGACCGCGAGCTGACCGCCATGCGGGCCGGCGGCGTGTCCCTGGTACAGCTGCTGCGGCCCCTCCTCGCCGCCGCCACCGTCGTCGCGCTTATCTCGTTCCTCTTCGGTGACCAGATCCTGCCGCGCACCAACCACCGGTTGCGCAGCCTGATGACGGACATCTACCGCACCAAGCCTACGTTCTCCCTCAAGGAGCACGTGATCAACGAGGTGCAGGTAGGGCGGGTCATGCTGCGCACGGCGCACATCGACCCGGGCACCTACCTGATGCGCGATGTTACCCTTTACAACCTCGAAGAGGCGGTGCGCAACCGCACCATCTATGCCGACAGCGGGTACCTCGCCTTCGCCCCCAACCAGGAAGACCTGCACCTCACGCTGTACGACGGCTCGATCCACGAGTTCTCGCGTGACAACCCACGCAATTTCCAGCAGACCGACTTCACCCGGCAGTTGATCCTCGTCCGGGGCGTGGGCAGCGAGTTCGTGCGGCGCGAGACCGACGACTACCGCGGCGACCGGGAGATGGGAGTGTGCCAACTCGAGAACGTGGCCCTCGAGGCGCGGCGGGACAGGATCCGCCTGGAGCGGCGGGCGGAAGCCGCGGGGCAGAACGGCCTGCGCGCGTTGGTGGGCCTCCGCGAGCTGCCCGCCGACACCGCGGTCCCTATGCCGCGCCGCAACCTCTACTGCCGGGCGTTGGCGGCGGTGAAGGCGTGGGTCACTCCCCCCGAGCTGCAGGCACAGGAGGCACGAGCCGACACGGCCAGGGCGCGGACACCCGATGAGGGATACGAGGACTATGACCCGACCGTGATCGTCCGCGCCGTGCAGCCGCGCGATCGCTCGAACGAGGTACGGCTGCTGGAGGAGCGCTCCAGGACCGCCCTCACGCGCGAGTGGGTCTACCTCGTGGAGCTTCACAAGAAGGGCTCGATCGCGCTGGCATGCATCGTGTTCGTATTGGTGGGCGTGCCGCTGGCGTTGCGCTTTCCGCGCGGCGGGATGGGCCTGGTGCTGGGCGCGGGCATGGCGGTCTTCGCCGTGTACTATGTCGGGCTCATAGCGGGCGAGTCCCTGGCCAACCGGCTGGTCATCTCTCCATTCCTGGCCATGTATGCCTCCAACATCCTGATGGGCGTGCTGGGACTCGCGGGCCTCTGGGTGGTACAGCGCCAGGGAATCACTCCGCCCCCGTCGATCCCGGTACGGCTGTGGCGCCGCCTCAGAAGGCGAGGCACCGCGTGATCCCGCGCATCCTGGACCGCTATCTGCTGAAGGAGTGGATCAAGACGTTCACGCTCGCGGCGCTGGGCCTACCGCTGTTCGTCATAATCATCGAGCTGGCGGAGAAGCTGGACGAGTATCTGGTGAAGGACCTCACGGGGACCGCCATCGCGCTCGGCTACTTCTTCAGCCTGCCCGACCGGATCTTCCTCATCCTGCCCGCAGCGGTGTTGTTCGCCACGGTGTTCAGCGTGGGCAACATGAGCCGTCACTCCGAGCTCACCGCAGCCAAGGCTTCGGGGCGCGGCATGCACCGCGTGGTGCTACCGGTGTTGCTCGCCGCCACTGCCGCCGCCGGGCTGGGGCTGGTCATCGGAGAGCTCACGCCGCCCGCCACGCGCCGCCAGATCGAGCTGCTGGAGGAGGGGCCACGACGGGCCCGGACCTCGCGCTACAACTTCGTGTACCGTGCCGAAGAGGGATGGGTGTACCAGATCCGCCAGCTCAACGCCACGCGCTACAACTTGCGAGACCTGGTGCTGGAGCGGGAAGGCACCGGCCCGGAGTACCCCACGCTCGCGGTGCAGGCTCGCCGTGCGCAGTGGGACACGACCGAGGCGCGGTGGACGCTGGCCAACGGCCGCCTGCGCGTGATCTCCGGGGCGCCTACCGAAACGGCGTTCGCCTTCGACTCGGCGCATGTGCGCAGCATGGTGGAGCGCCCCGCCGACCTGCTGGTGGAGCCCAAGAAGCCCCAGGAGATGCGCTACGCCGAGTTGGGGCGATACGTGGATGCCCTGGAGCGCTCTGGCGGCGACGGGCGTCTGCTGCGTGTGGAGCAGGCGCTCAAGATCGCAGTGCCCATCACCTGCATCATCATCGCGTTCTTCTCGATCCCGTTCGTGGCAAGCGGTCCGCGGGTGGGCGGTGCCTGGGGCGTAGCCGTGGCCCTGGGAACGGCCATTGTGTTCCTGGTGCTGGTCCAGCTCTCCCGCACCATCGGCTCAGGCGGCCTGCTGCCCCCGACCCTCGCCGCCTGGGTGCCCAACATCCTGTTCGGCGTCTCGGGTTTGTGGATGTTCCGGCGGGCGCCGACCTAGGCGGGCGCCGACCGGAGACCCGCAGCTCCAACGAAGCGGGGGCTCGCAAGAGCCCCCGCTTCGTGCTTTCCCGTCTCGTGCGCCCGCGTTGGCGGCACCGGCAGTCCGCCGCTAGCTTGGTGAATTCGTCCGCCACCCTGTACCTGGAACGCGCATGGAATCCTACGGCTGGCTCTCGATCCTCCCGCCGGTCGTCGCGATCGGGCTCGCGATCAAGACCAAGCAGGTCTACCTCTCCCTCGCCCTCTTCGTGTGGCTGGGGTGGACCATCATGAGCGGCTGGAACCCGGTGGCGGGCCTCATCGGGTCGGTCAATGTCTACGTCGCCGCGGTAACCGACCTCGACAACGCGCGGGTCCTCATGTTCAGTGTGCTGATCGGGTCCATGATCACCCTCACGCAGGCCTCCGGCGGCATGGAGGGCTTCGTGCGGCGGGTCGAGCAGTGGGGAGTCGCCCGCTCGCCCCGCTCGGTGGGATTGCTCACCGTGGGCGTGAGCATGACCGTATTCCTGGAGTCCAACTTCAGCCTGCTGGTGTCGGGCTCGGTGTCGCGTCCGCTGTTCGACAAGTGCCGCATATCCCGGGAGAAGCTGGCATACATCATCGACGCGACCTGCTCGCCCAAGTGCCTCCTGGTCGGCAGCCTGTTGCCGCTCAACGCGTGGGGGGCCTACGTGGTCGCGCTGCTCGCCGCACAGGACGTGGAGCGCCCGGCCATGCTGCTGATCTCCTCGGTGCCGCTCAACTTCTACAGCCTGTTGGCCATCCTGCTCGCCGTCTGGGTGGTGCTCACCGGGTGGAACCTGGGATCCATGCGCGAGGCCGAGCGCCGCGTGGCCGAAGAGGGCAAGCTGCTGCGCGACGGGGCCAAGCCGCTGGTCTCCGAGGAGGTCTCCCAGGAGCGGGCCAAGGAGGGGGTCCCGAGACGGGCGATCAACATGGTGCTTCCCATCGCGGCCATGGTGCTGATGGTACCGGTCGTACTCTGGCTCACCGGCGACGGCGACCTCTCCAGCGGCAGCGGCTCTCAAGCTGTGCTCTGGGGCGTGATCGTGGGCGTGCTCGTGGCGGTCGTCTCTTACCGGGTCCAGGGCATCCTCACGATCCAGGAGTCTACCGAGGAGATCATCAAGGGGATCCAGGGGCTCGTGCCGCTGGTGATCGTCCTCTCGCTGGCCTTCGCGATAGGCGCCACCACCCGCTCCCTCGGCACGGGCGTGTTCGTGGCCCAGGCGGCCCAGGCCACCCTGGCGACGGGGCTCATACCCGCCATCGTGTTCCTGCTGGCCTGCTTCATCGCATTCTCGACCGGCACTTCGTGGGGCACCTTCGCCATCATGATCCCGATCGTGATTCCCATGGTGGAGCTGCTGGGGCTCAACGCCCCGCTCGCGATCGCTGCGGCACTCGGCGGAGGGATCTTCGGCGATCACTGCTCGCCCATCTCCGACACCACGATCGTGGCGTCGATGGCGTCGGCCACCGACCACATCGACCATGTGCGCACACAGCTGCCGTACGCTCTGATCGCGGCGAGCGCGGCGACGGCGCTGTTCCTGGTCTTCGGATTCCTCTTGTGAGCTGACACGGAGGCGGCCCCGCCCGATTCCCGACACCATTGCTCCTTGTCGGCTCGCGCGCCGCCCTGCAGTTTCAGCGCTTATGAAAACACTCCGCACGCTGGCATACGTCACGGCGGCCTTCGCCTACGCCATCATCGTACTGGGCTTCGTGGTTCGCATTACGGAGTCGGGCATGGGGTGCGGCGACCACTGGCCGCTCTGCAATGGGAAGGTCATTCCAGCCTTCGACAGCGCTCAGACGGTGATCGAGTTCGCCCACCGCCTGGCGGTGCTTGGCCTCACCGCCCTCACGCTGGTGACCGCGGGATTCGCTTACACGCTGCGCGGCACTCCCGGCGGCTCGGGCAGCGGCGGGACGCTCCGACCGGCTATGCTGGCGGTGCTCCTGCTGCTGGTGCAGTCGCTGCTCGGCGCGATCACGGTGAAGCTCGAGCTACCGCCGCACACGGTCATCCTGCACCTCGGAGCGGGCCTCACCCTGCTGGCCACTCTGGTGGTGCTGGGCCTGCGGGCCGGCATCCACGGAGGCCTTGCGGCACCACCCCCCGGAATCGCCACGGGAAGGGGCGGCATCATCGGAGCGACCGTGCTGGCGGCGGCCGTCATCCTGATGGGCGGGATGGTCGCCACTACCGGGGCGGCTCCGGCCTGCCAGGGATTCCCGCTGTGCAACGGGCAGCTATGGCCCACCGCCGGCGCCTCCGGCCTGCCGCACATCCACTGGACGCACCGGCTGCTGGCGTACGCGCTCTTCTTCCATCTGATTGGCATGGGATTGGGGCTGCGGCGCAAGCAGGCGGCGGCGCGCATCCAGGAGGCGGCGTGGATCGTGGCGGGCCTCGGCGTGGCGCAGGTCGTGGTAGGCGCCATCATGGTGCTGTCCCTGCTCATGCCGGTGTGGCGGGGGCTGCATGCAGCCCTCGGAGCGGCACTGTGGGTGGGGCTGGTGTACCTGGTGTGGTTGGCCCCCAAGGCGCCTGCCACGACGGCGAACCCGCAGGCCTGAGGCACCGGGGCCGGGCAACCCAGCCCGGCCCCGCACAGCGCGGCGGCTCAGACTATGAGATCGGTCTGCGGATCGGCCGGAGTGACCTCCGGTCCGTCTGCCCCCAGCGCCACGTTGATCTCGCTGCGCACACCGAACCGGCCCGGCAGGTAGATCCCCGGCTCAACCGAGAAGGCCACCCCCTCGAGCAGCTCCCGCACGTCGTGTGTCTCGAAGTCATCCAGATGGGGCCCCGAGCCGTGGAGATCCAGGTCGATCGAGTGCCCCGTGCGGTGAGTGAACGCATCGCCGTACCCGGCGGCGGCGATCACTTCGCGCGACACGTTGTCCAAGACCGCGCCGGTCAGCTTCTCGCCGCTGCGCGGTCCCTTGCGGAGCCGCTCCACCACGGCGTCGCGCGCGTTGCGCACCGTTTCCCACACGGTGACCACCTCGCCCGGTGGCGTGCCGCTGAACGCCATCCACGTCTGGTCGGCCCACACCGTCTTGGGCGAGTAGCGTGCCCACAGATCCAGCAGTACCACCTCGTCCGCCGCCAGCGTGCGATCAGTGGACTCATGGGGAGCATAGTGCGGGTCGGCGGCGTGCGGGCCGAAGGCCACTATGGGCGGGTCCTCCGTCTCGAGTCCGGCCGCCGCGAGCTGCTCCAGCACGCTGTGCTGCACGGTGACCTCGGTGGCCGTCCCCACTTGTTGGATCGCCAGCCTTAGAGTGCCGCGGGCGATCTCGGCTATGGTCTCGGCCGCGCGGCGGTGGTCCTCCAGCTCGGTTTGCGACCAGCGCGAGGCGAACTCGGTCACCAGCGGCGCGGAAGGCAGCACCGTAGCGCCCAGCCGCCCGAGTAGCTCCACCACCCCCGACGGCACCATGTCGAGGTAGGGCACCGCATTCTCCGGCGACACTTCCATAGCGATGCGCCGGCCCTGTACCAGCACCGCAAGGCGCTGGTGCAGCTCCTGCCACGTGGTGTACGTGTTGCACTCGCCGGGAAAGTCGCCCACCGCGGGTCGGTCGATGACGCTCACCACCAGCTGCGCCGGTCCCACGGCCGGGAGCCATACGAACAGCCGGCGGGTGAGCATGCCCGTATCCCCCAGCATCCTGCGCGCCACCGGGTTGGAGTCATGGAAGTCGTACACCAGCCAGCCATCGAGGCCGCGCTGCTTCAGCGTCACTCCAAGGCCGTCGAGATCGAAGTTCTGCAGTGCGCTCATCCTAGGTTCCTCAGGAGGGGCTCGCCGTGTGCCAGCGACAGGTCGCCGCACCCCTGGCCCGGCAGGTGTCGTGCAGCACCGCCCCGTCGAAGTCTGTGAAGGTCCGCAGGATCGCGGCCATCGCCGATCCGTAGAGTCCGCATGCGCTGCCGTCCGCCGTGGCATCGGCCGTCGGCGCGTCGGGCGTGTCCACGACAAGCTGGCGCTCCACGCCCTCCAGCTCGATGTCGAGCACCTCGAGCACCGCGCGCCGCACCAGCCTCATCCCGTACCGCCGGCGCGCGAACCGGGGCAGTATCCGCCTGAAGCCGCGCGCCAGCGGCGACACCCGCCCCGTGGCGTGGCGCGCAGCCCTGCGTCCCGCGTCGGCGAACACCAGCCCTGCGTCGGTCCGCCGTCCGGCCAGCCGCAGCAGCGCCGTGGCCTCGGCCCGGTCCACCGGTACGCTCCGCCGGGCCATGCGCCGGAACCGGTCGATCTGCATCGCGACCGTGGAGCTCGTGCCGAGCCGCTTGGCGGCGACCTCTTGGCGAAACTCGTCCGACTCGTCGGGCGCAAGCGAGTCCAGTTGCTGCATCGACTCGAGCACCGAGAGCGGAATGACCGCGTGAACCGGACGTGCGGGTTGGGTGTTCATGTAAAGGGCTGAGAGATTGGTGGATTCGGCGGGCAAGTTAGCCCAAGGTCTGGCGCGATACCAGAGCCGTTGCGCCCAGCGCGTCACATGGTGATTGTTTGCGACACACTTCCAGCGAAACACGGACCCCGAGAATGGTGGCCACAGAAGCCGACCGCCGCCGCTTCGAGGAAGAGGCGCTGCCGCACCTCGACACCGTCTACCGAGTGGCCCTCCGCCTGTCGGGCAACGAGACACAGGCCGAGGATCTCGCCCAGGAGACGATGCTCAAGGCCTTCCGGTCGTGGCATCAGTACCGCCCCGGCACGAACGTTCGGGCGTGGCTCCTCACCATCCTGCGCCACACGTTCATCAACGAGTACCGCAAGGCCAAGCGGACCGGTACCGAAGTGGACGTCACGCACATCGAGCCGTTCACGGTCTTCGAGCACGTACAGGATCCCGATCCCGAGGGGACGTTCTTCAGCCAGCTGGTGGACGAGGACATCCTGCACGCGATTGACCGCTTGCCGGACGAGTTCCGCGAGACCCTCGTGCTGAGCGACGTGGAGGGACTTCCCTACGCCGAGATCGCGAAGGTCACCGAAGTGCCCGTGGGTACCGTGAAGTCGCGCCTCTTCCGGGCACGACAGGCGCTCCAGAAGGAGCTGTACGACTACGCCGTGGAGATGGGGTACATCAAAGAGCAGAAGGAAGAGAGCGAATGACGGACGAAGATCCTCGCGACATCGACTGTCGCCAAGCGCTCGATCGCCTGTACGAGTACATCGACAAGGAGCTGACGCCGGTGCGCTCCGACGAGGTGCGCGCGCACCTCGAGAAGTGTGCCCCGTGCCTCGCCCTCTCCAAGTTCGAGGACTCCTACGTGCGGTTCGTCGAGGCACGCGCGCGCATTCAGTGCGCCCCCGATGCGCTCAAGAAGCGCATCCTCGAGCAGCTCATGTTCGAAACGGGAGAGCACCAGGCTTCATGACACCGCTGGTAGCGATCGCGCTCGCCGCCGGGCTCGCCCTGGCGGGGCGCGCGGTCGGGTGGCTCACCGCGAGTGGAACGATCGCCGCTGCCCTGGTGGGCGCGGCGATCTTCACAGGTGGCGGCATCCCGGGTGCGGCCCTCCTCGCCCTGTTCTTCGTCTCCGGCAGCGCACTCACCTACGGCCTCGGCGGAGCCCGCTCCGACGCCGGGCCGACCCGCCGGCGCGGCCGCACGGGGCGGCAGGTACTCGCCAACGGCGGCTGGGCCGCTGCCGGAGCCCTGCTCCTCACGGTCGGCGACGGTGGCTGGGCCATCGTTGTCGGGACCCTGGCTACCGCGCAGGCCGACACGTGGGCCACCGAGATCGGGATGCGCTCCACCGGGCCGACACGGCTCATCACGTCGGGGCGACCCGTGACACCAGGCACTTCGGGAGGCGTGAGCATGCTGGGCAGCGGCGCGGGGCTGCTGGGGGCAGCCGCGATGGGTGGGCTGGCGCTGCTGCTCGGCGTTCCGGCCAATATCGCCGTGGCGGCGGCGGCCGGTGGCGTCGTAGGGATGTTCGCCGACTCGCTCCTCGGCGCTACGCTCCAGGGAGTGTACTACTGCGACCGCTGCGCCGTGCAGACCGAGCGGGCCATGCACCGCTGTGGCGAGCGGGCACGGCCCGTGCGCGGGCTCCGCTGGTTGGGAAACGACGGCGTGAACTTCGTGGCCACCGGGCTGGGGGCCGCTGCGGCTGTGGCCCTCTACTGATCCTTGGACTTGGCCAGTCGATACAGGAGGAAGACTGCGTAACCCAGGACCACTACCGCCGTGATGATGTACGCGGCCACCATGTAGCCGCCGTTGTCAGGCGTTTGCATCGACCGTCTCCTCCTCCCGAATGTCCCGCAGCACCATCAGGGCGTGGCTCTGCATCAAGAAGCCGATGTACAGCGCCGTGAACACGGCGACCGAGATCAGCAGCGTAGTCAGCATGACCCCCGGAAGCGACGGGCGATCCGGTTTCAGCAACACGGGCTCGGGGTGCAGCGTGCGGAACCAGTACACCGTGATGTGGATGAACGGCACGAGCACCAGCGCCATCACCCCGAGCACGGCCGAGAACCTGGCCCTGATTTCGAAGTCGTTGAACGCGCTCCGCAGCACCATGTAGCCCACGAAGAGCAGGAAGATGAACAAAGTGGACGTGAGCCGCGCATCCCAGGTCCACCAGGTTCCCCACACGGGCTTCCCCCAGAGCGGTCCCGTCGTGAGCATGGCGATGGAGAACACCACACCCACCTCGGCCGACGAGCTGGCCACCATATCGAACTTGCGATCCCGCGTGATCAGGTACAGCAGGCTCAGCAGCCCCGTCACCGCAAAGGCCAGCAGGGCCGCCCAGGCGACCGGGGCGTGAACATAGAAGATCTTCTGCGCGAGCCCCTGAAGTCGCTCGACCGGGGTGTATACGAGGGCGCGAATGTACACCCCCACCAGGCCCAGGAGAGCGACTGCGGTGATCACGGAGCCGCGACGCGCGGACCGGATCGCTCTTTCACGGCGTGTCATTCTTCCAGGATCGCCTCAAAGAGAAGGAGTGAGAGAAAGAAGAAGATAATGACAAAGGCGGCGAGCATGCTGAGCCAGCCGGTCAGCTCATCGAACGGCCGCTCAGCCACGATGCGCCGCGTGAGCTGAACCGCCGCGACGATCGGCGGGAACAGGAACGGCAGCAGCAGCACCGGAAGCATCACCTCCGAGTACCGCGTGCGCACCACGATCGCGCTGAACAGCGTCCCCACCGCGACGAATCCGGTGGTGGCCAGGAATATGACCAACAGCAGGAGCCCCACCTGGCGCCAGATGGGGACGTCGTAGAACAGGATGAACAGCGGGAGCGAGACCAGCTCGACGACCCCCACGAACACCATGTTGCCCAGCACCTTACCGAGGAAGATCCCCGTCGCACTGGCCGGACTCAGACGCAGCCCGTCCATCGCCCGGTTCTCGCGCTCCAGCAGGAAGGCGCGGTTGAGCCCCAGCATCCCCGCGAACGAGAACGTCACCCACAGCGCACCCGGCGCCAGATCCAGATCACTCACTGCCGTGGCGTCGCGGGCGAAGTAGAGGATGGTGAGGACCAGGATGGCGAACACCAGCGACGAGAAGAACGCGGTCTTCGTGCGCTGCTCGACCAGCAGGTCCTTGGCCGCGACGGCCAGGGTCACTCGCAGCGTCTGGTAGCTACTCACCTGCGGCCAGCTCCCGATAGCGCTGTACCACCTGCCCGGCGTCGCCGCAAGGCTCCAGCGCCGCCATACGCCCGCTCACCATGTAGCCCACCCGATCGGCCGAGCCGACCAGCTCGACCAGCTGGTGGCTGGCGATCATCATCCCCGCTCCGCTCTGCTTCAGCTCGGCCAGCACGTCGATCACAGTGTGCGACGCGGAGTCGTCGAGGCCGGTCAGCGGCTCGTCGAGCAGCAGCACACGGGGCTCCGGCAGCAGGGCGCGGGCTATGGCGAGCCGCTGCAGCATGCCCCGGCTGAACGTGCCGATCCGCTCGTCACCCACGTGCAGCAGCCCCATGCGATCCAGCAAGGCATCGATGCGGGTCCCGTCACTCCTCCCGTGGAGCCGGCCGAAGAAGCGGAGGTTCTCCCGCGCCGTGAGCGCCTCGTACATCATGATGTGGTGCGCCACCATGCCGACGGCACCCTGCCGCTCGACCCGTCCCTTGGAGGCCCTCAGCAGCCCCGACACCACTCGCAAAAGCGTCGTCTTCCCCGCGCCGTTCCCCCCCACGAGAAGTACCGCCTCGCCGTGCGCCACCTCGAGCGACACGTCCCGCACCGCCCAGCGGTAGCCGAAGCGGCGGGAGACGCCGTGGAGCGTGAGCGTGGAATCAGGTTGCGGCATCGATCCGCTCCGCGAGCTCGTCCAGCGTGTATGGCTTCAAGAGATAGCCGCTGTGTCCCATGCCCAGTACTTCGACCAGCGGCTCGATGCTGGCGTACGCGGTGGTGATCACGACCGGCAGATCGGGGTGATCGGAGCGGATCTGGCGCAGGAGGTCGATACCGTCTGTGTCGGGGAGTCTCATGTCCAGCACGATGACATCCGGCTCGAAGCTCGCGAGTTGGGCGATCGCCTCCGCCCCCGTACCCGCGAACGCCATCTCGTAGCGCCCCCCCCAAGCGCGCTCGTAGGCGTTGCGGAGGCCGGCCTCGTCCTCGATGAACAGGATCCTGCGGCGAACGTCTGTGGGAACCATACCTGTGCTGTGTCCGAGCGGCTGCAATATAGCACAGGACGGCTGGCTCAGGCGGGCTCGGTCTCCTCGATCTCGAAGAGTCCGGCGGTCCTGGTGAGCTGGAGGATCGCCCGGATCTCCTCGCTGGGACCCGCTAGCCGGATCACCTGGCCAGCGGGTGCGGCCCGGCGCCGCACCATGATCAGTGCCCGGAGCCCGGCGCTGTCGAGGTGGCGGGTGGCCCGCATGTCCACAACGAGCGTGCCCCTGCCCTCCCGGAGTTGGCCAATGAGCTCCTCCGCGCTGCGGCGGAACTCATCGCAAGTATCCAGGTCGAGCCGCTCGGGAGCCAACAGAACCTGTTCCCTGCGGACACGGGTTGTCACCGGACCACTCCTCCGGAGCCGCGCGGGTAATGCGCCGCCCGCTCACAAAGGAGCGCATGGAGCGTGGTACCTGCTATGCACTGCGTCACAGGTTATCACACTGCGCGAGCGCCTCACGGTGGACTCACGCTCTCGGTGGGATGCGGCTCTCAGACCTCCTCGGCCGGCCGGCGCCAACCTCGCATCCCGGCAAGCGCCGCCACGAAGACGAGCACGATGATGACCGCCGAGGCGATGCACCAACGACACCACGCGTGGATAACGAACGCTTCGAGGAACGTGAGGTAGGCGCTGAACCCCACACCCGCGCCGGAGAGCAGCAGCAGCAGCAACGTGGGCTCCCGCCGTTCGATCCAGCGGGGCTGGAGCCCGACCAGACTCAGCCCCAGCAACGCCACGTAGCCCACCATGCCCCAGAAGGGCACCGGCACCCCCAGGAAGTCCGCCTGGTCGGAGAGCTGCACCCTCTCACAGCCTCCGTCACCACAAGCCAGCGAGCCGAGCCAGCCCACCTTCCACAGCCAGAGGTACAGGCTGATGAAGAACCCGATCACCGAGAGCACGGCGATCGTCATGCGGTGCTTCACTGGC
This sequence comes from Gemmatimonadota bacterium, assembly GCA_039586815.1. Classification (GTDB taxonomy): domain Bacteria; phylum Gemmatimonadota; class Gemmatimonadetes; order Gemmatimonadales; family GWC2-71-9; genus WVYX01. The sequence goes on along the minus strand of JBDHJR010000009.1, from coordinate 18,337 downwards.
CCTCGGCCGGCATCGCCCTCATCACGAGCGTGCGGATGCTGTCATAGGGGAGCGCCCCCGCGACCATGAGCCCCCCCACGATGAAGGTCGGCGTGGACTGCACGCCGATCGCGATACCCTGTTCCCTCGTAGCGAGGATCCGCCCGAAGTACCGCCGCTCGTCCATGCAGTCGTCGTACTGACCGAGATCCACACCGACGTCGCGGGCGTATCCGCGAAACGTCCGAGCGGGGCGCCGATCCTGCAGCCACCGACCCTGGTTGTAGAAGACCTGGTCGTGCATCGGCCAGAACAGCCCCTGTTCGCCGGCGCATGCCGCAGCCTCGTGCGCAATGTTCCCGGACTCGTGGTCACCCAGCAGGAAGTCGCGATACACCCACCGCACCATGCCTGTATTGATCATTCGCTCCCTGACGTCCGGTTTGATCAGGACCGCGAACCGCGCGCACCAAGGACATCCGAAGTTGGAGTACTCGATGATCTCGACGGGAGCGGAGTCGGAGCCAAGCGTGTGCCCGTAGAACTCCGACGCGCTCACCGGCACGGGGTCCACGGCCGTGGGTCCCGAGTCACGGCTGCTCGACCGGACCCACCAGAGGGCTGCCCCTCCGGCTACCACCAGGACCGCGAGCGCGGCGTAGAAGGGTTTGAGGTTCACTGACTGCGCCATGGCTCACCGTCCTCCTCGTCGCCGAGATCCGGCAACTCCTCTTGTTTACGCGCCTGCTCCACGATTCGCCTGCTCTCCGCCACCTCGGGAGTATCGTACGTCGAGCGCACCTCGTAGTGGAAGAGCTCGCTGCGTGCGTCACCCATCAGTCTGATCAGCTCCGGACCGGCGGCGAGCAGCTCCGCGTCATCAGCCAGCCCTCTGATCCGCGCGGCAAGGCTGCGCAACAGCTCTACCAACCGCCTTCTGCGGTCGTCGTCGTACGTCGGTTCGGACATGCTGCACTCCTCGGGAGGTGGGTACCGCACCGACCACACGGTTGATCGGATCATTGACCAATGCAATTTACACACACAGCCTCTCTCGCACCGGATTGCATGGGGCGCTGACACTGTTTACGTTTGTTACGCAGAAACCAGCGCCCATTAACCCAACGAAGCAGGTGTATGAGCAAGAATCGTCCGTCACAGCCCAAGACCGAGAACCCGTCGACGCTCGACCGCGCTCGGGACGAGCTATACAGCCACATTCTGCGGTGCGGTGTCCTCCAGGCACAGCCTGAGCATCAGAACGACTGGTTCGACGACACCATCGAGTACATGGCCGAGCGGTACCCCGCGCTGAACGAGGAGGGGCTCGTCGAGCTCCGACGCCTCGGTGAGCGGTACTGCCAGCCCGTGATCCGGCACGGCCCGCCGGTCGGCGCGACGACCTGACGTAGCCGGCGCTGGCTTGCCGGATATACCCCGCTCCAGGAGCGGGGTCTTTTTTTTGTCAGAGTCGCCAGCGCAGCCCCGCTGCGAGGCGCAATCCCCCGGCCAGGCCTACCTCCAGGAACCACCCTCGCCGCCCACCGGGACTGGACTCGACGCCCAGTAGGACCAGGATGTACTCGCTGCTCTCGACGTCCGTGAAGGTGATCGAGGCTCCACCACCCGCGTAGGGCGTCAGTCCGCGGCGCTTGAACGGGTTGAGGTGGTACGACACCATCGCCTCGGCGCGCCCGGCGAAATCGCCCTCCCAACTTCCGGCACTGGCGAGCAGCCCGAGGCGAACCCGCCCGGACGTGCGATAGGCGTAACCCACCCCGCCTCCGACGAACTGCTGCGCCGTCACGGTGGCGACCGCGTGCGCCTGGAGCTCGTGAGCCCCCTGCGCCCGGAGCGGGGTCCCAGCGCCCCCGAGCACCAGTAGCAGGAGCGGGTACGACCTATACCAGGTCAATGTCGTAGTCGATCGAGATGTCGGGGGCCAGGGAGCTCACCACGGAGCAGTACTTCTCCAGGGAGAGACTCACCGCTCGTTCGGCCTTCGCGCTGTCCAACCCCTCCCCCGCCAGCCGGAAGCGGAATCGCAGGGAGACGTAGCGCCGCGGCTCTTCGTCGCGCCGCATCCCCTCCACCGCAATCGCAACCTCGCGGAGCTGGACCCGCATCTTCTTGAGTATCACGACCACGTCGGCGCCGGAGCAGCCGGCGGCCGCCAGCAGCAGTGCGATCATGGGACTCGGTCCGCTCTCACCGTCGCCGTCGATCTCGACCGCAGGGGTGACGGGCTCCGTGCCGCCGCCCGTGAAGCGCAGTCCCTCACCCGACCATACCAACTCCACAGCTCTGGCCTGTGGCACGTCAGGGCCTCCTTCGCGTGGCCAATCCGATGAACACCCGATGCCGGCGAAAGGCATCCTCCGCATGATACTCGACCAGCCAGTTCATCTCGTCCCGCAGCCGCATCTCGAACCCCAGGACGAACTGCGCCCACAGCGCCGGACAATCAGGGTCGGCTTCACACTCCGCCCGTCCGAACAGACCCAGCCCTCCGCCCACATATGGGATCGCAAGGGCGCTGTCCGGCATGAATCGATATACGAGCTCGAGGTTGGCCAGATACGTGTTGTCGCTGTTGAGAAACCCCAGCTCACCCGAGAACCTCACACGCAGCCGCTCGTCGGCCACGTAGCCGAGATCCAGCGCCATGCTCGCCACGGCCTGGCCTTCACCCTCGAAGTCCACTCCCAGCCGGGCCCCGAAACCGAACAGGCCGACCTTGGCCCACGGCACGCGTGCCTCCTCGAGTGGCTCCTCGAAGGCCGGCGCTTCCTGTGCCCCCAGCGGTACGGCTATCAGCAACGAGAGAAGTACGGCTGCGATTCGCATAGGTCGAATCCTCTCAGCGGTGCCGCGCGGCACGACTGTAGTCGGCGATGGCGTACACCGAGATGGCCGCGGTGGCCCACGCCAGGGGCCGCACCAGATCGGAGCCCGCCAGGAACGCCAGAAGAGTGAGCAGCTGCCCCACGGTCACCGCCTTGCCGCCCGCTCGGGCCGGCAGCGTGGTGGGCCGCCGCAGCAGCCAAACCACCAAGAACGCCACCGCGGCCACGATGTCGCGCAGCAACACACCCAGGATCTCCCACGCATTGAGCATCCCGCCGCGGATCACGACCACGAACGCGGCCACGATGAACAGCTTGTCGCAGATGGGATCCAGCACCACTCCCATGCGGGAGCCGCCTATGCGGCGCGCCCAGATCCCGTCGACGAAGTCGCTCGCCGCGGCCACTGCGAGAATGACGAGCCGAGCCGCGGCAGAGTCCATGACCACGAACGCCACGGCGAGCGGGAGCCGCAGCGCCGTGAGCAGGTCCGGGGCTCGGACCAGAGGCCTCGGTTGCCGCCCCTCCGCTACACCTGTAGCTTGCATTGCGCGGGAGGCCGTGTGGACGTCACCCTCATAAAGCAATCCGCTATTTTCGCCGATCTCGAGGAGCAGGAACTCGAGCGCGTCGCCGAGATCTGCAAAGAGCAGCAGTTCCCGTCAGCCAGGACCATCTTCAAGGAAGGCGATCCGGGCAATCGCCTGTACATCATCGCCGAAGGCGAGGTTCGCATCTCGCGACAGGTCCCGGGCTCCGGCGAGGAAGCCCTGACGGTGCTCAAAGAGGGTGCCTGCTTCGGCGAGATGGCTGTGTTCGACCGCTCCGACCGGTCGACCGACGCCATCGCGAACAAGGACTGCCGGCTCATCACGATCACCAGGTCCGATTTCGAGATGCTGCTCGACTTCGACCGCGACCTCGCCTACAAGGTCCTCTGGTCGGTCGTGCGCCTGCTGAGCGAGCGACTGCGAATCACCAACGACAATCTGCGCTCGTTTCTGGCGATGTCGATGTTCTGACCGCCCCACACGCTACCGCCCTACCGCCCGCCCCTCACTACGTACTCCGCACGCCTGTCGGCGTGGAAAGAATGCTGCGCGACCCGCACCACGTCTTCTGCGGTCACGGCTCGCAGCCGCTCCGCGGTTTGGTGCAGCTCCTCCATGGCGCCGTGTACCCACGCCTCGAGAATCTCGCCGGCCACTGCGCGGCCGCTCTGCTGCCGCATTTCCACCAGCCCAGCGGCGTAGTTGCGAGCCCGCTCCAGCTCCTCAGCTGACGGCGGCTCGCTCACGACGCGCTCCAGCTCCGCGAGCATCGCCTCCCGAGCCTCCGACTCGCGTGCGGGCGACGTGGCAATGTAGCTCAGCACCACACCCGCCCGGCGCGCCAGCCAGGGCACCACGGCCACCGTGTATGCCAGGGACCGCTTCTCCCGCAGCTCGTCGAACAGCCGGCCCGCGAGCCCGCTCAGCAGCGTCGCCAGCACCGATGTGGGATACCGCTCGTCAGATGCGAAGGGTACTGCGGGGAACGCCATGGCCAGTGCCGTTTGCTCCTTGCGCCTGCTTTCGTGGGCCCGCCCCGCTTCCCACGCCGGTGCCGCTCCGCTCTCGGAGGGCGTGAGCTGCTGCCCCGGCCAGGCGGCGAGAGGCCCGAGCGCGTCGTGCAACTCCTCGGGCCCGAGGTCGCCCACCCCCACCACGACCGCACGCCTAGCGGCAAGCCGTTCTCCCCAATCGCGCACTGCGGCGGGATCCAATGCCTCGACCACCTGTGGATCGCCCAGCGCCGGTAGCCCGTATGCGTCGGTGGGAAACGCCTGAGCCAGCACCCGCTGCAGCGGGTGGCGGAACATGTCGTCCCGCACGCGCCGTGCGTCGCTCGCCTGAAGGACCCGCTCCACCTCCACGTCCCCGCCGCTCAACTCGCCCTCGAGCGCTACCGCGCGCAGCAGCTCCGCCGCGTCGTGCAGCGCCGCCGCGCGCACCGTCATGCCCCATCCCAGAGTCTCGGCCCCCACGCTCGGTACGAGGCCGCCACCCAGCATCTCCGCCGCCTGCGCCAGTTCCTCCGCACTGAGCCCCGCGGCACCGCGCAACGCCGTCCGCGCCAGTAGCCAGGAGATGCCCGCGTTCGCGCTCGTTTCCTGCGTGGTGAGGCCAGGTACGTGCACCAGCACCGTGACCAGCCCCGCGCCCCGCTTGCTGCGAACCAGCACGTCAGCACCCGGATAGGAGCGGTGCACCACGCCGCCGGCGTACCGGGTCTCGTTGCGCTGAGTCGGCGGCGCCGGTCCACCGACCACCGCGTGCGTTGCCACAGCCGGTTGCGTTGACCGCTCCGCACCGTCGGCAGGCGGCCACTTTCCCTCGAAGCGCGTCTTGCCACCTTCGGGCAGATAGAAGAACCCCGATGCCGCCGCCGGGTCGAGGTACTGCCGGGCCACCCGCCGGACGTCGGCGGCGTCCACCTCCATGTCACGCCGGTACAGCTCCTCCGCCAGGTGGTAGTCGCCTAGCGCCTCGGCCTCGCACAGGATCGAGGCGCGGCCGTCCATCGACTCGAAGCGCCGCGCCCACTGGGTGCCCGCGAGGGCCTTGGCGCGCTCGACCTCCTCCGCGGCCGGCCCATCCTCGCGCAAGGCCTGCACCAGGCTCATGGACTGCTCCAGCGCGGCGTCCAGCCGGTCTTCCTCTCCCTCCAGTCCGATTTCGAACACCCCCACCTCGGTGGGTGTGTAGTGTCCCGCACCGGCGCTCGCTGCGAGCCCCGGCGAGCGCACGCCGCGGTACAGCCGCGAGCCGCGTCCCGCCCCAAGGATCGCAGCGCTCATGTCGAGGGCAGCAGCGTCGGGATGCAGCGTCCCGACGGTGCGCCAGCCCAGGTTGACCAGCGGGCGCTCCACGTCCCCCCGCTCGACCCGCAGTTCGGGTGGAGCTGCGCCAGGCTCCGCCGGCGAGCCTGCCACCGGTGCCGTGGGCCGATCCCACCCACCGTAGGTGTCCACCGCGGTTCTCAGTGCGAGGTCCACGTCCAGGTCACCTGCGATGCCCACCACTACCCTCCCCGGTGCGTAGCGGCTGGCGTAGTACGCCTGGACGTCGTCCCGCGACAGGCGGCGCAGGCCCTGTTCCGTGCCGATTCGCCAGCGGCGCATGCGGTGCACCTGGAACAGCAGGGCGTACAGTCCTTCGGTGGCCACGGCGCCCGGGCTGTCCAGCTTTCGCTTGGCCTCCTGGATGATCACTTCCAGTTCGCGGCCCAGCTCGTCGCCATCGAGTGCCGAGTGCATGAGGGCGTCGGCCTGCACGTCGAGAGCGCGCTCGAGCCCGCCCGAGGCCGCGGGCAGCACGGTGTAGTAGACAGTCTTGTCGTAGATCGTGCCCGCGTTGATGTACCCGCCCACCAGCTGCGTCTCACGAGCGATATCACCCGGTCCCCGCCGCGTGGTGCCCTTGAAGTACATGTGCTCCAGAACGTGGGCTATCCCGACCCACTCGTCGGGCTCGTCGAAGTACCCTGCCCTCACGTGGGTGACTACCGCGACCACGGGCGCCGATGCGTCACGCTGCACCAGCAGGGTAAGCCCGTTGGGAAGGACTTGCTTCGCTACGTCGTCGGTCCACGACATGGCGCCTACGCGAAGCGGGGGACTATGAAGGTGTGATGCCGCGGCCGCGTGGGGGGGCGGCGAGTCAGCGCAGGATCTTGAGAAGCCCCGCCGCAGCCGCGCCCTGCACGAAGCTCTCCGCGTCCGTTACCGGTACGATGACACCCGTCTCGATGCGGCTCCGCTGCGCAACCCGCTCCATGTACTGCGAGAGCGACGCGCGGGCTCCGTCGCGGTCGTCCATCTTCATCTGAAAAACGATCTCTTCCCAGGTGCCAGCGTAGCTCACCCCGGAAGCGGTCTTCACACGGTGGTCGGCTTGGGGCCGGCGCTGCATTCCCTGCAGTTCCTGCAGCAGCGTGCCGAACAGCTCCAACTGCCGGGGGTCGCGGATCGTGCCGTCGGGTTGGATCGCGGCGATCTCGGCCAGCAGTTGGTCCACCGGATCCTGCTCGCTTACCAGCTCGCCCAGGCGCCGCTGCCACGGTGCAAGCTCCGGATCGTTGCTGGGGAGCCGGTAGATCGATTTCTTGAGTTCGATGGTGCGCCACAGCGCGAGCTCGTCGAAGTGCTCGGTCGCGTCGGTCTGCTCGAAGTGGAACAGGCACGCTTCGTACTCGCCCCGGTCGTACAGGAGGTTTCCCAGGTAGACCCGCGCTTCCGCGTGAGTCTCGTCCATGTCGAGCGCCCGCCGCAGCCAATAGAGGGCGGCGTCCTCGTCCCCCAGCCTGTGCGCTGCGTACCCGAGGCAGGCGGCGGCCTCGGAGGACTCGGCGTGGTGATCGACCACAATCTCGAAGAACCCGCGGGCGTGTCGCAGCATGCCCTCTCGGAAGAGAGCTCGCCCGATCTGCAACATCAGGTCGTGGTCCTCGCGAAAGCCCAGCGACAGCACACGGTCGAAACAGGTCAGCGCCTGGCCGCGCTCGCCGAGCTTGAGGAGTGCCTCCCCCAGACCAGCCAATCCTTCCTCGTTGTTCGGGTCCAGCGCGAGAGTGCGCTCGAATCCCTCCCTGGCCCAGGCGTACTCCTCTACTGCGAGCTGTGCGTAGGCGAGACCTACATGCAGCTCCGGAGCGTTGGGGTACGACTCGAGCCCCGCGCGCAACTCCGCAATGGCCAATTCATAGAGGCCTTGGTTGTAGAGTTGATGAGCACGTTCCGCATAGTCGTCCGAACTGAGGAAGGGGTCCGACATCCGCCGGGCCTCCGCTGGAGGGTTGGGCAACAATATAACGCAACCGCAAATCGCACAAGCGGTTGCGGCATCACAGGATACGCAAAACGGCCCGCGGTCGGCGTTGCCGACGGCCATCGTGTGACCGCCGGCCCCGACTGCGGGCCGCACACTGCTGATCGGGTGAGTCTAGTTCTGCCCCGACGTGCGGATCGCCAGCTGCTGCAGGTAGATCCTCCACACGCCGTCGTCGGCATCCTTCCTCCAGAGCAGCGTACCGTGCCCCGCCTCCACCACTCGGCCGCTGAGTCGCACTACGTCGGTGGAGTGGGAGAACGTCGTGACCGCGATGCTCGGGCTGAGAATCTCCACGGCCGGGTCCGTCATGACGAAGTTCATGTACTGGATCCCACCGTAGAAGCCGCGCCACGCCTGCTCCACCTCCTCGGGACCCATACTGCGGTTCCCGCTCGGCCACATGATCCTCGCTTCCGGCCCGGCGTAGTACATGGCGAGGATACTGTCCAGCTTGGCGTTGTTCAGGACCCTGACCCACGTGGTCAGCTGCTCCTGAACCGCTTGCTGCTCAACCATGCGCTCCCGTCGGGTCAACTCGGGTGTGCAGGCAACGAGTGTCGCACAGACGAGCACGAGCACCAGTTTCGACCGCACCATATATCCGCCCCCTGTTCTCGATCTCGGTGTGAGAGCCTTCGACTACTAAGCTACCGAGTGGCGCACTTGCGTCAATCCGAGCGCAGGCGTAGCGTATCTCGCCACTTCGGAACACAGGCTCAGCGTGGCGGTGGGATGGGTGGACGGTCCGCCGCCAGTGGACGATGACGAGAGACGCCACGCCGTTGCCAGTTCGCTACTCGCGTCCAAAAGGCCGCGCTCCGCTCGGCCGGGGTGGAGCTTTGCCAAATAGCACGGAAATCCCTCCAGGGAGCGATCCTTCGATCGCTCCTTCTTCCTTTCCTGCCAATCGGTACTGCCCATGAATGAGACGACCCGTTCTTCACTCGCGCTCGCCCTGCAGGATTACAGAGGGCCTCGCCCGGGAATCGCGATCACCATTGCGGCGGTGGCGCTCGTCGCCGCAATCGCAGTAGGCGCCCTCCTGTTTGTGATGCTGGGCAGGACGGCGGCGGCCATCGACGAGGGACGAGGCGCGATCCGCGCCCTGCACTCCTACAACGCCGCCCTCGAGGTATGGCGCAAGATGGCGACCATGCCGGAGACCGAGTTCCGCTTCCCGGAGCAGGCCCGCGTGCGGGACAGCATCGCGACGGCGCTCCGGGGAGAGCTTGTGACATTCCAGGAAGAGGTCACAGATTCCGTGGACAAGAGGCTGGTGGGTCAGATCCTCGAGGACCTCAACCTCACGGCAGAGGGAGCCAGTTGGGGTCCCGAGCTCGGCGCGCGCGGGCGCGCCGCCATGATCGTGCTCACGGCCCGCCAGGACTCGGCGATGTTCCGGGCCGCGGCCCGCTACCAGCAGTCGCAGCTCGCGGCGGCGCTCGTCGTGGGCTTCGGGGTGTTGGCAGCCGGCGTGCTGATCATCCCGATGTCATGGCTGTACGTGCGGTACAAGCGGGGGCAGCCGCCGGAGTTCTAAACCCCGGCCGCTGGGGGCGGCGCCGCGCGAGCTGCTGTCACTCACTCACGGAGGTGCACATGCGCTTGGCCGTCGCCCTCGCCGCGGTCCTCACCACACCGCTGCTAGCCCAGGATGCGCCACCCGCGCGTGACGCGCGGGTGGACGAGATCGTGAGTGCCGTCTCGGCGGAGCGAATCGAGGCCGACATCCGTACCCTCGTGAGCTTCGGTACCCGCCACACGCTGTCGGATACGCTGTCGCATTCGCGGGGCATCGGCGCGGCCCGACGCTGGATCAAGACCGAGTTCGATCGCATCTCGGCCGCATGCGGCGGGTGCCTCGAGGTGTTCTACGTCTCCGAGCTATACCCCGCCGGGGCACGCCGCCTGCGGGAGTCGGAGCCCACCAACATCGTGAACGTCGTGGCCGTTCAGCGCGGCACCACCGACCCCAATCGCATGGTCGTCATGAGCGGGGACATCGACTCCCGCATAAGCGACGTGATGAACTATGCGGACTCAGCACCGGGCGCCAACGACAACGCCAGCGGAATGGCCGGGACCATAGAGGCAGCACGCGTGCTGAGCCGCCACCGGTTCAACGGATCCGTCGTCTATCTGGGCCTTGCCGGCGAAGAGCAGGGGCTGTTGGGCGGCCGAACGGTGGCGGCCCTGGCCGCCGACTCCGGTTGGAACGTCCAGGCCGTGCTGAACAACGACATGATCGGCAACATCGAGGGCGTGAACGGAGTAGTCGACAACACCACGGCCCGGGTGTTCTCGGACGGGACGCCGCCGACTGAGACCGAGCAGGAACGCAGGGCCCGGCGCTTCACCGGTGGTGAAGTGGACGGCATCTCCCGCCAGGTGGCTCGCTACGTGGACGTCGTGGCAGACCGATACGTCCGCAACCTGGACGTCATGCTGGTCTATCGGCTGGACCGCTTCGGGCGTGGCGGACACCACACCCCGTTCGCCAACTTGGGCTTTCCGGCCGTGCGCATCATGGAAACCAACGAGAACTACGTGAGGCAGCACCAGGACATCCGCGTGGAGGACGGCGTCGCATTCGGCGACGTCTTGGCTGGGGTGGACTTCGAATACGCCGCCAAGCTGACCGCGCTCAACGCGGCTACCCTTGCCGCCCTCGCGGCTGCACCGGGTCCGCCGACCGGTGTGCGGATATGCGGCGCCGTCCAGCCGAGCGCGCGGGTCGCGTGGGATCCCCCGACCGACGCCTCGAACGTGGCCGGGTACACGGTGTTCTGGCGCCGGACCGATTCCCCCACGTGGGACCATTCGCGCTGGGTCGGGGACGTTACGGGACATACATTCGAAGGGCTCATCATCGACAACTACTACTTCGGTGTAGCTGCCGCGGGTCGGGACGGGAATGAGAGCGTGGTGGTGTTCCCCCGGCGGGCGAGCCGCGGAGAGGGCTGTTGAGCCAGCTCACGGGCTACCAGAAGCGACTGTTCGTCTTCCTCAGCGTCGCGACCTTCTTCGAAGGCTACGACTTCATGGCGCTGAGCCAGATCCTGCCCAACCTGCGGGCAGACATGGCGCTGTCGGAGGCCCAGGGTGGTCTGCTCGGATCCGTAATCAGCCTCGGCACGGTGGTGGCCTTCGTACTCGTGCGGTTGGCGGATCGCTGGGGGCGCCGCCGGGTGCTGGCGATAACCATTCTGGGCTACGCCGCCTTCACCGGTCTCACGGGACTGTCCCGCACGCCCTACGACTTCGCCCTGTACCAGTTCGTGGCCCGGATATTTCTCATCGCCGAGTGGGCGCTCTGCATGGTGATCGCCGCCGAGGAGTACCCCGCCGAGAGGCGCGGCTTCGTCATCGGGGTCATCCAGGCCTGTAACTCGCTGGGCTCGATCACGTGTGCGGCCATCGCACCATTCCTGCTGCAGACGTCTCCCGGCTGGCGCATGGTGTACTTCGTGGGCGTCCTGCCACTGCTCCTCCTGGCGTACGCGCGCCGCGGCCTCAAGGAGACCGAGCGGTTCGCCGAGTACGCCGCGGCTCGCAAGGAGACGAGGCACTCCCTCCTCGCCATCATGCGCAGCCCGTACCGCACGCGCGTCCTTCAGATGGCCCTCATCTGGGGACTCACTTACATCTGCACCAACACAGCCGTGCTGTTCTGGAAGGAATTCGCGGTCGGGCAGCGGGGTTTCACCGATGTGGAGGTGGGCAAGGCGGTGGCCATCGCCTCGATCGGGGCTTTGCCCTTCGTCTTCTTCGTCGGCAAGCTGTTGGACACCTGGGGACGCCGCAGGGGGGCGGCGTTCATCTACACCGTGTGCGCGGTGTTCGTGGTGCTCGCGTATCAGCTCCACGGGTTCTGGGCCCTGACCTTCTGCCTCTCCGCGGCAATCTTCGCGGCCATCGCGTTGCTGGCGCTGCTGAACACGTATACCACCGAACTGTTCCCCACGGAGATGCGGGCCGATGCCTTCGCCTGGTCCAACAACCTCCTGGGCAGAATCGGGTACGTCATCGCGCCAGGGGTCGTGGGCTGGGCAGCGGGTCACATGGGCTGGGGGAACGCCGTGTCGCTCACGGCGGTGTCCGTGGTTGCGGCGCTGATCCTGCTCCTGGTGCTGCTCCCCGAGACCTCCAGGAAGGAGCTGGAGGAGACCGCGCGGCTCTGACCCTGGCCCAGTCGAAGCGGGATCGCTATCGTGGGGACCTTGAGCAGCGGAGGTGATCCTCAGTGGCGGTGAAGCTCGAGTACGTGCAGGACGCCCTCGCCGGCAAGTACGAGATCGACCGGCCCATCGGTAAGGGTGGGATGGCAACGGTCTTCTACGGTCACGAGACGGGGAGCGGCAGGCCGATGGCCATCAAGGTGCTGCGCCCGGAGTTCGCCGCCACGATCGTGGGCGACCGCTTCCGGCGGGAGATCGAGATTCTGACCGAGTTGCAGCACCGCAACATCCTGCCGCTCGAGTCCTCCGGTATTGCAGGTTCCCTGGTGTACTACGTGATGCCGTTTGCAGTAGCGGGCTCACTGCGACCGCGGATTGACCGGGAGCGACGCCTCCGGTTCGACCAGACCCTCGACTTCACACGCCAGGTGGCGCAGGGACTCGACTTCGCTCACTCCAAGGACGTCATTCACCGTGACATCAAGCCCGAGAACATCATGTTCCACGAGGGTCGCGCGGTGATATGCGACTTCGGCGTGGCGCGCGCCCTAGTGCGTGCGGGTGGCGAGAGCCTCTCCACCAGCGGCCTCGTGGTGGGCACTCCCGCCTACATGAGCTCCGAGCAGGCGCGCGGCAAGGCCGTGCTGGACCTGCGCACCGACATCTACTCGCTGGCCTGCGTGGTGTTCGAGATGCTCGCCGGGGAAACGCCGTTCACGGGACGCACCGCCCAAGCGATCATGGCCAAGCAGGTGAAGGAGCGCCCACCGCACATCCGGGTGGTCCGGCCGGACCTGCCGGAGCACGTGGAGGACGCAATCCAGACGGCGCTGCAGAAGGACCCGGACGAGCGTCAGACAAGTGCCGGGGAATTTGCCGCTGCGCTCGGGGGCGGCTAGGCCCCAGCCTCCCGCTCTCTCCTAGCGCCCCTGCCCCGGGCGTCCTATTGTAAGCCTCTCCCCCACCTCATCTCGGAGCCGCGTACGCTGCCCGAACTCATCGACTACCTCAATCAGGCCCTCGAGGGTCGCTACGTCGTCGAGCGCGAGATCGGTCACGGCGGTTGGGCCACCGTCTACCTGGCACGTGACCTCAGGAACCGGCGGCAGGTCGCTCTCAAGGTGCTGCGGCCCGAGATCGCAGAGGGCCTCGGGGCCGAGCGCTTCCTGGGCGAGATAGAGATCGCAGCCAACCTCACACACCCGAACATCCTGCCACTGCACGACTCGGGCGATGCCGACGGGCTGCTGTACTACGTGATGCCCTACGTGCAGGGCGAGACACTGCGTCAGCGCCTGCATCGAGAGAAGCAGCTCCCGCTGGAGGACGTCTGGGAGATCACGCGCGAGCTGTGCGACGCACTGGGATACGCTCACAGCCGCGGCATCGTGCACCGGGACATCAAGCCCGAGAACGTCCTGTTCGAGGAGGGGCACGCCGTCATCAGCGACTTCGGGATCGCCCGGGCAGTGAGCGCTGCCGGTGGGGACGGCATGACCGAAGCCGGCGTCGCCGTCGGAACGCCGCTGTACATGAGCCCGGAGCAAGGGGCGGGCGAGGGGGACCTGGATACGCGCAGCGACGTCTACTCGCTGGGCTGCTGCGTGTGGGAGATGCTCGCCGGCGACCCGCCGTACACCGGACCAACCGCGCAGGCCGTGCTGGCAAGGAAGGCCGCCGAGCCGCTGCCCTACTTGCGGGCGGTGCGCGAGACGGTGCCCGAGGAAGTCGAGCAGGCGATCAGCAAGGCGCTGGCCAGGGTCCCAGCCGACCGGCACAGCACGGCGCAGCAGTTCCAGCAGGCGCTGGCGAGTGGCATGCGCAGATCGGCTCAATACCGGGCAGTGCGGCAGCGACGCAGACTCTACGCGCTGACATCACTGGCGGTGATCGTGGCCCTCGCGGTGACGGTGCAGCTGATACGTGGTCCCGGTGTGCGGCTTCAGCCGAACCGAGTCGTCGTGGGGACATTCGTGGACCAGACCTCGGATCCGGATCTCGCGACGTTCGGTGCGATCGCCGCGGACAGGATCACCGAGGGTCTGATGGGCGGCGAGAACATAGAGGTGGTGCCCTCACCGGACGCGCGGGACGCCTCGCAGTTTGCGCTACTGGAGCTCGACGAGGGGAGAGTGCGCAACTACGTGCGAGCTCTCGCCGAAGAGACCGGAGCCGCGATTGTCGTGACGGGCTCCTACTACCTGGTGTCCGACATCGTTCTGATACAGGGTCAGGTCACCGACGCGGAGCACCGCAGGTCCCTCGGATCTGTTCAGCCGGTCAATGGTCCTATGGGGGATCCCGTCGGTGCGATCGATACGGTCATCGACCAGATCGCGGGGCTGCTGGCCGTGACGTTCGACGAGCGGCTGGCGCCCTCTCTGGGAGCGGCTACCCGCCCGCCCAGCTTCGAGGCATACCGCGCCTTCAACGACGGCATGGAGCAGTACGTTCGGGCAACAACAGCCGCCGAGTGGAGGGAGGCCGCATCGTACTTCGCCAGGGGGTATGCGCTCGACTCGACGTTTGCCCGGTCACTGCTATACCAGGCGCTGAGCTACAACAACAGCTTAGCAAGGCGGGAGGCCGATTCAGTTCTCCAGATCGCCGCGCCGATGCGGGACCGACTGTCGGCGTACGAACGGAACTTCCTGGACTACCGCATCGCGTTCTACGACGGTGATCGGGAGGCCACGCTGCGCGCCATCAGACAGGTAGCGGAGATCGCCCCAGGGTCCAAGGCGGTGTACAACCTGGGCCTTACGCTGTTCGAGGCCAATCGGCTGCGCGAGGCGCGTGAGGTGCTGGAGAGCCTCGACCCCACCCGCGGTCCGATGCGCGACTGGCTCTCGTACTGGCGGATCCTCGCCGGCAGCTATCACCTGGAGGGTGATCACCGCCGCGAGCTGCGCGTGGCACGGCGCGCCCGCCGCGTCCTACCTGACGAGCCGCGCGCGCTCGTTCTCGAGGTACAGGCCGAGGCGGCCCGCGGACGGACCGAGGCGGTCGCCGCTCTGCTGGCGGAGGCCCAGCGCAGCTCGGTGGATGCCTCCGACGAACTCGTCGCGGAACTCACTGCCTTAGCGGCGATGGAACTGCGCGCCCACGGATACGCCGTCGAGGCCGAAGAAATGTTCGATCGCGCCCTCGACTCGTACGAGGGACTGCCCGGTGACTCGCTGTCACAGAGAGGCCGAGAATACCACGCTCGCGTGCTGTACGCACTCGAGCGATGGGACGAAGCAAACGAGCAGTATGCTGCGCTGACGGCCGAGTATCCCGAGCGCATCGAGTACCAGACGCGGATCGGCCTTGTAGCCGCGCGCCGGGGCGACACCACCACCGCGGAGGAGACCCAAGCATGGCTCGCTAGCCTGGCCGACGACTATCGTCTGGGTGAGCACACGTACCGCAGCGCCACTATCGCGGCGGTGCTGGGAGAGCGGGAGAGGGCCGTGGGTCTCGTGCGCCTGGCCTTCGGTAAGGGATGGCCCCTGGGAAGCTGGCTCGTCCACCAGGACTTCGACCTCGAGAGCCTGTATGACTACACGCCGTACATCGAGTTGATGCAGCCCAAGCCGTAGTACATCACAGCTCAATTACCGAACCGAGGCTCGCCCGGGCCGCTCCCTCCAGCGCCTTGGCACCCGCGCACAGATCCTGCACCGCTACGCCCACCGACTTGAACAACGTGATCTGATCGTCGCGCTGCCGGCCCACGGCATCTCCGTTCACGATCTCGCCTAACTCGACCAGCGCTGCTTCCCGCATCAAGCCCTGCTCCACTGCGGCGATGACCTCTCCCGCCTCCGCCATGCACGCCTCTCGCTGATCCACGACCACGCGGGCCGCGCTCACCAGCGCGGGATCGATCTCCTGCATCTCGGGCGTGAACGCGCCGATCGCGTTGACGTGGGTGCCGGGTGCGACGTCCGCGACCCGCAGGACCGGCTCCGAGGATGACGTGGCGGTGCAGATGATGTCCGCCTCCAGTGCCGCCTCCCGCGCCGAGCCGGTCACCCGAACCGTAACGGGCACGTCGCCCCGACCGGCCATCTCCCGCGCGAACTCGTCTGCACCGGCCAGCGCGTACACCGCCACCGATTCGATCTGCCGCACACAGCACACCGCCTCGAGCTGGGTGCGGGCCTGCACGCCGGCGCCGATGACCGCGACCCTGCTCGCATCGGGCCGGGCCAGCAGCTGCGTCGCCAGCCCGCTCGCCGCGCCGGTGCGGATCGCTGTGAGCGCTCCACCCTCGAGCAGGGCAGCCACCTGACCGGTCTGTGGGTCCAGCAGCAATACCACCGCGTTCACCACCGGCAAGCCTGCGGCGGCGTTGTGTGGGAACACCGAGACCAGCTTCCCCCCAAGTCCGTACGGCACGTCGCACCGCCCGGGCATCACCAGGGTGACGGCCTCGCTGCCGGGCAGCGACACGCTCGACCGCACCGGGACCTCGGCCGTGCCGGCCGAGAGCTGGCCAAAGGCGTCGCGCATCGCATCGACGGCATCGCGCATCGGAAGGGCGGCGCGTACGTCATCTGCAGAGATAACTCGAATCGTGGGCATGGCGGCTCCGGTTGGCGTCGCGTGACCGACTGCATAACATTCCCACGCGCCACGGCCGCCGCAACGCGCACCGATCGGATCACCATGACCGGCTTCTACCTCATCATGTTCGCCCTCCCGGCCGCCATCATCCTCACCGTCATCGTGCTGGCGCGCCTCACCAAGGAGCGGGAGAGGTGACGCAGGAGACCACCACGGCCGTCGAGATCACTGCGAATCCCTACGCCGTGGCCTCGTTCGTCGTCTACCTCTTGATCGTCATCGCGATCGGAGTGCTCTCCGCCCGGTTCTCGTCCACCGGGGTGGGCCACTTCTTCGTGGGCGGCCGCAAGATGCACCGCTTCGTGGTTGCACTGTCGGCCGTCGTGTCGGGGAGGAGCGCCTGGCTCCTGCTGGGCGTTACCGGCATGGCGTACACCATGGGAGCGAGCGCCACCTGGGCGGTGGTGGGATACATCGTGGCCGAGATGTTCCTGTTCCTGTTCTACGCCACCCGGCTGCGGCGCTTCAGCGAGAAGTACGACTGCGTCACCGTGCCCGACTTCTACGCGGCGCGCTTCGGCGACCGCAGCGGCGCGCTGCGCACCATTCTCATCGTGATCATCCTGATCTTCATGGTGGGGTACGTCTCGGCCCAGTTCGTGGGCGGGGGGAAGGCGTTCGCGGGGAGCTTCGGACTGAGCCCCACGACCGGCGTGATCCTGACTGCCGCCATCGTCGTGGTCTACACCAGCGTGGGCGGCTTCCTGGCCGTGAGCCTGAGCGACACGCTGCAGGCGTGCATCATGATCGCGGCGCTCGTCCTGGTGCCGGCCACCGCACTTGCCGACCGCGGCGGGCTCACCGCCGTGCTCACCGAGCTGCAGGCGTTCGACCCGACACTGGTGGACCCGTTCGCCCTCTCGTTCGGCGCCGCCATCGGGTTCCTCGGCATCGGGCTCGGCTCACCCGGCAACCCCCACATCATCGTGCGCTACATGTCGATCGCCGATCCGGATCAGCTGCGCTTCTCCGCGGTCGTCGGCACGATCTGGAACGTGGTGATGGCGTGGGGAGCGCTGTTCATCGGCCTCGTGGGCCGCGCCTACTTCCCCGACGTCGCCATGCTGCCGGACGGCGACACCGAGCAGCTCTATCCCATCCTCGCCCAGCAGCAGCTGCACCCGGTGTTCTTCGGGGTGGTGGTGGCCTCGATATTCGCAGCCATCATCTCTACCGCCGACTCGCAGTTGCTGGTCGCCGCGTCCAGTGTAGTGCGCGACTTCTACGAGAAGATCCTGCACCGTGGCGATGTGATCCCACAGAAACGGCTCGTGCTGTACAGCCGCATCGTGGTCATGCTGCTCGTGCTGGGCGCGCTGATCTTCGGGGTGCTCGCGGAGGACCTGGTGTTCTGGCTGGTGCTGTTCGCATGGGCCGGCCTGGGGGCGGCAATCGGACCCACTTCGATCCTGGCCCTCTTCTGGCGGGGCACCACGCGGGCTGGTGTGATGGCCGGGCTCGTGACCGGCACGCTGGTAACGATCGCCTGGGAGAAAACTCCCTACCTGGCGGCGCGAATGTACGAGCTCGTGCCCGCCTTCTTCGCGGCACTCCTGGTCACCGTCGTAGTGAGCCGGCTGACCAAGCCCCCTGACAACACCGACGAGCTGTTCGCGGCCATGAAGCGCCGCGGGACGTCACGTACCGACTAGAGCTGCTACCGCTGCATGACGAGCACGAGCGTCGCGGGAACTTCGCCGGCGCCGAAATCGAACTCGTCCTGTGCAGTAATCGTGAGCGTATTGCCCGACAGCGTGAATGTGCCAACCGCGGCATCGCCGGGCGACGAGTCGTCGGTGATCGTGATGCTGTTGCCCGACACCGTCACCGTTCCGCTCATGGACTCGGG
>JBDHJR010000046.1:0-10549 GCA_039586815.1 Gemmatimonadota bacterium | reverse complement strand
GTTCACCGTGAAGATCCCCGTGGAGAGTCCACCCGATGAATCGCCCGCGAAGATGATCTTCGGAGCCGGCACCACGAGCACCAGGTTGGTACCGCCCCACACCGTGTCCAGCACGATCCCACCGCCCAGGTCGAGGCCGTTGATCGCGGTGAACCCGCCGGCACGCCCCCCGGAGAAGGTCGCCACCGTGAACTGATCGCCCACGACCGGCGTGAATCCGGCGGTGATGTTGAGCACGCCGCCGAACGTCGCACGTCCCGAGACATTGAGCTGGTCGTACTGCGACCCCGCGGTTGTCCCGTTCAGCTCGATGTTCACGGCCGAGAGCGCGCTGAGCGGCAAGGCGCTGGTGACCGTAAGCGCTCCAGGTGATGTGCCCGGGTTCACGTCGCCGTCGAGCGCCGTAACGCTCGCACCGGACAGGTTGAGCGTGGCGTTTCCCTGCAGCACGGCGCCGTCGGCGTGCGTGAAGGTCCCGGTCGGATCGAGTGAGCCGGTCTGGATGTCCAGGGTACCGTTGTTCACCAGGTCGGGGGCGACGCTCACGAAACCGTCCGACGCCACCGCCATGGTGCCGTCGTTGGTGAGCGTGGCCGCACCGACCGAGTTGGTCAGCGAACTCCCGTCGGGAGCCAGCACGTCGAACGTGCCGGACCCGGCGTTGGTGATCGCCGCGCCGTTGCGGACGTCGATGTCGCCCGCCAGCCATGTGAGGGAGCCCTGATTCAGCAGCGTCCTCCCATCCAGGACCATGGCCGCGATACCGTTGATCGTGGAGGTCGCGGTGGACAAGAGCTGTAGCTGCCCGGTTCCTGCGATGGTGCCGCCGGCCCAATCCATCGCGTCGATCACCCGCAGGTCGCCCGCGCCGCCCAGTGTGCCCCCGGTCATGACGAACGTCGTCGTGGTGGCCGGGACCGTCGTGTTCTCGAACGACAGCACCCCGCCGGTGAGAGAGGTCGATGTCCCCGTCACGTCGTAGCTGCCCAATACGGTTACCGATCCGGTGACCAATACGATGTCGCCGTCACCGGTGACGCTGGAGGTGGCGCCGAAGGTGTGCGTGCCGCCGCCGCTGAACGACACGCCGCCCGTGCCCTGCACGGTGAGAGTGCCGTCCACGGTCGTCGAGCCCTGGAGGTCGACCGCTGCCGCGTCGCGCACGGTGACCGCTGTGCCGCTCGCCACGATGAAGTTCCCGGCGATCGCGGCACCGAGCCACACCTGCAGCTCGCCCGCCTGCACAGCCACCGACCCGCCGGCGACCAGCGGCGCGTTGAGTTCCGCCACGCCGCCCGTGACCCGCACGACCCCGTTTGAGGTCAGCACGCCACCGGGGGACGCGAAGTGGGCGCCGTTCATCTCCAGCACGCCCGCCGGACTCACCGCCGTGTTACCGACGACGCTCAGGGACCTGGCCGCCGGCAGCCCAAGGGTCTGGGTTCCGCTCGCGCCTCCAACCGTGAGCGCAGCGACGGTGGCGGCGGTATCGTAGGTCACCGTGTAATTCCCGCCGAGATCGATGACCACCGTGTCGCCCGCGCCCGGCAGTTGGTTGGGCGTCCAGTTCGCAGGATCGCTCCAGCTCCCGCCACCCGCGTTGTTCCACCTCACCGTGATCCCCGCCGCCGCGGTGGCCGTGAAGGTCGTCTGGACCGACGGGAAGCCCACCACCGTCGCGGTGGCCGTCTGTGTTCCTATGCCCGGCCCCAGAGTCCAGGTGGTCTGCGCCCCACCGTTCACATCGGTCACGACGGAATCCGCGCTGAACGATCCGCCGTCACCCGTCGCGAACAGCACCGACGCGCCCTCGATGGGAATGTCGCTGCCGAGCAGCCCCACGATGAGCGGCAGCGGCAGCTGCGCTCCCGCCGTGGCCGTCTGGTTGTTACCGCCAACCGGCTGTATGAACTCCGGCGCCGGCTGAACCATGAGGCTCACCGTGTCGACTGGTCCTGTAAGCAAAGTCGCCGTGACCTGCACGCTACCGCTGGTGCTGCCGCCCACGACCGAGCCGACGGCGGGGTCGGGGAACGTCGCGCGAGCAGGATCGAGCGACGCCCACGCTATCGGCGTGCCCGGTATGGGCTGGTCCGCTGCGTCGCGCGCCTCGGCCGCGAGCTGAGTGGGTTGGGTGGGCACGAGCTTGGTGTCCGCAGGAGTGGTGATCACAACCGTGTCGGCGTTGGCGCCGACGCCCACGTACACAGGCTCAACCTCGATCGGCACCGGCTCCGTGCTGGTGGACGAAGCAGTCACGTCCACCGGTCCCGCCCGGAAAGCGGTATCCCCCGCGGGCGTGACGAAGTCCAGAAACATCTGGAACACTTCGTTGGGCTCATTGAGCGTGACCGTGAGCTCGAGCGCGAGCGAGTCGGCTCCGTCAGGCACGGTCACCGTAGTGTCAAGCGCTACCGATGCGTCGGCGCGGAACAGCTGCACGCGCACCCGCGCGATCTGCACGATCCCCGCCACCGCGCTGGAGAAGCTGGGTGCGAGGGCGAACTGCCCGATCCCGATGGGGCCGGCGGCGTCGCGACAGCTGAGCATGACCACCGCGGCCAGCGCGAACAGGAAGACGGGGCGTGCTCGTCTGGATCTCATGGTCATCTCCCCGCCCTCACGGTTTCCACTCGAGATGCAGGGCAGCGCGGAACCCGTCGAATCCCGGACTCACGCTTCCCGTTCTCACGAACCCGGTTGCGCCGTCCAGTTGCAGCACCACCGACCACTTCCGGCTCACCGCGCGCCGCAGGTTGGCGCCCAGCCGGAACGACTCTCCGGCGTGCTGCAACTCCCCGTCCGGCTCGTCCGCCGTCCATGAGCTGCGGAACTCGAATCGCGGCGTGAGCACCGTCGCGGCAGCACCGCGGCGCCGATGGCGGTCGGCTCGAGTTGCGGCTCGTTACGGAAGACGTCGAACACGTAGATGTTTGCCGACATCGTGCCGATGCCCTGATCGAACGACACGTAACCGACCCAGCGATTGCCGATGCCGTTGAGCGTCTGGTCCCCGACCGCGTCGTTGTTGCGATACAGGAACACCCCCGCCACGCGCAGGTAGCTGCGGCGCGCCAACGATCCCTCGACGCCGAGGCGCACCCGCAGGTCGGTACCAGGCTTGAGCTGCGCCGTGTCACCCTCGACCGCGGTGTAGGGGAAGGCACCCAGCACGGTGCCCCCCAAGCCCAATGCCCAGGACCGGCCCAGTGGCAGGGCGCCGGCGAACCCACCACCCACACCACCGCCGTTCGCCATGTTCACGTTGGCGTACCCGATGATGTCGCTCGATACCACCGCCAGAACCGCCAGCTCGTCCCGCGTGACCGTCTCCACGCCCGTCGGTATCGCACCGATGGCGAACACGGTGAGGTTGCCCGGCACCACGTCCCACGAGAGCCTGAGCTCCGTGTTCAGCAGCCCCGAGATGGTCTGATCGGTCGCCGCAGAACCCTCTGCGGCCTCGAGATCGGTGTGCACGTAACCACTGGAGAACGCGAGCGACCCCCAGTTGAACGGAACAGCCACCCCTACGGGGACCGTGAACTGACTGACCCGACTGTAGTCCAGCCCCTCATCGAAGCCGTAGCTCTCGAAGAAGGCCGACGTCCACGCCAGGACCTGGCCCCGTGCCGGCTGCGGCGAACTCAGCAGCGCCAGGGCGATGATCGGAAGTACGAAGCGTAGGCGTCTCATGGCAGTCGGAAGATCACGCGGACGGTGCCCCGGGCCCCCGGCGCCTCCTGCACGAGGGTCGGCGGCGGCGAGGCACTGGTTGTCGTGGTCGCCTGCTGCGTGGTCTGCTGCCGTGCGGCAGGCTGATTGCGCTCGGCTTGCGTGGAGGCGATGTCTCCCAGCGTGGACGCCATCACGTCGGCGAGCGGTGCGGGCAGCTGCAACGGATCGGCCGCGGATTGCCCCGAGAGCGTGGTTACCTGATCGTCGGTGGACGTCGCGACTTCCTGTGCCGCCACGCTGCGCTGGTAGTTGCTGCGCGCCGCGTTGAAGCCGGGGTCGGCGCGCACGGCGTCGCCGTAGTGCAGCGCCGCAGTGGGGAAGTCACCCAGATCTTCGGCCACCAGGCCGCGGGAGTATGCCAGGAACGCCACCATGCTCTGCGTGCCGTTCTCCAGGATCATCTGTCGCTCGGCCTGGGACAACACGTAGCCGAGCTGTCCAGCTACCCCGATCACGACCTGCTTCTCCATCTGCATGAGATCGCGCAACCGGCCGGTGGCCCCCTCGGGGCTCGTAACCCGTCCGTCCGGGCGCACAACGCTCGCCTCCAGCCGCACGTCGGCATCGGGTGGGATGGCCGCCAGACCCTGTACCATGCGGCCGGCACGCAGCAGGTATCCCATGCGCGCCGCGGTTTCCTCGTCCACTCGCCCCGCTTCCGCCAACCGCATCTCGTCGAGCAGGGCCCCTACCTCGAGCCGCTCGACCATGCGAAACCGCTCAAGCAGCGCCAGGTCCGCGGTGAGCATCTCGGCCAGGCCGCGCGACAGTGGCTGATACGACGAATCACCCGCCACTTCGAGTGGGAGCACCGCCACCGTCTGCGCGTCGCCCGGCTGCTGCGACAACTCGTCTTCCCGTGCGAGCGCCATTCGCGCGCGCTCGTTTGCGAGAGCGCGACGGGCGATCAGGTCACGGGCGCGCACGGCAGGTGCCCCGTCATGCTCGGGAAACGCCGCCAGGTATTCGGCGTACACCGCGACGGCCTGATCGTAGGCCCCCTGGCGCTCGAACGCCTGCCCCAGCACCAACGGGCCCAGCGCGTCCTCCGGACGAATCGCCATGCCGCGTCGAGCCATCGTGGCGGCGCTGTCGTAATGCCCGCCCGCGAAGAGGGCCGCCGCGAAGCGCAGCAACACCTCTGCGTTACTCGGGTCCTGAGCCAACTGCTGTTCGAGTTGGGGGATTTCCTGCGGTGAGACGCTAGCCGTCTGCCTCCCGGCGCAGGCCGACGTCGCAAGTGCGGCGCCGACTGCTATCGGCAACAGGAGCCGGTGCCGGGAGCCAACCTCGAAGTTGCACATACCTGCTCCACGCGTGGCGGAAGGCGAACATGCGCACCACCGAGACCGCCGTCAAGCTGGAGCGTTTCGTACCAGCGCCCTCCCGGGTGGCCCGGTAAGAAAAACGCCCGCGCTGACGCGCAGGCGAGGCGGGCAGATGTCGGGCGCTCCGACGAAGCTACCTGTTCTGTATTATCTCCCGCATGCGGCGGGCCAGCTTCTCGATCTCCCTGAGCGACGTCGCCGTCTCCTCGTCGTACTGGTCCTCACTGAGGAGCAGCATCTGAGTCTCGGCCAGGATCGCTGCGAGGGGATTCGCAAGATCGTGCCGCAGCTTGCGCATCCGGGTGTCCAGCTCGTCGCTCACTCGCTCACTCGCTCACCGAGCGGTAGAGGTCCCGCATGTGGTGCTCCCGCAGGTCATTGAGACATTCCCACAGGTCGCTCTCGCTCGTGGCGCAGAAGATGTCCGTGGTAGCGGGTGCCGACTCGCCTGGGCCGAACAGCAGCCGGCCGCGCCAGGTCCCGTCATCGGCCCTCCGCAGCTCCAGCCGCACAGGCACCAGCTCACCTTCGTACTGCAACGGAGGCAGCTCGTGAAGCACTGGCTCTGAGGGCTGGGAGGCCCCGTACCGGACGGTGTTTCCCGGCATTAGGAATGACCTGTTGGTTTGCGCAAATATAGAGCAAGCCTTCACTTAAGCAATAGTGAGCGGGCAGTCACTAGCACGTATTGGAGGTCTAGCCGTAGTAGACCGGCACCGGTGTGAAGGTCCCAATGAAGAGGAGCAACGTGGCCCAACCGAGCGGCCTGCGGTTGGACGGCAGGGGCCGGTGACGGTCGAGCACCTGGGGGTGCATCACCTGCCCGCGTCCCAGCATGAGAATCACCGCAGCCCACACCCACCACACCAATCCGGCCCAGAAAGAGCCGCGCGCCGCCGCCAAGAACCCGAGTCCGACCAGCGCGAGCCACACGAATCCGCTCACGGTCGCCTGGCGGCGTCCGATCAGGGCGTACAGGATGTGCCCGCCGTCCAGCCGACCCAAGGGGATCAGGTTCAGCATCGTGACCAGCAGGCCGATCCACCCCGCGAACGCCAAGGGATGGAGCATGACCGTTCCATCACCCAAGACCAGGAGTCGCGCCACGTACATGATGGGAGAGTGACCGAGATACAGGCGGTAGTGCGCCAGGGTGATGAACTGCTCGGACGCACCCACTTGGGCCACAACCTCGGAGCGCATCAACCCGGCCACCAGGACTACGACCGCCACCACGAAGCCGGCCCACGGACCGGCCGCTCCCACATCCACGAGTTGCTGCCGGTCTACGACGGGACTGCGCAGCTTGATGAACGCACCGAACGTGCCGATGAAGTTCACCACGGGCGGAGCCGGAATGAAGTATGGCGGCGATGCATCGATGCCGTAGCGCCGGGCGACCAGGTAGTGGCCGTACTCGTGCGCCAGCAGAATCGCCATCAATCCCAGCGCGAAGTCGAGCCCCTCCCGCAGCGTGACCAGCTCCCGCAGCAGCTCCACTAGCAGCTGCGGTGCGATGGAGAAATCGATGTTGAAGGGGAATGCCAGGGGGAGGGTGGAGCCGGCCAGCAGCGCACCGCCCATCCAGACCGTGAAGAACGTGGCGAAGAACAGCAGTGCGTGAAGCGGCCAGCGCTCGCGGGGCGCGGGCTGCAATGCGCGCACCAGCACGAGCCGTCCCTCGCCGTCCCCACGCGCCCAGTAATGGGGACCCGGCCATTCGGTCAGGGCCCGCTCAAGCTCGGCGGACGGCCCCTGGTGCGCCGGTTCGACCACCGCGTCCACTATCTCCCGGTCACGCACCACCGTCGTACGCCACCAGAGAAAGAAGGGAGTTAGGGGGCTCACACCGGTACTTGACGCCATTCCGACTCCGCCGTAGGATTACCGCAGCTACTCATCCAGCTGATATCCCCGAAAGCCCAATCTTCCCCTCGACGCCAATGGTGCCCGGAGTCCGGGCGATGTAGGTCAAACCGCAGTTTCATCCCACCACCCTGACGGAGCACCCAACCTCGTGGACATCGCCGATCTAAAAAAGAAATCAGTCGCGGAACTGCACGAGATGGCCGAGGAGTTGAACATCACCAACTACTCTGGCCTCCGCAAGCAGGATCTCATCTTCCGCATCGAGCAGTCGCTGCTCGACTCCGACACAGTCCTCCGCGGTGAGGGCGTGCTCGAGATCCTCCCGGAGGGTTATGGCTTCCTCCGCAGCCAGGATTGGAACTACCTCTACGGCCCGGACGACATCTACGTCAGCCCGAGCCAGATCAAGCGCTTCGACCTGCGCACGGGGGACACGATCCTGGGCCAGGTGCGACCGCCGAAGGAGGGCGAGCGGTACCTCGCGCTTCTCAAGGTGGAAAGGGTCAACTTCGACGATCCGGAGAAAGCGAAGCACCGCATCGGCTTCGACAACCTCAAGCCGCGCTACCCCGACTCACGGATCCACCTGGAGCGCGAGGACGCCGACCTGGCGATGCGCGTGTTGGACCTGCTGACGCCGCTGGGATTCGGCCAGCGCGGACTCATCGTGTCGCCTCCCAAGGCCGGCAAGACCATCCTGCTCCAGAAGATCGCGAACTCGATCACCGAGAATCACCCCGACGCAACGCTGATCGTGCTCCTCATCGACGAGCGGCCCGAAGAGGTCACCGACATGGAGGAGAACGTGGCAGCAGAGGTGATCGCCTCGACCTTCGACGAGCCCGCCGATCGGCACGTGCAGGTGGCCGACATGGTGATCGAGAAGGCGCGCCGGCTGGTGGAGCACGGGCACGACGTGATCATCTTGCTGGACTCGATCACCCGGCTGGGCCGCGCGCATAACGTGGTTATCCCCCACTCGGGCAAGATCCTCTCCGGCGGCGTGGACGCGAACGCGCTGCAGAAGCCCAAGCGCTTCTTCGGCGCGGCGCGCAATATCGACAGCGGAGGCTCGCTCACGATCATCGCCACCGCCTTGATCGAGACGGGGAGCCGCATGGACGAGGTCATCTTCGAGGAGTTCAAGGGCACCGGCAACAGCGAGGTCGTGCTCGATCGGCGAATCGCCGACCGCCGTACCTATCCGGCCATCGACGTACAGCGCAGCTCGACCCGGAAGGAAGAGCTGCTGCTCGATGCCAACGAGCTCAACAAGATCTACCTGCTGCGGAATTTCCTGGCCGACATGCCGACGGTGGAGGCCATCGAGTTCCTGCTCGAGCGCATGAAGCGCACCAAGAACAACGACGAGTTCTTCGACACGATGCAGCAGGGGTGATAGGGCGGCGGGCGTCGAGGCAGTAAATTGCAGGGACATGGGCACGAGTGCACTACCGGACGCCGGCCGGCTGCTGGCCGTGGACATCGGTGAGAAGCGCATCGGGCTGGCGCTCTCAGATCCCTCGCAATCCTTGGCACATCCGCTGGCAACGATCACCCGCCGGTCCGGCAAGCGATTTCCCATGCGACAGCTGCGCACCCACCTCGATGAGCACCAACCCGTGGGAGTGCTGATGGGGCTCCCCATAGCTCCCAGCGGGGCGGAGGACGAGCGCGCGCTGCACGCCAGGGCGGCGGGCGGACTGATCGCCGAGAAGACCGGCCTGCCCGTGGAGTACTGGGACGAGCGCATGACCACCGCGCGCGCGCTGGGCGCGGTGCGCGAGATGGGCGGCAACACCCGGGGGCGCGAGGGCGAAGTGGATCGGCTCGCTGCGACTGTGCTGTTGCAGAACTACATGGACAGCAGACGCCGATGAGAACCAAGCTCACGACCGGCACGCTCACGCTGGCGGCGGCGCTAACGGTCGGCTGCGGCGGGACGCAGAGCGACGCTTCACCCCAGGAGCTGACGATCCCACGCGGCTCCACTCTCGCTGCCGTCGCCGACACCCTGGAGGCGCGCGGGCTGATCGGCTCGGCCGAACTGTTCTCCTTCTACGCCCGGATGTCGGGCAGGCGCCGCGCAATACAGGCAGGTACCTACGACGTTCCCCCCGGCGCATCCTACAGGGAGCTGCTCGAGTTGCTCTCCACCGGACGTCCGGCCCTTCGTCGGCTCGTGATTCCGGAGGGCTTGTTCCTCACCGAGCTGGCGGCCGCCGTGGAGCAGCAACTCGGCATCGCGGCAGATCGCCTGATGGCAGCCGCCCGCGACTCGGCGCTGCGGCAGCGGCTCGCGGTGCCGGCCGCCACGCTCGAGGGCTATCTCTACCCCAGCACCTACCTGGTCCGCACCGACGCGGGAGCGGGGGCGGTGGTGCGGCAGATGGTGTCGGAGTTCGAAACGGTGTGGCGTGAGGAGTGGAACGCGCGACTCGACACACTGGGCTTGACGCGCCACGACATCGTGACCCTTGCGTCGATCATCGAAGGTGAGGTGCGCTACGCCCCCGACAGGCCCTACGTCTCGTCGGTGTACCACAACCGGCTGAACCAGGGGATGCGGCTCCAGGCAGACCCCACCGTTGCGTATGCACTGGGCGAGAGACGGCGGCTGTTCGAGCGCGACTACCGGGTGCGCTCACCCTACAACACCTATCTCATCGACGGTCTGCCGCCCGGGCCGATCGGCGCACCATCCGCCGAGAGTATCGAGGCGGCGCTCTACCCCGCCCAAACGGATTTCCTCTTCTTCGTGGCTCGCACCGACGGCCAGCACGTATTCTCACGCACCTATGCGGAGCACCGGCGCGCCATCACCGAAGTGCGCCGCGGCAACGGTACCTGATCAGGAAAGCGCGGCGTCTATCGCGTCGCGTACGCGGCGCGCCGCCCGCCGCACGTCACCAGCACCGAACACCCCACCACTCACCGCCACACCCACGGCTCCGGCCGCGATGACGTCGCCGGCGTTCTCGGCCGTGATTCCGCCGATAGCCACCACCGGCATGGCCTCGGGAGCGAGGCTCGCCAGGCGGCGGAACCCCTCTATGCCGATCGGTGCGCCCGCGTCAGGCTTGGTGGTCGTGCCGTAGATCGAACCGATGCTCCAGTAGTGCGCCGGCGCGCGCAGCGCCGCCTCCGCCTCCTCAGCAGTCCCCACCGACACTCCCACCCGCAGCGCGTCGCCCGCCAGGGCTCTGACCGCGGCGGGCGGCAAGTCGTCTGCACCCAGGTGCACACCGCTCGCACCGGCGGCGAGCGCTACGTCCGCGCGGTCGTTCACCCACACCGGAACAGGCAGCGCGGCCCGCAGCGACTCGGCGAGATGCAGTAGACTGGCGGCCGGCGCATCCTTCACCCGCAACTGCACTGCCGTTACACCGCCCTCCACCGCCACGCGACAAGCGTCCACGAGTCGCGCCGGCTCGAGCACCGGCGGCCCCGCAATCGCGAGCAATCTCAGTTCATCCAAGAACGCCATACCGTTTTCCGCTTCCCGATTGCCGATTACCGTTTGCCCCTCAATCTAGGCAGTTATAGCTTGCACCATGCCGCCAGCCGGTGCGGACGCGCGCAGCCGCAACGCGCAGGTTCAGCGCGTTCTTCTT
>JBDHJR010000045.1:0-8445 GCA_039586815.1 Gemmatimonadota bacterium | reverse complement strand
GTTGGCTCCGCGTCGGTTCCCGGTTGCAGGACGATAAAGCTGGAATTCTGCGCGCGGGCGCGGTCACCTTGCCGGATGATCACCGAGCGTCCGTCAGGGTGCCACACACCCTCGATCTGCGAGAGGGGCAGCGCCGCGAGGACCTCCTCCGCACCGCTGCCATCTGCCGCACGGTAGAAGAGATCGCGGTCCGTCGTGCCCGCAGCCGGTCGGGAGTAGGAGACGGATCGCCCGTCCGGCATCCACTCGGGGTAGACGGCTCCCCCTTCGAAGCTGAGCCGCGATATCGTGGAGTCGCTCAGCTCGTAGATCCAGATGTCGCCGCCGGCGACTGGCACCTCTACCGCGACGCGCCGGCCGTCGGGCGAGATCCGGGGGTACTGCATGCGCGGTGCCGTGGACGGGTAGAGGATCTCCCGACCTTCGCGGTCCACTACCGCAAGGCCCAACTCGCCAACACCCTGCGCGTACACGAGGGTCCCATTGCGTGACAGCGTGAATTCGGCGTCACCGAACGTCTTGACCGGCACCCCTTCGGCGATGGCGACCGGCGGCCCAGTGACCTCCAGTCGGCGATCATCAAATGGAACGGCGAGTAAGGCACCATCCGACCGGACGTACACGATGTGCCCCGAGGCGGCATACCTCGCATAGCTACCCTGAACCAACAACTTCACCTCGCGCGTCTCGAGATCCACCGCGGCAATGTCCGACTCCTCACCGAGTTGCCGGGTCACCCGGACCACCGAGAACAGCACACCGCGCCCACTCGGCAAGACTTCGGCCCAAAGGTGCCCCCCCTCGCCGCTGGCAGAGTCGATGGTGGTGACCTGCTCGACTGGTCCTCCGTCCGCACGGACGCGGGCGATTCCCAGGTTGGCGTGAGTGAAATACACCCAGCCATCCTCGCCCCAGCCCCCAGTGTTCACGACGGAGTCCGTGATCGTCAGGGACGGCCCCCCCACGAGCGAGACCCGACGCAGTTGGTTGTTGTTCGCAAAGGCCAGCTGCGTTCCGTCCGGCGAGAAGATCGGTCCCAGCCCATC
The DNA here is from genome assembly GCA_039586815.1 of Gemmatimonadota bacterium. Lineage (GTDB taxonomy): Bacteria > Gemmatimonadota > Gemmatimonadetes > Gemmatimonadales > GWC2-71-9 > WVYX01. The sequence continues at coordinate 7,399 of JBDHJR010000045.1, read as the reverse complement.
CTCCATGCCGGGGAGCGGGACTTCGTCCAGCACGGCGAAACGACGCACCGCCCACCTCACCGAACCGTCGGCCTGCGCCATTCGATAAACCAGCGCACTCCCATCTGGTGAGAGAACGAACGAGGGTCCGGCCGGCGTCCCCGTCCACCCAGGGAGCGAGACAGTAAGACGGAGGGTGGACGGCGGCTCCGGCCGACGCATCCACCCGATGAGGGCGGCCGCAGCCAAGAGAGCAGCGAGGGTCGGCCAGAGCACGCGGTGCCACAGCGGTAGTCGTGACTGCCTGGCAGTCGCCTCGGCTGGCGCCAGCTTCGAAGCAGCGGTCGCCGCAAACCCAACGTTGCCCAGCGCCTCCGCGAAGTCGCTCGCCGAGTGGAACCGGTCGGCCGGCAGCTTGGCGAGCGCCCTCTCGATGGACGCCGCTACGTGCGGCGGCACGGTGTCACGGTGCACCATCACCGACGGCGCCTTTTCCGTGATCACCTTGGCCACGATCGCCTGTGCCGTGCTGCCCGTGTACGGCGGGTCACCCGCCAGCATCTCGTACAGCATCGCGCCCAGCGAGTAGACGTCGCTGCGCGCGTCCAGCTCGCGGTCACCCATCGCCTGCTCGGGACTCATGTAGTGCGGTGTGCCGATGCTCAGTCCGGTTTCGGTGAGACGTGCGCCGCCTGCATGTGAGAGGGCGAGCGCGATGCCAAAATCCGCCACCAGCGCCTGCCCGTCATGCAGCAGGATGTTCTCGGGCTTGATGTCGCGGTGGATCACGTCCTGGCGGTGGGCGTAATCCAGTGCGGCAGCCACGCTGCGCGTGATCTCTACCGCTTCCTCCACACCGAGCTGCTTCTCGCGCTCCAGCTTGTCACGCAGCGTCTCGCCCTCGACGAAGGGCATCACGTAGTAGAGGAGCGTGTCGGCCTCGCCCGAGTCGTGCAGCGGTAGGATGTGAGGATGCTGCAGGTTGGCCGTGACCTTGATCTCGGCCAGGAAGCGCTCGGCGCCGATCACCGCAGCTAGCTCGGGCCGCAAGACCTTGAGCGCCACCTTGCGTTCGTGCTTAACATCGTTCGCCAGGTACACCGTGGCCATGCCGCCGGCCCCGAGCTCGCGCTCGATCACGTAACGGTCCCCAAGCGCGGTCTTTAGCTGCTGGGTGATCTCGGGCATCTAGTTCCTCACCTTCGCTCTCAACTCCTCGAACCAGTTGAAGACGAGCACCATGTCCCCGCCCACGCCCGCGCCCGACCTGATCGTATAGAAGGACTGGTCGTCCGGTGACACGGTGTAGTACGGGTGGTACTGGGCGTTGGCCTTGTAATCCTGGGTCGAGAAAAGGATCTCCGAGCCCTCCACGACGAAGGTCGTGCCGCCGGACACCGCGACCGAGACCAGCTCGTTGCTCCCGTTCACGTAGAACAGCTCGCGGCCGCTGTGGGCCCACTGGGGGAAGGCCCCACCGTTGGACGAGATCTGCCACTTCGCATCGCCGGCGTTGGGGAACGGCCGGACATACACCTCCGGATTCCCTGTTTCCTCGCCGACATATGCCAGCCAGCGGCCGTCCGGCGAGAGCGCGGGGTTGTACTCCTCGAACTGTGTCGTCACGAGCCCCGAGGGCACACTGTCACGGCCGGGACGGATCGCCATGATGTCGCGCTGCCCAGCGTCGCCGCCCTCGCGAAACACAATCCACTCACCGTCGCGGGACCAGGTCGCCTGCTCGACGCCGAGGTCCCGCCGGAGCACATGCTCGTCCCGCGCGCTCCCATCGGCACGCCGCATGTGGAGATCCCACAGGCCGTCACGATCCGAGATGTAGGAGACGAACAGCCCGTCCGGCGTCCATGCCGGGCGGTAGTTCACGGTGCCCTCGAATGTGAGCTTGGCGAGCGGACCGCGCGGCAGCTCCTTCACCCACATGTGCTGCCCGTCGCTGCCCGTGATCGAGACCGCGAGCCGGGTACCGTCCGGCGACAGCTCCAGCGATCCGAAGACGCCGGTCCACTCCGGATCGACGATCTCCTCTCCTCCGCTGCGGGACACGCGCACGATCTGATCGGGCGCGACGTTTGCTCCGCTGACGTAGAGCAGGGTCCCGGACTCCGAAATCGCCATGTCCACGGCGCCCCACTGCTTTACGGAGATGTCCTCGAGGAGCGGCACGGCGGGACCGGTCAACTCGAGCCGGTCCTGATCGAACGGAGCGGCCAGTAGGACGCCGTCGGCGCGCACGAACACGATGTGTCCGGACACGGTGTAGCGAGCGTACAGCCCCCGCAGCAGCGTGCGATGTGTGCCGGACTCCAAATCCAGCACGGCGATATCGTACTCGCCCGTCGCCGCCGGTGAGGTGTGGCCCACGGTAAAGATGACGCCCTTGCCGTTCGGCAACACGTCGGGCCAGTGATGTATGGCCTCTCGCTGCGTGCTATCGCGGGTGGAAACGGCCTCGACGGGGCCACCGGTCACCGGGATGCGGCTCAGGCTCCACCCGGCGTTTGTGAAGTAGATCATGCCGTCCCCGCCCCAGTCTCCACCGAACCACTGCACGGAGTCATGGAGGGCTATGGGCGGCTCGCCCGTCAGCGATACCACGTTCAGGGTCGCCAGGCCACCCCCGGTCATGAAGGCCAGCTTCGTACCGTCCGGCGAGAAGCCCCAGTTGTACGCATCAATCGTTCCCGGGATCGGCTCCGCGATCAAGCGGTCGAGGGAGCGGCTCCATAGCTGCCCCGAGCCTGCCTGGGCGGCCGGCCCGGAGTACACGATGCGCGAGCCGTCGGGTGACAGGGTGGCGGTCGGTCCCCATATGTACGAGCTCCGGCGTTGGTCCTCCGGAAACACGATGTTCATTCTGGCGACCGGTGCCGGTGCCTGGGGTACGGTCCGCATCCAGCCCCACGCCGCGACCGCGAGCAGTGCAGCGGCGGCGGCAGCGAGGCCCAGCGTCAGGTGGTTCCACGGTTTGGATGCCTGCCCCGTCGCTACGGCCGGCGTAGCTGCAGTCGCCGCCACGCTGAACGACGGGTTGGCGAGAGCGCTCGCAAACTCCGATGCGCTCGTGAACCGATCCGCCGGGAGTTTCTGCAGCGACTTGTCTATACTCGCCGCCACGTGCGGCGGCGTCGTGGGACGCGCCGCCGTCACCGGCGGGGCCTTCTCCGTGATCACCTTGGCCACGATCGCCTGGGCCGTGGGCCCCGTGTACGGAGGCTCACCCACCAGCATCTCATACAGCATGGCGCCGAGACTGTACACGTCGCTGCGCGCGTCCAGCTCCCGATCGCCCATCGCCTGCTCGGGGCTCATGTAGTGTGGGGTTCCCACACTGAGTCCCGTCTCGGTGAGACGCGTGCCACCCGCCTGGCTCACAGCCAGCGCGATCCCGAAGTCGGCGACCATCGGCTGCCCGTCGTGAATCAGGATATTCTCGGGCTTGATATCGCGGTGCACTACGTCATGCCGGTGTGCATAGTCCAATGCCGCGGCCACGCTGCGCGCGATCTCTACCGCCTCGTCCACCCCCAGCTGCTTCTTACGCTCGATCTTGTCCCTGAGCGTCTCACCTTCCACGTACGGCATCACGTAGTACAGGAACGAGTCCGCCTCGCCCGAGTCGTGCAGCGGCAGGATGTGCGGGTGCTGCAAGTTCGCGGTGACCTTGATCTCGGCCAGGAAACGCTCGGCGCCGATCACAGCGGCCAGCTCGGGACGCAGCACCTTGAGCGCCACCTTGCGCTCGTGTTTCACGTCCTGCGCCAGGTACACCGTGGCCATGCCGCCCGCACCCAATTCGCGCTCGATGCGGTAGCGATCGGCGATGGCAGTGCTCAATCGTGCGGTAACCTCGCTCATCGGCTCGAGGACCTCCCTGTCTGCAAGTCGTTCAGCCAGTGCTGCACCAGCACCGCGGTCGTCACGGCATCGTCGGCTCGCCCGGACCCGACTATGCGCGTGAAGACGAAGCGCTGGTCGTCCGGGCTGACGCCGTACGCGGCGTGCGCAGTGACTCCGAGGTAGCCACTCGCCGAAAACAAAACTCGCTGCTCACCTACGCTGAAGCTCTCACCCATCCGCACCGACGCAGCGATGAACTCCCCGCGGCCGTTGCGGTAAAAGAGCTCCCGCCCGCTGTGCGCCCATTGTGGCTCCTGGCCGCCATCGCGCGACACCTGCCACCGCCCTGCGTTCACATCGGGAAACGGCCGCACGTACACCTCGTACCGCCCCGACTCGTTCGTGGTATATGCCAGCCAGCGGCCGTCGGGTGAAAACGCGGGGGCCGTTTCCTCGAAGCCATCGTCGGCGATCAAGCGGGCGAGTCCGCTGTCGCCCGGCGTCCCGCGGTCGTACATGTAGATATCGCGCGTCGGCGGTATGCCCAGCCGCACCAACAACTGCGTGGTATCCTGCGTGGGGCGCACCTCCCAGACCGCGCGCGTCGTCGAGACAAGGGTCTCGGCCGATGAGGTGCCGTCGGCGCGGCGGCGGCGCAGGTCGGGACTGCCGCCTCCTACGCCCGATATGTACATGACCGAACGCCCATCGGCGCTCCATGTGGGCCGCACGTTGGAGCCTTCAAACGTGAGTCGCGTCAACGGCCCACGGTCGAGTTCCTTGATCCAGATGTCGTCGGTCCCGGAGACTCTCACCGCGATGGCCAGCCGAGTGCCATCGGGAGACAGATCCAGTCCTCCGTTCGATGCCGGGACGTAGCCCCACCCACTGTCGACCGGCGTCGCCTGCCCGTCCCGCGTTACCCAGACCACTTCCACCGGCGCCCCACCGGCCTGAGCCTCACCGGGAACGAACAGCAACGTCCCGTTGACCGAGAGCGCCAGATCCGCATCGGACAGAGCAGTGCGGACTCCGTCGAGCACCGGTACAGGGGGTGACTCGAACTCGTGCGCGCCGAGATCGAACGGGGCGGCGAACACGCCGCCGTCGCGTCGCACGAAGACGACCTGATCATCTCCTACCGACCAGGCCTTGAGCGCCTCATCGGCAACGTGGTACACCGCCCCGCTCCGAAGATCGAGCCCCACGAGTCGCGATTCCGGACACCCGAAGCTGCACATGGTCATCAGAAGGCCCCGGCCGCCCGGCATGCCCGCCACGCTCACCACGGCCATGCTCAGTGAATCCACCCATGTCCGGTTTTCAACCGGGCCGCCATCCTCCCCAACCACGCCGACTCCGAGCGCCGAGTTGGTGAACGCGATAGTCCCGTTGTCCATCCAGGCAACGGCTTCCAGGCCACTGCCTGCACCGGAATCGGCAATCGTGACTGCCGACCCGCCGAGCCGCGGGACCTTCTTCAGGCGCCCTTCCGACTGGAACGCGATCCACTGACCGTCCGGCGAGAACGCCGGTGCCCTGCCTGCCGCTGTTCCCGTGAGTGGCATTGCCTCGGCGCGGTCGGCGAGCTTGATCCAGAGCTGCCGCTCGCCACCCACGGTGTCGGAGTAGACGATCGTGCGGCCGTCGGGGGACAGAGCCAGGTCGCGCCCAAGTAGACCCACCGGTATGGGGTGGCCCGTGATGTCGACGCGGTAGCGGATCGACTCTGGAGGAGGCGTGGACCGCAACCATCCCATCGCCGCGGCGCCCACCGCAATCACCATTGCTCCCGCGAGGCCGATGAGCCGCCAGTCGCGCTTAGCCGTCGCAACGCGCGCCGGGCTCGCCTGCGTCTCCTGCACGGTCGCCGCGAACCCTACGTTGGTGAGCGCCTCCGCAAAGTCCGCCGCGCTGTGGAATCGGTCTGCGGGGAGCTTGGCGAGGGCCTTGTTGATCGCGGCCGCCACGTGCGACGGCACCGTGTCGCGGTGCACCGTCACCGACGGGGCCTTCTCCGTGATCACCTTCGCCACGATCGCCTGTGCCGTGCTGCCCGTGTACGGCGGATCGCCCGCCAGCATCTCGTACAGCATCGCGCCCAGCGAGTACACGTCACTGCGCGCATCCAGCTCGCGGTCGCCCATGGCCTGCTCGGGGCTCATGTAGTGCGGCGTCCCGATGCTCAGCCCTGTTTCGGTGAGGCGTGCGCCGCCGGCGTGCGACAGTGCCAGCGCGATGCCGAAGTCGGCCACCAGCGCCTGCCCGTCGTGCAGCAGGATGTTCTCGGGTTTGATGTCGCGGTGGATCACGCTTTGCCGATGGGCATAGTCGAGGGCGGCTGCAACGCTGCGCGTGATCTCAATCGCCTCGTCCACCCCGAGCTGCTTCTCGCGGTCGATCTTGTCCCGCAGCGTCTCGCCCTCGACGAACGGCATCACGTAGTACAAAAACGTGTCCGCCTCGCCCGAGTCGTGCAGCGGCAGAATGTGGGGATGCTGCAGGTTGGCCGTGACCTTGATCTCGGCCAGAAAGCGCTCGGCACCGATCACCGCGGCCAGCTCGGGCCGAAGCACCTTGAGCGCCACCTTGCGCTCATGCTTCACGTCATGTGCCAGGTACACCGTGGCCATGCCGCCTGCACCCAGCTCACGCTCGATGCGGTAGCGGTCGGCGATCGCGGTCGTGAGACGCCCCGTAATCTCAGACATGCATCACCGCGTTCCGCTCAGGAGGTCGGGATCGGCTGCGTGCCACACCTCGGCCAGCATGCCCTCGGCGCGCATCGCGGTCTTCTCGTCGCCCGCTGCGGTGGCGGCCTGCTGCAAGCCGGCAAGGGAGAGCGCTCGATTGGGCGCCAGCGCGAGCGCCCGCTGGAACTCCTGCTCGTAGCGACCCAGCTCGAGCAGCATCTCACCCATCAGCTCGTGCGACGGCTTCACCACGTCCGGAGGGCCGTACTCCATGGGGAGAGCATCTTCCAGCTCGGTCGTCTCGCGCATCAGACCCAGCGCCTTCTCCGTTGCGCCGTTCTGCGTGTAGAGCATCGCCTGTAGCTGGTTGCGCAGAATCACCGGCACGGTCTCGTTGCCGCCGTACCAGCCGTCCTCCGATTGCGCAGTCATGCCCCCGAGCGCCGACACGTGGCGCTCGGCCGCGTCGGCGTCACCACGCTGCAGCGCCGCGTATCCCAAGGCGAAGGAGTCCATCGCGCGAACCACTGTTCCGGCGCCGGACAGGTCGATCTCCCACTCGAGAGCCGGGTCGCTCCAGCGCCGCGTGTCCACCAAATAGTGCGCCCGCATGCTCGCCAGGTACGCGCGGCGCCCCACACTGGGATCATCGCCGATGTTGCTCCACGCCCGCTCCAGGTGCGAACGCGCCTTGTCGAACCGTCCCTGCTGCTGCAGCCCGTAACCCATCCACGACGTGTAATGGTTGGGCCACCACCCGGTGAGATCCGCCGCGAGGATGTTCTGCGACACGACGTCGTCCCACATCCCCATCGCGACGAAGATGTGCGTGGTCATGTGCTGCGCGTGCGCCGCGTCGGGCGCGATCT
>JBDHJR010000026.1:0-32590 GCA_039586815.1 Gemmatimonadota bacterium | reverse complement strand
CGTGAAGGGCGGCAAGATCGGGCTCTTCGGCGGCGCCGGCGTCGGCAAGACCGTCATCATCATGGAGCTGATCAACAACGTGCAGAAGGGGCACGGCGGCCGCTCGGTGTTCTGCGGCGTGGGCGAGCGCACCCGCGAGGGCAACGACCTCTACCTGGAGATGCAGGAGAGTGGCGTGCTCGACTCGGTGGCCCTGATCTACGGGCAGATGAACGAGCCGCCGGGCGCCCGGCTGCGCGTGGGGCTCGCGGGCATCACCTGTGCCGAGTACTTCCGCGACGTCGAAGGACAGGACGTGCTCGTGTTCATCGACAACATCTTCCGCTTCACCCAGGCGGGCTCGGAGGTGTCGGCGCTGCTGGGCCGCATGCCGAGCGCGGTGGGCTACCAGCCCACCCTGGGCACCGAGATGGGCGACCTGCAGGAGCGGATCACGTCGACCAAGCGGGGCTCCATTACGTCGGTGCAGGCGATCTACGTGCCGGCCGACGACCTGACCGACCCGGCGCCGGCCACCGCGTTCAGCCACCTCGACGCCACGGTGGTGCTGTCGCGGGCCCTGACCGAGATCGGCATCTACCCGGCCATGGACCCGCTCGACTCCTCGAGCCGGATCCTCGACGCGCAGTACGTGGGCGAGCGGCACTATGCCGCAGCGCTCGAGACGCAACGGATTCTGCAGCGCTACAAGGAGCTACAGGACATCATCGCGATTCTCGGCATGGACGAGCTGTCCGAGGACGACAAGCTGGTCGTGGGTCGGGCGCGGCGCGTACAGCGTTTGCTGTCCCAGCCGTTCCATGTGGCCGAGGCCTTCACCGGCACCCCGGGGTGCTACGTGAAGCTGGAGGACACGATCGAGGCGTTCGAGCGCACGGTAGCCGGTGAGTTCGACGAGCTGCCGGAGCAGGCGTTCTACATGGTGGGTGGTATCGACGAGGTCGTCGAGAAAGCGAAGAAGCTCGAGCAAGAGTGATGCATATCACGGTTCTCTCTCCCGAGAAGTCAGTATTCCATGGGTCCGCAAATGCGGTCGTGGCACCGGCGTTCGACGGGAAGGTGGGCATCATGCCAAAGCACGCACCCTTCGTGACGCTGCTGGGCGACGGACCGCTGACCGTGCGGACCGATGACGGGACGAAGACCTTCCGCGTGCGCGGGGGCTTCCTCCAGGTTGTGGACGATACGGTACGGGTCGTTGCGGAATACGTGGAAACGGGAGAGAGCGATGTCGATACGTAAGACTTCTTGGATCCTGGGTCTGGCGCTGTGCGGCTTCGCCGGAGAGGCGGCTGCACAGGCGACCGGAATGCCTGCCTACTACGCTCCCTACCGCTCGTTTGACAAGCACGAAGTGGGGGCCACGGTGAGCTTCCCCGACTACGATGGGTTTGCGCTCGAGGGGCTGTTCGGCTTCGGGTACAAGCAGTTCGACCTCGAAGCGCGGGGCGGCTTCTACGATCCCGGCGAGGGCATCGACACCCAGATCATCATGGGGCTGTCGGGGCGCTATCGGGTGGTAACCCACACCGACGACTTCCCCCTCGACGGCGCGGTCATCACTGGTATCGGGGCGTGGTTCGACGGCACCAGCACCGCGCTCATCCCCATCGGGTTCTCGCTTGGGCGGCGGCTCAACGTGGAAGATTCGCAGGTGAGCATCGTGCCGTACGTGGAGCCCGTGGGGCTGATCGTGACGGCGGGCTCGGACCACTTCGCTTTCGGACTCGGCCTGGGCGCCGACTTCAAGTTGAGTAGCCGGTTCGATGCACGGCTTAGCGTTGCATTTGGCGACGCTCCGCTGGAGGGCTTCTCGATCAGCGCGGTATGGGTGAACTAGAATGTAACTGTGCGGGACCCAACGGGTACTCGCGGGGTTGAACTGGAAACGAATCCGTTCTGGAGGGTTTTATGAAGCGCATTCTCGGTAGTATCGCACTCGTCGGGTTGGTGGCGAGCCTCGCCGCCAACACGGCATCGGCGCAGATGTTCGGCGCGCCGGTCTACTTCTCGCCGGCGTTCGGCACCGGTGTAGGTGTGTTCGGCACCTTCGGCACAGGGCTGAACGACGACGCCAAGTTGTTCGACGCGACGTGGGACTCACCCACTGCGTTCGGCGGCCACGTCATTCTGGGGCTGTCCAAGTTCCAGATCATGGGTGGCGCCACGTACGTGGACATAGGAGCGCCCGAGGGGCTTGACGTCGACAAGGAGCTGAGCTTCGGCGGCAACCTCGGCCTTACACTGTTCCGCACGCCGGCCAGCGTGCTGGTGGTGAACGTGCAGGCCGGAGCCGGCTACGTGAAGTTCGGGGACTCCTCGACCGGTGAGTTGAAGATCTGGAACTTCCCGATCGGCGTGGGCATCGCGGCCAACGTACCGGTGGTCGGTGCGTTCGTGGAGCCGTGGATCGCGCCGCGGGTGCACATCTTCAGCACGTCTGTCACGGGCTTCGAGTCGGAGACCGACGTCGGATTCGGCGTCTCGGGTGGCCTCAACGCCAACCTGCTGCTCGGCATCGGTGCCTGGGCGGCGCTCGACTGGTACTCGGTCAAGTTCGGAGACTCCACCGAGAGCACGTCGCCCATGACGCTGGGCGCGGGGCTGTCCTGGAAGTTCTCGGTGCCCAGCCTCGGGATCCCCGGCGGGATCATCGGCGGCTGATCGCACTGCAGAACTGGAGCATCTGGCGGGGCGCCCTCGGGCGCCCCGCTTTGCGTTCCGGGTTGCCCGTATCACGCGTTATCTTGAGACGCGGGTGAGCCAGCCTGGAGCGTCTCATGAAGCGGATTCTGTTTGGTATCTCACTGTGCCTGCTGGCGGCCGGACCGGGCGCGGGCGCAGCGTCGGCACAGATCTACAACATGCCAGTGTTCTTCTCGCCCAACTTCGGCACCGGTGTGGCGCTGTTCGGTGACGTTGGAGTCGGCCTGAGCGAGGACGCCGAGCTCGTTCCGGGCGAGACACCGTGGGCCGCCGGCGGGCGGGTGTACGTGGGCACGCCGCTGGTGCATGTGGCTGGGGGGGCGGCCTACGTGGAACCCTCCGCGCCCGATTCGATCAGCTTTCGAGGCTCCGTCTCGTTCGGCGGCAACGTGGCGCTCATGCTGTTCCGCTCGCCCACGAGCTTCATCGCGGTCAGCCTGCAGGGCGGAGCGGGCTACGTGAACTTCAGCGACGTCGAGACCAAGTACCTCGACTTCCCAATAGGCATTGGCGTGGCGCTCAACGCGCCCGCGCCGTCGGTGAGTGTGGAGCCGTGGCTGGGCGTGCGGGCACACGTGCGCAGCACGACCGTGGGAGCGGGCTCCCCGGCGTTGGGCGGCGGCCTCACCCAGGACGACTTCGGCACCCAATTCGGGTTTGGGCTTTCGGGCGGCATCACGCTCGGGCTGCCCAGCGGGCTAGGCATATGGAGCGCGCTCGACTGGATGACGATCAAGCCGTATTCCGGCGCGTCCGAGAGCGCGTCGCACTTCCTGCTCGGCGGTGGTTTGCTCTGGAAATTCCGGGTGCCCAGCCTGGGGATTCCCGGTGGGTTGATGGGGCGGTAGGCCTTCCTGTTTGGGTTTCCCTGTGTAAACTACTAGCCCGTGAAACGGCATACTCTCAGACTGCTGTCGCCCACGATCGCCCTGGTGGCTCTCCTGAGCGGTGGGTGCGCCCAGACCTTCGACGCCTCGGTGACCGGGGTGGAGACCGTGATGGCCACGCCGGGAGCGGTGCCTGCCGACGGCGAGCCGTTCTCGGTGACCAAGACCTCGGTGTTCGCCTTGTGGGGCATCCTGCCGATGTCACGCGCCTCCCTCGAGGGCGTGATCGCGTCCCAGGCGCATGGCGACCAGCAGGTCGCCGACCTGCGCATCAAGGTGCGCAGCAAGTTCAAGGACGTCCTCATCACGGTGCTCACGCTGGGGATATTCGTCCCCCGCTCCGTGACTTTCGAGGGGGTCATCGTCGAACCATAGGGGGCCCGGTCGCCGGGGCGGGGTGCGGCGCGCCCCACGGCGCCCGACTTGGCTCGCTCTCAGGGGCCCGCTCCTCGCCCCCGGCCATTCCCAGCAAACGCAGTAGCCCGCAGGCCGACTTCGCGGCGGCTCCTGCGTGCAATGCCCCCCGCGCTGCCATGCCGGCATGCAGGCGCTCAGCGTCGTCCACGAGCCAGCCGGACCACTCCAGCGCGAGCGCCCGCGCTGCGGCGCGCGGCGGTGGCAACGCCATCGCGCCACCCGATGCCACGAGGGAGTCCGCGTCGGCGGCGCCCCGCCAGGCGGGCCCCACCACCACCGGGAGCCCGTAGGCGGCCGGCTCGATCACTGCGTGGAGGCGGCCCTCCCGGAATCCCCCGCCGACGTAGGCCGCAAAGCCCAGCGCGTAGAGGTCGTACAGCAGGCCGCGCGCCGTCACCACGACGACGCGGCTCCGCGGCTCTGGGTGGCCGTCGGGCCACAACGTGACGTCGAGTCCGTGCCTGCGGCAGCGGGCGGCCACGCTGGCGGGCGTGTGCCCATCAGGGTCGTGCGGTACCAGCAGCAGCCTGGCGGAGGGATGCTGTGACAGCACCCTGCGCGCCGCCCCCAGTACGATCGGCAGGTCGGCCGGCTCCACGCTGCCGGCCACGAGCGTGGGGCCGCCTTGTGCCCAGGCGAGGAGATCCGCGAGCTGCTGCACGTTGGTCACGCGCTCGAGCACCTGGTCGTGGCGCGGATCGCCGGTCACTTCCACCACGTCCGGTTCCACTCCCAGCTCGGTCCAGCGTGTCGCGTCGTCCGGCGATACGGCTCCCAGCCACGAAACTGCCCCGTGCATGGCGGCGTAGAGTGGTCGAAGGAGAGGGTGGCGCCGGCGACTGCCGGGGCGCAGGGCGGCTCCCAGGACCGCCACGGGCACGTTCCGCGCGTGGGCAGCCGCCACCAGTTCGGGCCACAGGTCGCCCCGGCTGAAAGCGAGCAGGGATGGGCGCAGGGCGTCCAGCACCCGGGCGACGGGCTGCGGCTCGTCGAGGGGAGCGTAGTCGCTGGCCTCCGCCGCGAACGGCGCCGGCCACCCCTCCACGGAGGGCGAGGTATGCGTATGGATCACCTGCACGTCGCGGAGCCGGGCGACCACCGGTTGGGCCGTGAGCGCCTCCCCCACGGAGGCCCCGTGGATCCAGACGAGCGGTGCGGAGGTGCGGTGCCGGGCAGCCCAGTTCACCCAGCCGTCCGCTGCCCGGGTGCGACCGGCGAGGCTCCGCCCCAGCTTCCCGCTGCGAAGGGGAAGCCGGTGCACGATACGAGCCGCCCAACGGTACACGCTCCGTTGCATGGGGCCAATGTGATAGGTTCTACACCATGACGCCACGGGAGTACTTCGCCGCACCGCGCGAGCCGCGCTACAGCCTGCTGTTCGCGCTGCCGCTCCTGATGCTCTACGAGGGGCTCTCGGCGGTGCTGACGCAGTCCGCGTTCGCCGGCGTGCGCAACGGGGCAGACGTGCTGCTCAAGAGCCTGTTCGTCGGCCTGGGGGGACGTGCCGGGGTGGCGGTGTTCGGCATAGTGCTGCTGGGTGTGGGTGCGTGGATCGTGTGGCGCGATCAGCGCTCGCGTGGGGGCAGGCTCGACCCGCAGGTGTTCCTGGGGATGCTGGGCGAGAGCATCGTGTACGCCGCCATATTCGGGCAGGTCGTGGCGGTGCTTACGACGACCCTGCTGCGCGGCGCGTCGCTGGCCATCGTCACGCAGGAAACGACCCAGGCGCTGTCCCTCGGCACGCAGCTGGTCGTGTCCCTCGGGGCCGGCATCTACGAGGAGCTGCTGTTCCGCGTCCTGCTGGTGTCGGGGCTCATCTGGCTGTTCAGGCGAATGAAGTTGCGCAACTGGGTGACGGTGGCCGCAGCCGTGGTGCTGAGCGCCCTCATCTTCAGTGCGTTCCACTACATAGGGCCGTATGGGGATCCCCTCACGGCTCCCTCTTTCACCTTCCGTGCCATAGCAGGGTTGCTGCTCAGTGGGCTCTACGTGGCGCGCGGCTTCGGCATCGCCGCCTGGACCCACGCGCTGTACGACGTGGGCATCGCGCTCTTCGCGCGCTAGGGCTCCCCGCTCGTACTGCGGGCGAAGGCCGAATCCAACAGCGGACGCCAGGCTTCGATGGGTGCGAAACCAGGCACCACCGCCTCGCCCACCACGAACGTCGGAGTGCTTCTGAGCCCGGCGCGCATGTTCATCTGCGCTTCCTGCTGAATCAGCCAGCGCACCTCGCCGCCGTTGAAGCAGCGCATTAGCAAGTCACGGTCGAGGTCGGTCGAGTCGGCCAGTGACAGGAAGTACGGTGCGGGGTCGCCCAGACGTGCCCAATCCGCCTGATATCGGAACAACAGGTCGTGCACGGGCCAGAACTGGTCCTGCTTTGTGGCACACATGGCGAACTCGTGCGCCGCGGCAGCGTTGGGGTGGATCGACGGGAGCGGGAGGTTGAGGAAGACGAGCTTCACCTTCCCCGTAGCGATGTACTCTCGCTCGATGGCGGGAAGGGTCTCATCCCAAAACTTGCGACAGTAGGGACACTGGAAGTCGCTCACCTCGAACACCGTGACCGGGGCGTCGGGATCACCCTTGGTGCGCCGGTCCAGCATGGCGGTCTCTTGGTTGAAGACCGGCTCCTCGCCGGCTGCCTCCGCAGCCGGGCCGTTGCCTCCGGTGGCTCCGCGCATGGTCCAGCCGGCTGCCAGAGCCACGGCGGCCACGCTCAGTGTCAGCCCAACTGCGATGCTGGTGCGCAAAGATCCTCGCTTGGTGGAGATTTCGGCCGGCCGCGAATCCTAGCGTCTCTTCCCTAATGCCGCCAGCGCCGCAGCGAGTTCCCGCCCATCAGCGGCACGTGCAGCGGGAGCCACCCTGTGCTCCTCAGGCGCACGTTCCAGTAGTACTCCTGGAACGGGTTGTGTGGATCCGTCCAGCGGGCGATCAGCCACCACTCACCCCGGGGCAGCTCGAGCTCGGCCTCTCCCGCCTGGCCGGTGGGCGCTTCGAGCACTGAGTATCCCGAGGCCTGCAACGCCGTCTGGGCCACCTCTGTGTAGGAGGCGTAGGCGTCGTGCTCCCACACCCGCAGCGACTCGGCGGCGGCTTGGGCCCGGCGGGCCAGGTCCACGTGGTCGCCGTTCACCTCCCGCAGGGCGGCGTCGCGCTCGGCTGCCCGCTGCGCCAGGCGCGCATAGAGGCTGCGGAACCGCTCGTACATGCGGCCGTAGGCCGGAGAGCGGCGATCCATGCGGTTGAGGGAATCCGACAGCGCTGCGACCGTGTCGCGCAGCGCCAGCCACGGCGTGCTCGCCTCCCGCAGACGTGTGTCGCTGGCCGGCTCGTATTCCGCCAGCTCTCGCTCGAGCTCGGGAAAGCTCGGCCGCTGCTCGGCGGCCAGCGCGGCGAGGGAGTCCAGAATGCGGTCGGGGTCGAAGGGGTACGCACGCACAATGAGTCCCGAGACCGGTTCCTCGTGCAGCTGTGCCCGGACGCTCACCGTGGACTCGTCGCCGGAGCACGCCGTGAGCGCCACGAAAAACCCGGCGGCGAGCAGTGCCCGGCGCCGGGGTATGGTCAACAAGGAGGAGACCGTGTTAATCGACGACCTTGGCCGGCAGGATGTAATCGCGCGGGTCCACGGGGCGGCCACTCACGATGACTTCGTAGTGTAGGTGCGGCCCGGTGGCGATGCCCGTGCTGCCTACCTCGGCGATCTTGTCGTTGCGATTCACCCACTGGCCGACCCGGACCAGCACCTTGGACGCGTGGGCGTAGAAGGTCTGCACCCCGTAACCGTGGTCGATCGTGAGAGTGCGGCCGTAGCCGGTCATCGTACGCACGTTCACGACTCGGCCCGCTGCCGGTGCGAAGATCGGCGTGCCTTCCGCTGCCGACACGTCGATGCCCTCGTGCGGCCGAGCTTCATGGAAGATGGGGTGCACTCGTGAGGATGCGAAGTTGCTGGTGAGCCATCCCTTGGTGGGCCAGATCGAAGGCGTGCGCTGCGTCTGATCGCGATGTGACTGCAGGCTGTCGACCGCGTCGCCGTAGGAATTGGCCAGCAGGTTGGCGCGGCGGATCAAGTTGTCCAGCTCGGAACGCATGTCGAGTGCCTGCCGGCCCTCCACACCCTCGGAGAGGATCTGCTCCCGCTCGGTCCAGGGGCCGGTGGGGCCACCGATGCCCGCCAACTGAACTGCGGGGTCGGTGGGATCCAGTCCGGCGAGCAGGCGCACCAACTCGTCCCGCTCGGCGATCGCGGAGATCGTGTCTCCCAGGCTGGTTATGAGATGCTGCGCGCGGTCGAGCTCCTGGGTGAGCAGCTCGTTTCGGCGCTCGAGACGGTCCAGCCGGGTCAGGTTGATCGCCTTGGTGATCGTCACGTAGCCAAATGCCACGCCCGACACGCTCAGCACGGCGAGGAACCCCACCAGGATCCTGAACGCTCGCAGCGATACGCGCACGGAGCGGGACGAGCCCTCTCCGAGCGGTACCAGCACTATGGTCCAACGCCGATCTGCCATTAACCCAGCCCCCCGCTAGGACTAACTCTCACCGGGAATTTCTCCGCAGCGCCGAGCAAATACAGTGCCCAATGTCACAGTCGGCCGGATCATAATAGACCGCTGGTACGGGCCCTGTCAACTCTTTCGTGTAACGGTCTAAGCCGTTGCGTTTCAGTTAGTTACGGCCTCTTTCCGATCCTTGGGAAAGAGGGGGGGCGGCTTCTCGGTTTGCGCCCCTGCGGTGGGGGGTCGCTCGAGTGTCTCCCACGAGGCCGAGGTCACCTCACCCGGCATCCCCAGCGCCTGCCACACCACCTGTGCCTTGCCCGGCATGAAGGGGCTCGCCAGCAGTGTGATGCGGGCCACAACTCGCGCCAGCGCCGCCAGAGTCTCCTCTAGCTCCGCCGTCTTGCCTTGCTTGGCCAGGCTCCAGGGAGCCCGTTCCTCCACGAAACCGTTGGCGCGGTCGACCAGCCGCCAGGCGCGCTCGGCGCCCTCGTGCAACAGGTGTGCGTCCATCGCCTCCCGGTACGCCGCGATCAGTTCGTCACCGGCCGAATCGAGCGGGGTGGGGCCCGCGTCGTCGGGCACGACTCCCCCGCAATAGCGGCCCAGCATCGATAGCACCCTGCTTACCAGATTGCCGTAGCCGTCGGCCAGCTCGGACGTGTAGCGGGTATCGAACCGCTCCCAGGTGAAGTTGCCGTCGGCGTGCCAGGGGATCTCGCGCAGCACGAAGTAGCGCAAGGCGTCCGGTCCGTGACGGTCGATCTGGTTGCGCAGCGTCACCGCTACCCCGGCCGACTTGGAGAACCGGGCGCCGGCCGTGTTCACCCAGCCGTGGCACCACACCTTCTCGGGAACGGCGACACCGGCGGCCATCAGCATGGCCGGCCACATTGCCGCGTGGAACCGCACGATGTCCGGGCCGATCACGTGTACGTCGGCGGGCCACGTGGCCCCGTACGCGTCTTCGGGGAAGCCCGCCGCCGAGAGGTAGTTGATCAGCGCCTCGAACCAGACGTACACGACGTGCGTCTCGTCTTCGGGCCAGGGAATGCCCCACGGCACCCGGGAGCGGCTCACCGAGAGCTTCTGGTCGTCCGTCCACCCCTCGACGACGTTGTACACCTCGTTGTACTTCGGCCTGGGCTGTACGAACTCCGGGTTGGCATGGTACAGGTCCAGCAGCTTCTGCCGGAAGCGGCCGATCTCGAAGAAGTAGTTGGGCTCCTCCACCCACTTGATCTCCCGGGTGGGGTGCGTCGGGCACTTCCCGTCCTCGAGATCCTTCTCCGACTTGTACGCCTCGCAGCCCACACAGTAATAGCCGGCGTACACCCCCTCGGAGATGTGTCCCCCCTCCTGGATGCGGCGAAACAGTTCCTTCACCGCCCGCTCATGCCGCGGCTCGGTGGTGCGGATGAAGTCGTCGCGACTGATGGCCAGCTCGTCCCACGCCGCCTCGAACTTCGCCGCGATCCCATCCACCCACTGCTGTGGGTCCTGTCCCGCCTCCTCCGCCGCCTGCGCCACCTTCTGCCCGTGCTCGTCCATGCCGATCGAGAAGTAGACGTCGTGCCCCCGCAGCCGGCGGTAGCGGGCTACGCAGTCGGCGCCAATCTTCTCGTAGGCGTGACCCAGGTGCGGCTCGCCGTTCGAGTAGTCGATGGCAGTGGTGATGTAGTACTTACTTGTCACCGTCGTCTCCTCCGCCCGGACGGTCGTCGCCGCCCGGCCGGCCCCCGCCACGTTTCCGCTTCTTGCGCCCGCGCCGCCGCCGCCGCTTCGGGGTCACCGCTTCCACGGCGTCCTGCGTGGTGAGCTTGGGATCTGTGTCGGGCTCGCCGCCCGGCTCCTTCGGTGCCGGCTCCTGCGCGGCACGATCCGGTCCCGCAACCTCCTGCTTGAGCTCCACCAGGGTCAGCACGCGGGTGGAGCCGTCCTCCGCCTTGAGCAGCACCCGCTCGCTGAAGATATCGATGGCGTCCACCGTCTCGGATCCACGTGCGGTGCGCAGCGCCCGTCCCTGCTTGGGGAAGCGCTTGCGCGACGCAACGTAGAACTCGTGCTCGTAGCGCAGACAGCAGAGCAGGCGGCCGCAGCCGCCCGATATCTGCGTCGGATTGAGCGAGAGCCGCTGGTCCTTCGCCAGCGACAGGCTCACCGGCCTGAGCTCGGGCAGCCACGAGGAGCAGCAGTACTGGCGGCCGCAGCGGCCCACCCCGTCGAGACGCTTCGATTCGTCGCGGGCGCCGATCTGCCGCAGCTCGATGCGTGTGCGGAACAGGTTGGCCAGGTCGCGCACCAGCGCGCGGAAATCCACGCGCTTCTCGGCCGTGAAATAGACGGTGAGCTTCTTGCGGTCCCACTGCCACTCGGCGTCCGACACCTTCATGGACAGGTCGTGCGCCTTGACCCGCTCCATCACCTTGCGGCGCACGTCTGCCTCGGCCACACGCAGCTGGTCGCTGAGGTGGGCGTCGTCGGTCGAGGCGGAGCGCACGATCTTGCCGGACGCCTCGATCATCTCGGCCAGGGAGCATCCGGCGCATCCCACCCCGCACTTGCGCTCCGCGACGTCTCCCGTTGCCGAGACGTGACCCAGGTCCTGTCCCCGCTCGGCTTCCACCACGACCGGGTCGCCGATGCTGAGCTGCGCATCCGGCTCGCAGGTGAAGTACGCCTTCCGGTTCCCCTTGAACCGGACCTCTATGAGCTCTGGCAAGCTAGCCCTCGACGAACTGCCCCATCCGGCGGTACTTGTCGGCGCGTTGCCGGACGCGCTCCTTCGAATCGAGCCGTTTCAGGTCGGTGATGTGCGTGGTGAGGGCGGTCGCGAGCGCTGCGGCGGCTGCAGCGGGATCGGCGTGGGCGCCGCCGGGCGGCTCGGGCACGATCTCGTCGATCACCCCCAGGTCTTGCAGGTCGCGCGCCGTGAGCCTGAGTGCCTCCGCCGCTCGCTCCTTCTGCGTCGCGTCGTTCCACAGGATCGCGGCACAGCCCTCGGGTGAGATGACCGAGTAGATGGCGTTCTCCAGCATGAGCAGCCGGTCGGCCACCCCCAGAGCGAGCGCGCCGCCCGAGCCCCCCTCGCCGATCACTACCGCGACGAACGGGATCTCCAGCGCAGCCATCTCCTCGAGGTTGTGGGCGATCGCCTCGGCCTGGCCGCGCTCCTCGGCGCCCAATCCGGGGTAAGCCCCCGGGGTGTCGATCAGGGTTATGACCGGTGTGTCGAACCGCTCCGCCATGTGCATCAGCCGGAGCGCCTTGCGATAGCCCTCGGGATGGGGCATGCCGAAGTTGCGCTGCAGGTTCTGCTTGGTGTCGCGTCCCTTCTGGTGGCCGATGATGACGACGGGGTCGCCGGCGAGCCGCGCCCATCCACCCACGATGGCCGGGTCGTCGCGGAACAGCCGGTCGCCCTTGAGCTCGACGAAGTCGGTGAAGACCCGCTCGATGTAGTCCAGCGTGTAGGGACGCCGCGGGTGGCGGGCCACCTGCACGCGCTGCATCGGTGACAGGCCGCCGTAGATCTCGCGCCGCAGCTTGGCCAGCTTCGCCTCCAGCGGGGCGATCTCGCCGTGCACGTCGAGGTCGCGAGACTCCGCTATCTCCCGGAGGTTCTCGATCTGCCGCTCCAGCTCGACGATCGGCTTTTCGAAATCGAGGTTGAACGCGTTGGCCACGCTCTCTCCTATTGCGCCTTTACCAGCCGCACGCGGTCGCTGCCGACCAGCTCCCGCAGGGCGTCCAGGAAATCTTCGTCGAGGGCCACCTGTGTGCCACGGGCACGCAACTGGGCGGTGGCTCCGTTGCCGTCACTCCACCGCACGAACACAGGTGCCGGTCCGGGGTGTGCCGCACACAGGGCCTTCAGTGCCCGGGCCGCATCCCGGTCCGGTCCGTCGCCCTTGGTCCACTCCACCGTCACTCCTATCGCGCCCGAGGTGCGCAGTCCCTCCAGGGGCTGCGCCGTCTCGACGATGAACGGAGCGCGGTCCTCCCCTCGGTCACGCGTGCTGTAGCCGCCTGTCAGGAGCAGCGCCGCGTCCGGCACGATCACCTGCGACAGCTTGCCCCACGCGTCCGGGAACACTATCGCTTCGGCGGTCCCGTGGAAGTCCTCCAGCGTGAGCCGCGCGTACTCGGCGCCCGTCTTCCTGCTGATGCGGCGCTTCACGGCGGTCACCACCACGGCCGCAGTGACCCGATGCTCGCTCCACACCCCCAGGGTCGCCGTCGTGCGCGTCCCGAACAGCTGGGCCTCATCGCGAAACCGCTGCAGCGGGTGCCCCGAGATGAAGAATCCGACTACCTCCTTCTCTTTGGCAAGTCTGTCGCTCTCACTCCATTGCTCCGCGTCGGGCAGCTGCGGTGGCGGAGGGGCGCTGTGCGACTGGGAGGGGTCGCCGAACAGCGACTCCTGGCCCGACACCTTGTCCTGCTGCCGCAGCTGTGCTTCGTGTAACGCCTGATCCAGAGCCGCTATCTGCTGCGCCCGGTGCCCCTCGAGCTGATCCATCGCACCCGCCGCCACCAGGGACTCGACCACCCGCTTGTTGCACAGTCTCAGATCGACGCGCTCGCAGAAGTCGGTCAGTGAAGTGTACGGGCCGGCCTCCCTCCCCGCGATAATGGACTCGATCGCCCCGCGCCCCACGTTGCGCACGGCGCCCAGTCCGAAGCGGATCTGGTCGTCGCCGATCACCGTGAACTTCCAGCCTGACTCACCCACCGATGGCGGGAGCACCTCGAGACCGAGCTCGCGCGCTTCGTTGATGTATGCCACCACCTTGTCGGTGTCGCCGATCTCCGATGACAGCAGTGCCGCCATGAACTCGGCAGGGTAATGAGCCTTGAGCCACGCCGTCCGGTAGGAGATGATGCTGTAAGCGACGGAGTGGGACTTGTTGAACCCGTACCGCCCGAACGTCGTGATCTGGCCGGCGATGTCCTCGGCGAGGTGGCGCGTGTAGCCGCGATCCACCGCGCGCTCCACGAAGCGGTCCAGCTCCTGCTCGATCAGCTCCTGGATCTTCTTCCCCACGGCTTTGCGGAGCACGTCGGCCTCGGCGAGGCTGTAACCCGCCAGCACGTTCGCGATCCGCATCACCTGTTCCTGGTAGATGATCACCCCGTAGGTCGGCTGCAGCACGTCCTGCAGGTCCTTGTGGGGATAGCGGACCTCTTCCTCGCCGCGCTTGCGTCGCATGTAGACCTGGTGCATGCCGGAGTCGAGCGGGCCGGGCCGCACCAGGGCGTTGGTGGCTACCAGGTCGTCGAACCGGTCCACACGCATCTGGTGCAGCATCTCGGTGGCGAGGGGCGACTCGAACTGGAACACTCCCGCTGTGCGCCCGTCGCGCAGCTGCTCGTAGGTCTCGGGATCGTCCAGGTCGATCGCGTCGAAGTCCACCTCGACCCCGTGCCGCTCCCGGATCATCTCGAGGGCGTCGTGGATCACCGTGAGGGTCTTGAGACCCAGGAAATCCATCTTGAGCATGCCGATCTTCTCGAGGGCGATCATGTCGTACTGCGTGATGATCGCTTCCTCGCGGTCGGCGTTGCTGCCGGCGTTGCGCTGCTGCGGCGGTGTGCAGACGGGTACGTATTCGTCCAGTGGGCCCGGCGCGATCACGATGCCAGCGGCGTGCACCGATGCGTGGCGGGCGAGACCCTCGATTCGCTGCGCCAGGCGGGCCAGGCGCTCGATCGTCGCGTCCTCACGCACCAGGTGGGTCAGCTCCGGTACCTTCTTCATGGCGTCCGCCACGGAGAGGTGGTATCCGGGCCCCGACGGAATCAGCTTGGCGATGCGGTCGGCGTCGGCTGGGCTCACGCGCAGCACGCGGGCGATGTCGCGCACCGCCGCCCGTGCCTTGAGCGTACCGAACGTGATGATCTGCCCCACGCTGCTGCGACCGTAGCGCTGCCTCACGTATTCGATCACCTCGCCGCGCCGCTCGAAACAGAAGTCCACGTCGATATCCGGCATGGAGATCCGCTCGGGGTTGAGGAAGCGCTCGAACAGCAGGTCGAACTTGAGCGGATCGACGTCGGTGATCCTCAGCGCGTACGCCACCAGTGATCCAGCCGCGGAGCCGCGACCCGGCCCCACCGGAATGCCGCGCTCCCGGGCCGCCGCGATGAAGTCGTGCACGATGAGGAAGTAGCCGGCGTATCCCGTCTTGGTGATGACGCCCAGCTCGTAGCGCAGTCGCTCGTCCACCTCCGCCGGCAAGCTGTCGCCGTAGTGCCGCCGGGCCCCGGCCGTGGCCAGCTCCACCAACAGGTCGTTGACCGAGGCGTGCTCCTTGGGCAGCGGGAACTCGGGGAGGAAGTAGCGCTTCTCGAAGTCGAACTCGCACAGCTCGGCGACCCGCGCGGTGTTCTCCAGCACGTCCGTCCGGCCGGGGAACAGCTCCGCCATCTCCGCCTCCGACTTCACGTAGCTCTCCTGCCCGTAGAAGCGGAACCGTGCGGGGTCGTCCAGATCCTTGCCCGTCCCGATTGCCAGGAGGCAGTCGTGTGCCTCGTGATCGGCGCGCTCCAGGTAGTGGGCGTCGTTGGTGGCCACCACCGGGAGCCCCAACTCGTCGCCCAGCCGGAACATCCCCTCCTGCACCACCTTCTCGTCGGGAATGCCGTGATCCTGTACCTCGAGCCAGAAGCCGTCGGGCCCGAGGATACGGGAGAACCACTCGGCCGACTTGCGTGCCTCATCGAAGTTGCCCTGGCGCAGCCACAGCGAGACCTCGCCCGAGAGGCATGCCGCCAGCGCCACGATTCCCTCCGAGTGCTGCTCCAGCGCTTCGCGGTCGATCCGAGGCCTGCGGTAGTACCCCTCCAGGTAGCCGATGGAGGAGAGCCTGATCAGGTTCTTGTAGCCTGCGCGGTTGCGGGCCAGGAGAACGAGGTGGGAGTACTGGCCCGGAGCCCAGGATGGCCGCTCCCGGGCGTGGCGCGGGCCGAACGCCACGTAGGCCTCGAAGCCCAGAATGGGCCGGATTCCCGCCTCTCGGGCGCGCTCGTAGAACGACCAGGCGGCGTGCAGGTTGCCGTGGTCCGTGACTGCGAGACTGTCCATCCCCAACTCGGAAACTTTTGCGACCAGATCGGGTATTCGATTCGCGCCATCCAGCAGCGAATATTCCGAGTGGGTGTGGAGGTGAACGAAGGCCATGGTGGGAGCTCCAGCCGAGAAGCTTATCCAGGCGCTCTCGCGTTGTCAAAACTGGCTGGGTCTGCGTATGTTGCTCTGCAATCGGGGGTTATGCACCCCGCGAAACATGAGAGAAACCGGGCCGTCTGGGGCCGCATGCGGTCCCGCGAACGGTCTGTGAGGAGGACTTTCTTGAGGTTCCGCAACTTTGTGACTCTGGGCAGCGTGGTGGTGGCCGGAGCCTGTGGTGGTGGGAACGATCTCCCCGTACCGGCCGCTCTAGCCGTCGTTTCAGGCACTAGCGGGCAGACCGCCTTTGCCGGCGCGCGGCTTCCCCTCCCTCTGGCCGTGTCCGTGACCGACGCCCAGGGGATCATCGTCCCCCGCGCGGAGGTGCGCTGGACCGTCACGCAGGGGTCCGGGGCGGCGCTATCGGAAGCGGTGACTGTATCGGACGGGAACGGCCGGGCGGAGGTCGCCGTCACCCTGGGCCAGGCAACCGGGAGCTACGCGGTCGCGGCCGAGCTGGTGGCGAACCCCCAGGCGTCGGTCGCCTTCGCGATGACCGCGGTGGCACCGCCGCAGGTGAGCGGCCTGTCTCCCACCAGCTTCACCGGCGGCGACACGCTCACGATTCAGGGGACCGCTCTGGCCGATACGCTGCTGGTCGAGATCGGGGGGACGCTGGCGCGCGTGCTGGGCGCTGCCGCGACGAGCCTCGACGTGGTCGTTCCCGAGTGCCTGATGTCCGGTACCGTCACCGTCGCGCTCAAGTATGCAGCCGCAACGCTGGACGAGGCGTCGGGCACGTATCAGAACCCGAGCAGTCCATTGCGTCTCGAGCAAGGCGAGTACGCGTCGTTCGATCCAGCGGCGATCAACAACTGTGCCGTGTTCCCCGCCGCGGGCGCCAGCGGCGCCCTCTACCTGCTGGCGCCCCAGTCGGTGACCTCGCTGCCGGGCCTGGCGGCCCCGTACGCGCTGTCGAGCGCTCCGGCGCCAGCGATACACGCGACCGAAATGGAAGCGGCGGAGCTGCCCGCGCACCTGAAGTTCCACAATTCCCTGCGCCAGATGGAGCGCGAGATGGCGCGGATGCCGCGGCCGCAGCTTGCGCCGCAGCTGCTCGCTCCGGCCGCCGTCGCATCAGGCATCGAGGTGGGCGATCACAAACTGTTCCGGGTGTGTAGTGAGGTGACCTGTACGGTGGAGGTCGCCGAGACCGTGACTGGCACGGCCCGCTACGTGGGGCAACACGCGGCCATCTTCGAGGACAGAGACGCTCCGGCCCCGCTGTCGGACCAGGACTTCCAGAGTCTCGGAAGGCTGATCGACGACGATCTGTACGAGGTCGCCACCCAGCACTTCGGCTCCGAGTCGGACGTGGATCAGAACGGGCTGGTGCTCGTGCTGATGACTCCCGTGGTCAACGGCCTGAGCGAGACCTGCCACGACGGGATCATCACGGGCTTCTTCTTCCCGGTCGATGTGGATCCCGCTTTCTTCACCGACATCCGCTCGAATCGGGCCGAGATCTTCTACTCGATCGTGCCCGACCCCGGCGGCAGCGTGGGATGTCCGCTGAGCAAAGCGCTCGTGACCCGGCAAGTGCCCGTCGTCTTCTCGCATGAGATGCAGCACATGATCAGCTACAACCAGCACGTGCTGGTGCGGGGCGGAGATTCGGAGGTCCTCTGGCTGGGGGAGGGGCTGTCACATCTGTCGGAGGAGCTGGCCGCCATCCGCTTCGAGTCGCTGGGGGAACAGCAGCTGTTCTCCAACTTCGCGATCGGCAACCTGTACAACGCCTACATTTACCTCGAGGAGACCGGCTCTCACTTCGTGCTGGAGGGCGACGGAACCGGCACGTTGGAGGAGCGCGGCGCCTCCTGGCTGTTCCTGCGCTGGGTCGTGGATCAGTTCGGCGACGCGGTCATCCGCCGCATGGTGGAGACGACCCTCACGGGGGCCGACAACGTGACCGCGGCTGCGGGCGAGCCGTTCTCGCGCATGCTGTCGGAGTGGTTTCTGGCCAACTACGTGTCCGATCTGGCCACTTTTGGATTCACTGCACCGCCGCGGCTGCAGTACACCACGTGGGCGCTGCGGGACGTCTACGCCGACCTGCGCCAGCAGGACCCGGACAGGTTCCCCGCGTCGTTCCCGATCAATCCACCAGATCTCACCGGCGGTTCGTTCAGCGTCGGCGGCTGGCTACGCTCCGGCTCAGGGGATTACTACATGGTCGGGCAGGCGCCCAGCGGGAGCGGCTTCACGGTGAGCTTCACGAACCCGGCCGGCGGGCCCGTGAGCAGCGCAGTGACGCCACGCATCGAGGTGATCCGGATCCGGTAGCGGCAGGCTCTCGCGGGTGAGGGTGGAGGGGTAACTTAGGGCGTGCGCTGCCACCCCCTCGCTCGACTCGCCGTCGCGTTGGCTTCCAGCGGGGCCGTCGTCTGCACCGGCCCCCTCCTCGCGCAGACCCAGGACACCGTGTATCTGGTGCAGCTCCCGGCCTCCGTGAGGAGCGTCGGTTTGGGCAGCGCAGGCGTCGCGATCCTGGGCGATGCCGCCGGTGTGTTCTCCAGTCCCACAGCCCTCGCCACCCTGCACCACGCCGGTCTCGAGGCGGCCTACCGCTCGGCGCCGGGAGAGGCGTTCGTCATGAGCGGCGCGCTGGGATGGCGCATTCGGCAGTTTGATCTGGGCGTGGGCGGACGCCTGTTCGAGTTCGGCAGCAACCCCGACCAGTACCTCGGCGGAGGCGTTCCGGCGGGCACGAGCTCGCGTGAGGTGTTGGGCACCGCGTCCCTGGTGTACCGCTTCGGGATCCTCGCACTCGGCGCAACCGGGAAGTACACCCGCCGCACGGTGGGCGACGTGTGGACCGGCGGTGTGAGCGGCGACGCGGGTGTGGCACTCGCCTTCTTCGACATCATGGCCATAGCGTTTGCCGTGCAGAACATCGGCGGCAACTGGCGCGACACCTCGTCACTCGTGATGCCGCGGCTGACGCGCCTGGGGTTCACCATGAACTACGTGGACCCGTTGGAGTCGTTCCGGCTGCTCAGCACCTTCGAGATGATGTGGCGGGCGGGCGAGTCGGCACGGGCCGTGATCGGCCTGGAAGCGGGGGCCGTGCTCAAGGGGGCTTTGGGCGTGATCGGACGGGCGGGGTGGAGCGGACGGCCCGACGTGCTGTCGAACTCCGAGTTCACGTTCGGCGGCACGGTGCAGGTGGGGAGCCTCATGCTGGACTACGCCTATCGCCACGAGGATATGCTCGGCGAGCCGGGACACTACTTCGGTGCGCGTTTCACGTTCTAGGCTAGTGAGGGGTGCGGCCATCACGGTCGGCGTGATGGTGGTGCTGTTCACGGCTGCCGTGCTGCTCAGCGCCGACGTGCGCTTCGTGCTGCGCTCGGCCTACGAGGAGGCGCGCATCCTGCTGCGCCGGCGCGACATCGCGGACCTGCTCGAGGATCCCGGCACCTCCGACCTGCGCCGCCGCCAGTTCCGGCTCGTGCTCGACGCCCGGCAGTTCGGAGACGACTCACTGGGGCTCGATGCCGGCGATACCTACACCACCTTCTCCGACGTGGAGAAGGACACGCTCCTGCTGGTTCTCACGGCGAGCCCTCGTTTCGCGCTGGTACCCTACACCTGGCGCTATCCCATCGTGGGGACGATTCCCTACAAGGGGTTCTTCGACCTGGACGCGGCTCGCGGCGCGGCCGATCGGCTGCGGAGCAGAGGGTACGACGTCTACCTGCGTCCCGCGGCGGCGTTCTCCACCCTCGGCTGGTTCAACGACCCATTGCTGTCCACCGCACTCGGCAGGGACGCCGTGCAGCTGGCCTCGCTGGTGCTGCACGAGATCTCGCACAACACGGTGTACGTGGCGAACGAGACCCTGTTCAACGAGAGCTTCTCTCTGTTCGTGGGATACCGCGGCGCGGAGGCGTTCTTCGCCAGCCGGGGCGACACGTCGAGCGCCCGGCGCGCGGCGGCGCTCGTGAGCGATCAGGGGCGCCTCGCCCGGTTCTATGGGGAGCTGGCCGAGGACCTGGAGCAGGTCTATGGCAGCGAGCTCCCCGAGGAAGAGATGGAGCGCCGGCGGGGGGAGGTGTTCGAGGAGGCCCGCGAGCGGCTGCGGCAAGGGTTGGACGGGGAGCTCGAGGTGTTCGACGGGGCCCGCATTGCCGCCAACACGCTCAACAACGCTTCCGTCATGGCGCAGCTGATCTATCGAACGCGGCTCGAGCTGTTCGACCAGGTGTTGCAGGCGCAGGGTGGTGACCTCCGCGCCGCGGTGGCGCGCATTGCCGCGGCGCTCGAGGCCGATCCGGAGACGCCCCCGTTCGAGGTGGTCGAGCGGCTAGCCGCGCCGCCCCAATGACTCCCGCGTATATTTACCGGTGACGACGGGCGGGGCTTCCGCAGCAAATCCTATCCGAGAGAAGTGAGTGACCATGTCCAATCTGCAATCCTTCGTCGCGACCAATGGCGACCGAATGCTTCAGGAGCTGTACGATCTGCTCCGGATTCCCAGCATCTCCACACTACCAGTCAACGCGTCCGACTGTCGGCATGCCGCTGAGTGGGTCGCGGACCAGCTGCGCAACCTGGACTGCCAGGTAGAGCTGCTCGGCAGCGACACTCACCCGGTGGTGTGGGCCAAGGGCCCGGAAGTTCCGGGGAAGCCCGTCGTGCTGGCGTACGGTCACTACGACGTGCAGCCGCCCGACCCGCTGGACGAGTGGGTGACGCCGCCGTTCGAGCCCACCGTGCGGGACGGCAACCTCTACGCCCGGGGCGCCACCGACGACAAGGGTCAGGTGTTCGCCATCATCAAGGCGCTGGAGGCCGTGAGCCAGGGTGGTAAGCCTCCGGTCAACATGCGGTTCCTCATCGAGGGCCAGGAGGAGGTGGGAAGCGGCGTACTGTTCGATCTGCTGGACGAGCGGCCGGAGCTCGTCGAGGCGGACGCGGCCCTGGTGGCCGACACGCAGTACTACGCACCGGGTATCCCGGCCATCGAGGTGGGTCTGCGCGGTATCTGCTACGGCGAGATCAAGCTGCGCACCCTAAAGGGCGATCTTCACTCGGGGCTGTACGGCGGTGTGGCCCCCAACGCGCACGAGACGCTCGTACACCTGCTGGCCAAGCTCAAGACAGAGAAGGGGAAGATCAACATCCCCGGTCTGTACGAGGCCGTGAAGCGTCCCGCCAAGGCGGAGCGCGACGCCTGGCAGGAGCTCCCCTTCAAGGAGCGGGAGTTCATGCGTGACGAGGTGGGGTCCAAGGCACTCACCGGCCTCACCCGTTACTCGGTGTTCGAGCGGCTGTGGGGTCTTCCCACGCTGGAGATCCACGGCATCATGGGCGGCTTCACCGGCGAGGGCGCCAAGACGGTGATCCCGGCTGAGGCCACCGCCAAGGTGAGCCTCAGGCTTGTGCCCAATCAGAAGGCGAAGACGGTCGAGCAGCAGCTCATCAAGACGGTGAAGCAGCTCGCTCCCAAGTACGCCGACGTGTCGTTCTCCTTCATCCACGGCGCCGACCCGGTGCTGGTGGACATCGACGCCAGGCCGTTCGAGCTGATCGATCAGGCGTTCAAGGAGGTGGAGGGCCGCGGCATCGTGTTCACCCGCTCGGGCGGCTCGATTCCCGTCGTGGCCGGTCTCGCCAAGCGGGGAGCGCCCGTGCTGCTGGCAGGGCTGGGGCTACCGGACGACCGGCTGCACGCGCCCAACGAGAAGATCGGCGTGGATCAGTTCCTGAACGGGATCAGGGTGTTTGGGAGGTTCCTCGAGCTTATGGCGGAGTAGCCAGCAGCTCCTCCACCCTCACCATTCGCGGCTGCTGCTCGAACGTCTCCGCGAAGCCCAGCACCACGGCGTCGATCGCTCGTGCCCATGTATCGCGCGGCGTGCGGCTGCCCAGCTCCCGGGTGATGGTGGTCATCATCACCCCGTCGATGCCGCAGGGGACTATGAGGTCGAAGTAGGACAGGTCGGTACTCACGTTGAGCGCGAAGCCGTGCCACGTGACCCACTGCTTCACGTGGATGCCGATGCTGGCGATCTTGCGCCCTTCGGTCCACACGCCGGTGAAGCGCTCGTCGCGCTCCGCCTCCAGACCGAGCGTCGCGAGCGCGGCGATGAGGCTCGCCTCGATCTGCCGCAGGAACCAGTGGAGATCCTTCTTGTGCTCGGTCAAATCGTAGATCGGGTACCCCACGAGCTGGCCGGGACCGTGAAACGTCACGTCGCCACCGCGCTCGATCTCGTGCACCTCGATGCCGCGCTCCGCGAGCACGTCGGGCGCGGTGATCAGGTGGCGCTCCTCGGTGGAGCGCCCCAGCGTCACCACCGGCGGATGCTCCACCAGGAGCAGCATGTCGTTGGGGACGCTCTTCTCGATCCGGGCGTGCGCCAGGCGGCGCTGCAGCTCGAGCGCCTCCTCGTAGCCCATGCGGCCGATGCCCACCACGGCGAGGTCGCTGCTCACGCCCCACCCGCCATTCGGGCCTTGAGCCACGCCCACACGCAGATCGCGATCAGCAGTACGAGGTAGACGGACAGCCCGAAGACGCCGGCGAGCATGTCCGCCGGGACCGCAACTCCCGCGAGCAACAGGGCGGCGATCGCGGCGATCGCGGCCGTGAGCCCCCGCCGGAAGTAGTCCGCGATGGGCCGCGACAGCATCCACGCCGTCGCCACGGCCACCACGATGCCCACAAAGAGGCTCACCGGCAGGATGGCCTCGGCGGGCCCCGCGGTGCGGAATACGATCAAACCCACCGCAATGCACGCGGCGCCGGTGCTCGCACCGGCGCCGATGCTGGCCAGGGCCGTTCCGACGGGGTCGCTGGTGCCGAGGGTCACGTGTGGATCACGCGGCCCAGCGAGTCGAGCGCCGCCTCGGCGACCGCCTCCGAAAGCGTGGGATGCGCGTGCACCGCGAGATCCACCTCCTCCACGGTGTACTCGTTCTCGCGCGCAACGGCCAGCTCGTGAATCATCTCGCTCGCGTGCGACGCCACGATGTGGGCTCCCAATATCTCCCCGTAGCGCTTGTCCCGCAGGATCTTCACGAAACCGTCGGTCTCCATGGACGCGCGCGCCCGGCCGTTGGCAGTCAGGGGGAACTTGCCAGCGACGTAATCGAGCTTCTGTTCCTTGCACTGCTCCTCGGTGAGCCCGATGCTGGCCACCTCGGGGTGGCAGTACGTCACGCTGGGGATGTTGTCGTAGCGGATCGGATGCGGCTGCTTACCCGCCACGTGCTCGGCGACGAACACGCCTTCGCGGCTCCCCTTGTGTGCCAGCATCGGTGGGCCGGCTATGTCGCCGATGGCGTACACGCCGTCTGCAGAAGTCTTGAGGTTCTCGTCCACCGCGATGAAGCCTTGCTCGTTGAGCTTCACGCCCGCCGCGTCGAGGCCGACGTCCTCGGTGTTGAGCGCGCGCCCCGCTCCGATGAGCACCTTCTCCGCCTGGACCTGCTGCTGCTTGCCGCCCGCCTCCACATCGAGCGTCACCTCGTTCTTACCGACCTTGGCACCCTTCACCGTGGCCGCCGTCAGCATCTTGATCTTGCGCTTCTTGAAGGTGCGGGCGAGGACCGCCGACGACTCGGCGTCCTCCAGCGGGAGGATGCGCGGCAGGATCTCGACGAGCGTGACCTCGGATCCGAATGCGTTGAAGATGTCGGCGAACTCGCAGCCGACGGCGCCCGCGCCCACGATCGCCACCGACTTGGGAGCCTGCTCCAGGAACAGCGCCTCGTCGGTCGAGATCACCGTAGTCTTGTCGAGCTCTAGGCCGATCTGCGGTATGCCCTTCACGCGCGTGCCGGTGGCGATCACCACCGCCTTGGACGCAGTGTACGTGTCCTTGCCGACCTTCACCTTGCGGCCCTTCTGCAGCGTGCCGGTGCCGCCGATCACGGTCACCTTGTGCTTCTTCATCAGGAACTCGACGCCCTTCGAGTTCTGCTCGCTCACCTTGCGGGAGTGCTGGATGGCGGCCCCGAAGTCGAGCGACACCTCCCCCGCGTTCACGCCGAGGGTCTTGGCGTCCTTCTGCACCAGGTTGGCGACGTAGGCGCTGTGCAGCAGCGCCTTGCTGGGGATGCACCCGACGTTGACGCACACGCCGCCGAGCTTCTCGCGTTCCACCACGGCCGTGGCGAGCCCCAGCTGCGCCGCGCGAATCGCGCACACGTAGCCGGCGGGCCCGCCGCCGAGGATGATCACGTCGAATGTCTTCGTAGCCACGAGTCGATGCCTCGTAGGAGGATTACAGTCAGTACACGATCGCCAGCGGGTTCTCCAGCATCTGCTTCACGGTCTGCAGGAACCTGGCGCCCATGGCGCCGTCGATCACGCGGTGGTCGCAGCTCATCGTGAGGCGCATGCGCTGTTGTACGAATAGCTCACCGTCCTCGACCACGGGCTGCTCGGTGATGCTGCCTACCGCAATGAGCCCGGTCTCGGGCGGGTTGATCACTCCGGTGAACTGGTCGATGTCGAACATCCCCAGGTTGGATACGGAGAACGTTCCGCCGGTGTACTCCTCCGGCGTGAGCTTCCGCTCACGCGCCCGCTCGGCCAGCTCGCGCGATTCTACCGCGATCTCCCGCAGCGACTTGAGGTGCGCGTTGCGGATCACCGGAGTGATCAATCCTTCCTCCACGGCCACGGCCATGGAGATGTGCACCTCGTTGAACAGGCGGATCTTCCCGTCACCCAGCCACCAGGCGTTGCACTCGCGGTGCTGGCGCAGTGCAGCAGCCACCACCTTGAGGATGATGTCGTTGTACGAGATGCGGGGACCGGCATCCAGGGCGTTGAGCGACTGCCGCGCCTCGGCTGCCTGGTCCATGTCCACTTCCGTCGTGAGGAAGAAGTGGGGAATGGGTCCGATCGACTCCACCAGGCGGCGGGCTATGGTCTTCCGCATCTGGCTGAGCTCTATGTCTTCGTAGCCCCCGGCCGGTAGCGGCGCGGCCACTGCCGGCGGCGTGGAGGTCGCGGCCCCCTCGACGTCACGCTTCACGATCCGGCCACCGGGGCCCGAGCCCTGGACGGTGCCCAGGTCGAGGCCCTGCTCGCTCGCCAGACGCCGCGCCAGCGGCGAAGCCTTGACCCGGCCCGTCGGCTGTGGCGCAGCCGCCGGTGCTGTGGGGGCCGGTGTCGTGGGAGGCGGAGCGGCTGCGGCAGGCTCCTGCTTCGCCGCCGGCTGCTTCGCCTTCTGCGGCTTGGCCGCGCCAGCTACCAGCGCGTCGATGTCCTCGTCCGGCTCTGCGATGACCGCGACGATGCTGCCGACCTCCACCGTGGAGCCCTCGCCGGCGAAGATCTTGCGCAGCACGCCGGCACCCCGCGCCTGCAGCTCCATGACGGCCTTGTCGGTCTCCACCTCCGCCAGCACGTCCCCGTCGGTGACGCGGTCGCCTTCCCGCTTGTGCCAGGACAGCAGCTTCCCCTCCTCCATGGTGGGGGAGAGCGCTTCCATGAAGACTCTAGTCGCCATCGAGGTAAGTGACCCTCCGCACGGCCTCGATCACGTTCTCGGGCCGCGGCTTGGCCAGCCGTTCGAGTTGCTTGTTGTACGGCATGGGAACGTCGGCGCTCGTCACGCGCAGCACCGGTGCATCGAGGTGGTCGAACGCGTGCCGCTGGATCTCGTCGACGACCTGAGCGCCGACACCTGCGAACGGCCACCCCTCCTCGACGATCACGCAGCGGTTGGTCTTCTCCACGCTGCGGAGCACGGCAGCGACGTCGAGCGGACGGATGGTGCGCAGGTCGAGTACCTCGGC
This sequence comes from Gemmatimonadota bacterium, assembly GCA_039586815.1. GTDB lineage: Bacteria > Gemmatimonadota > Gemmatimonadetes > Gemmatimonadales > GWC2-71-9 > WVYX01. The sequence continues at coordinate 7,079 of JBDHJR010000026.1, read as the reverse complement.
CGAGACGTCGTGCTCGTCGGTGAGCTGTTCGGCGGCCTTCTGCGCCACGGCCACTGTCTTGGAGTGGCACACGAGTGTGACGTCGTCCCCTTCGCGTTTCACGTCCGCCTCACCCAAGGGGATGGTGTACTCGTCCTCGGGCACCTCGCCCTTCGCGTTGTACAGCATCTCCCCCTCGAGGAAGACGACGGGGTTGTCGTCGCGGATGGCCGACTTGAGGAGTCCCTTGGCGTCGTACGGCGTTGCGGGGGTGACGACCTTGAGGCCTGGAATGTGGGCGTACCACGACTCGAACGCCTGCGAGTGCTGTGCCGCGAGCTGCAACGCAGCCCCGCCGGGCCCGCGGAACACGATCGGAACCGGAATCTGGCCGCCGGACATGTAGAGCATCTTCGCGGCCGAGTTTACCACTTGGTCGATGGCCAACAGCGCGAAGTTCCAGGTCATGAACTCGATCACCGGTCGCAGGCCGACCATGGCCGCCCCCACGCCGATCCCCGCGAACCCGTTCTCGGCGATCGGAGTGTCCACCACGCGTCGGGCGCCGAACTCTTCCAGCAGGCCGCGGCTCACCTTGTACGCACCCTGATACACGCCGACTTCCTCGCCCATGAGGAAGACGTCGGGGTCGCGCTCCATCTCCTCGTGGAGCGCCTGGTTCAGCGCGTCGCGGTAAGTGACCGTCGCCATCTCACTCCACGTACACGTCGGTGTACAGGTCCTCCGGGCCGGGATCCGGACTCTCGTCGGCGAAGGAGACCGCGTCCTCCATTTCCTCGCGGATCTCGCCGTTCATCACCTTGTACTCGTCCTCGTCCAGCAGGCCCTCTCCCAGGAGGCGTCCCTTTAGCTGCTCGATGGGATCCCTGTCCTTCTGCTTCTCCAGCTCTTCCTTGGTGCGGTAGTGCCCGTGAATCGGGTCCGCCATCGAGTGGCCCATGTAGCGGTAGGTGCGGGCCTCGATCAGTGTGGGCGCCTGCTCGTCTCGCGCGCGCGCTGCGGCGCGCATCATCGTTTCGTGGACCGCGAGCACGTCCATTCCGTCGGCGATCTCCTCCGCCATGTCGTAGGAGCACGCCCGGCGATAGACGTCCCACACGGCGGCCGCACGCTCGAGTGCGGTGCCCATGCCGTAGCGGTTGTTCTCCACCACGAACACAATCGGGAGCTCCCACAGCGCCGCCATATTGAGCGTCTCGTGGAACGCACCGATGTTGACGGCGGCCTCCCCGAAAAAGCAGACGGCGATCTGGTCGGTGCCGCGGTACTTGGCGGCGAAAGCGGCGCCGGCGGCGAGCGGCAGGTGGGCTCCCACTATGCCGTGCCCGCCGAGGAAGTTGTGCTCCACGTCGAACAGGTGCATCGAGCCGCCCTTCCCGCTGGAGCAGCCGGTGCTCTTGCCGAACAGCTCGGCCATAACGGCCCGTGGACTAGTGCCACGCAGCAGGACGTGCGCGTGCTCGCGGTAGCTCGCGAATACGTAGTCTTCCTCGCGCACGGCCGCGAGGGCGCCGACCGCCACCGCCTCCTGCCCGATGTATAGGTGGCAGAAGCCGCCGATCTTTCCTTGGGCGTAGGCTTCCCCCGCCTTCTCCTCGAAGCGCCGCGCGTGCAGCATCTGGCGCAGCAAGCCGCGGTAGAAATCCGCGCGGTCTGCGTCGAGGGGCGTCGCTTGGTAGGGTTGGGCCACGGTGGGCTTCTCTCGCCGCGGGCTAGACGGCGGCTCGCTGGACCTGCTCCCAGGCGTGGTACGAGGAGCGCACCAGCGGGCCGGCCTCCACGTGGCGGTAGCCGAGCTCCCGTCCGATCCTTCTCAGCTCGGCGAACTCTTCCGGCGTGTAGAACCGTGCCACGGGAAGGTGGCTGCCGGAGGGGCGCAGGTACTGGCCCAGCGTGAGTATGTCCACTTCCTGCTCGCGCAGGTGCCGCATCGCCTGGATCAGCTCGTCCCAACCTTCGCCCAGGCCGCACATGAGGCCCGACTTGGTGACCATCGTCGGATCCATCTCCTTGGCGCGCCGCAGCAGCCGTAGTGCTCGCTGGTAGCGTCCTCCGGGGCGGGCAATGCGGTACAACCGCTCGATGGTCTCGAGATTGTGGTTCAGGATGTCGGGCCGGGCGTCCACCACGATCTGGAGCGCGGCGTCGGAACCTTTGAAGTCGGGGATCAGCAGCTCGACGGAGGCGTCGGGCAGCCGTCGCCCGATCTCGACCACGCACCCCGCAAACGCCTCGGCGCCCCCGTTGGGCAGGTCATCCCGGTCCACGCTGGTGATGACGACGTGCTCCAGGCCCATGGCCGCCACCGCCTCGGCGAGCCGCAGCGGCTCCTCGGCGTCGTACGGATCGGGCGTGCCGTGTGCTACGGCGCAGTAGGAGCAGTTCCTGGTGCACACGTCGCCCAGAATCATGAAGGTGGCCGCCTTGTGCTCCCAGCACTCGCCGATGTTGGGGCAGTGGGCTTCCTCGCACACCGTGTTGAGCTTGAGCTCGCGCATCAGGTGCTTGATGCCCGCGTAGTTCCGCCCGCCCGGGGCCTTCACCTTGAGCCAGGCCGGCTTGCGCTGGGATTGCGGGGAGGTCAACTGGACAAACTCCATAGGCGGCGAAACATAGCGTGGCCGGGTGGGGGATACCAGCGGCGCTCAACCACTCAGTTGAACCGCTTCAGGAGGCGTCGAAGCGATCCACGGCCATGGGAGTGAGATCGTGCTCGACCTCTTCGCCCATGTAGAGCTGGGCCACGATGTCGGCCGTGATGCCGGCGAGGAGGACTCCGTTGCGCCCGTGTCCGGTGGCGTACCACAGGCCGTCCACTTCCGGGTCGGAACCCACGATGGGGTGTCTGTCGGGGGTCACGGGCCGCAGCCCGGCCCAGGTGCGCTTTACCGGCTTGCCGGCCAGGGCCGGGAAGATGCGGCGCATGTAGCGATACACCAGGCGCAGCCCCTCCTCCGTGGTCCCGGTGGCGAAGCCCGCCTGCTCCATGGTGGTGCCGACGATCGCCTCGCCGTCGCGCTCCAGCACGTAGCCGCCGCCTCCGTACACGATGGCGGGGGGCTCACCCTTCGGCCAATCCAGAGCCGCCATCTGGCCACGGAAGGGCTCGACGGGGACGGACCTGGGCAGTCCGGCGATGCCGCCCGACCAGCAGCCCGCCGCGAGCACCACCGCGCCCGCCTGGTACACTGAGTCGGCCGTGCGCACCCCGCGCACGCGGTTGCCCTCGACGACCAGCTCATCGACTACCTCTCCCCGGGCCACCCGCGCACCCCTGAGCTCCGCACTCCTGATGCACGCCTCCCGCAGGGCGGTGGGCACGAGCCCTCCGTCCTCCGGGGCCAGGGCCGCTCCCAGGATGTCGGGTCCGGCGCCGGGCACCCGCTCCCGCACCTCTTCCGGCGAGAGCCACTCCGTGGCGAAGCCGATCTGCCGCTGCCACGCGATGGCGCTCTTGATGCGGCTCGCCTCCTCCTCAGTGAAGGCGAGCTGCACTATGCCGTCACTGCGGAGCTGGATGTCGATGCCGGTCTCCTCCTCCAGCTTCCGGGCGAGGTCCCCGTACAGGTCCCGCGCCCCGACGCACAAAGCCAGCAACGGATCCTCGGATTGGGCTTCGGCGAAGGGCGCCAGCATGCCCGCGGCGGCCGGGGTCGCCGACCCGGGCCGGTCCCCGGCCTCGACCACCGCGACGGATACCTCCCGGTGGGCCAGGGCCCGGGCGCACGCGGCGCCGATCACCCCGCCCCCCACAATGAGGACGTCCGGATGCGAAACCTGATTTGCCATGGTTGCGTAGGGTACGGTGGACGTTTTCACCCGTGGAGGCAAGTCATGGTTCGCGCGCTCGTCGGCTACGCCGTGCTGGCGGTCGTTGGCATCATCGCGCTCAAGCTGCTGTTCGGGGTCTTGAGCATCGCCTGGAGTCTGCTCTGGGTGGCGCTGTGGCTGGCGGCGCTGGGATTCGTGTTCTACCTGATTCTCAGGATCATCAGCCCGCAGACCGCCCGCCGAGTGAAGGACACCATTCGCGGCGAATCGAAATAGCCCGCCGGATCTCGCGTCAGATACGAAAACGGGGCCCTAAGGGCCCCTTTTTCACGGCTTCGGTTCGGCCAATTCCGCTGGCAGGGCGTCGGCGATCTCCCGCAGGCGCAGGGTAACCGTGGCGATCGAGGCGAACGTGATCTTGAGCTGCACCATCAGGCGCCGCTCGTCGTCCGTGAGCCACATGCGCGGCTCCTTCGCCTCCTCCAGGATGCCCCGGCCCTGAATAGTGGGCTGCACCACGATGGTGGGGAACCGGCCGGCCGGTAGGTCCAGCGTGTCCCGACCCAGCACCTCCAGCACGACCGGATTGCGATCGGGGCGGAAGTAGTTGTGGTACTCGTAGCGCTCGCCCACCTCGAGGTCCACCGTGCGCACGAAGTAGAAGAACGCAGCGTCGTCGAGGGGGAGCTCCGACGTGGGGAAGACGCTGTCCTTGCCGCTCTCGAGGTAGTACCCCGAGTCAGGGAAGATCTCGTACGCCGTGTACCGCTCCGAGCTCCCCTCGTGGAAGTCCTGGATGAAGCGGCGTGAGGCCAGGTCGTCCACCCCAAACCAGGAATCCATGCGGTCGTTGAGACGGTAGAAGAACGACCCTCCCTCCAGGACGAACACGACGTGCAGTGCGGGGGTCCCGCGAACCGTGTCTATCCCCGCCACGTGCATCAACCCGCGTCCCAGGTTGAGCAATCCGAAACGGGCGTCGTACAGCAGGGTCTCACCGACCGGGAACAGCTCGGCGGTGACGCTCACGGTGTCGCTCGGCACCGCAGTGGTGTCCTCAGGTACCTGGGCGCTCAGGGCGGCGGCGCTGAGCGTGAGAGCGGTGGTGGCGATTATCGAGATTCGGGGCATCGTGCTTCAGCCGCGTTGGATCGTTGTGGTGGGCGCCGGAATGCGTAGACGCCGGCCGGCGCGGAAGTAACTGAGGATCTCGCTGAGAGCACCCTCGCGACGCCGGGCAGGCACCGACGGAGCCGGCTCCTCGAGCGTGACTGCGGCGATCTGCCGGGCCCGGGCGGCGGTGCGCGCCACCAGCTCGGCGTGAGCACACGGGCCCTCGCTCTGGAGGAAGCGCTCGGAGGGGTCGCGCAGGCAATTCCTCAGGGTGATCAGGCGAATGACGCCCACGCCGGAGGTGAGGTCTCGCACTCCGGGCAGCGAGAGCCCGGGCTTGAGCAACCAGGGGGCGCAACGGCGCACCAGTCGCGTCCCCAGGGGCTCCCTTCCGGACGGCGTTTCCCCCACCACGACGTCGGCGCCGGATTCGAAACGCCTCAGTAACTCGGGGAGCGCGGCGGGCGTGACGGCGAAGTCGGCCGGCAGCGTCACGACGCAGTCGCGCTTGGGGCGGTCGCTGCGACGCAGCGCGTCCCGAGCCAGGCCCTCGAGGCTCGCTGCGTACCCCACCTGCGCCTGGTGCCTCTGCAGGGACATCGGCAGCGCTCGCTGGTAGGTCTCCAGCAACTCGGCGGTGCCGTCGTCCGATGCGTCGTCCGCCACGAGGATGTGGTACTCCCGGGGGAACTCCTCGAAAACCTTACGGAGTTTCCACAGTAGTAGCCCCACCGTCGAGGCGTCGTTTCGCGCGGCAACACAGACGTAGATCATCCTGCCGGTACCCTCGCTCTTACCGGGTTGTACTCCGGCGCAGCCGTGATGTTCGGCAGGGGAATCTAGTCAAAATGAGGAGGGGGGTGGACCCTAGTGCCCTACTACCGTCTTTCCCAGCGCCCGCCGCAGCTCGGCGAGCGTGAAGGGCTTCCGCAGGTAGGGGCGTCCCGAGCTCTCCAGAAACGCCAGCGTGTCCCCGCCCACGGTGTCGCCCGTGGCGAACACCACCCGCCCCGCGACCTCGGGGTGGTCACGCTGCAGCGCCTCGAACAGCTCTCGGCCGCCCGGGTCGGGCATGCGCAGGTCGGTGATGACGACGTCGAACGGCTGGGTGGTAGCCAGCGCCAGGCCCGCGGCGCCGTCGGACGCGACCTCCACGGTGTGGCCCCAGGCTTCGAGGGTGGCCCGCATGTAGTGCAGGATGTGAGGCTCGTCGTCCACCACCAGAACCCGCAACTTCCCCATTTCCGGGATCGCCGTTTCCGCCGTGATATGGGCGGGGACGCCGGCCGGGAGCTCCACACGGAACACGGCGCCGCGCTCTGTGCGGGGCGCGTACGTGATCCGTCCGCCGTGTTCCCGGATGATCCCCTGGCAGATGGACAGGCCGAGCCCCGTGCCCTCGCCCTCCGCCTTGGTCGTGAAGAACGGCTCGAAGATGCGGTCCGCGACTTCCGGTGGAACGCCCGGTCCGTCGTCCGTTACCGTCACGGCGACTCCGTCCAGCCAGTCGGTGGCGTGAATGACTATGTGCTCGCCGACGCCCGAGGTCCTCATGGTCTGGGCGGCGTTGTTGATCAGGTTTACGAAGACCTGCTGCATCTGATTGGCGTCCATGTCGACGTCGGCGAGGTCCGGGTCCACCAGGAGCTGGGTCTCGACCTTCGACGCCATCAGTTGGTTTCGCAGCAAGGTGATGGTCGTCTCCAGAATCGGGCCGATCTGCTGCGCCCGCCGCTTGCCTTCCTGCTTGCGGGCGAAGTTGAGCAAGTTGCGCACGATGGCCGCCGCCCGTTCCGCCTCGTGCCGGATGGCCTCCAGCGCGTGGCGCATGCTTTCCGGCGGGTCCCCCTCCTCCACTAGGTAGTCGGCGAAACCCACCACCGATGCCAGCGGGTTGTTGAGGTCGTGCGCCACGCCGGCAATGAGCTGACCGATGGCGGACATCTTCTCCGACTGAATCAGCTGGTCCTGCAGGCGTCGCTTGGCAGTCTGGTCCTCGAACACCAGGACCGCCGCGCCCTCCGGCACGCCGAGAGTGAGGGCCGATACGGTGAAGACGCGCGAGCCGGACCTGAGTTCGTGCTGACTCTGGTTGCCCGCTGCTGCCAGCGCGCGTGAGACGGGGTCGGCCCAATCCTCGGGCAGGACAGATACCCATGGCCTTCCCGCTACCGCCGTCACCGGTATGTGAGCGA
>JBDHJR010000044.1:0-8632 GCA_039586815.1 Gemmatimonadota bacterium | reverse complement strand
CGAGAACGTGCTGATGCACGACGGGCAGCCGCTGATCGCGGATTTCGGTATCGCGCTGGCGGTGAGCCATGCGGGTGGAACACGCCTCACCGAGACTGGTCTCTCGATCGGCACACCGCACTACATGAGCCCCGAGCAGGCGATGGGCGACCGGGAGCTGGATGCACGCTCGGACGTGTACTCGCTGGGCGCCATGCTGTACGAGATGCTCGCCGGTGATCCGCCCTACATGGGCAACACGGCGCAGGCGATCGTGGCGAAGGTGATCACCGAGAAGGCGCCACCGGTCACCGTGCACCGGGACACCGTGCCGGCCCATGTAGCCGCGGCCGTGTCCCAGGCGCTGAACAAGCTGCCGGCTGATCGATTCGGCAGCGCAGCGCAGTTCGCGGAAGCGCTGGCCAACACATCGTTCACCGTGCCGACGGCGGCGGCCGCTGCCGGGCCGGAAGGCGTTTTGAAGCCCGCAAGCCGCTATCTGTGGCCGGCGGTGGCAGGTGTGTTCGTGGTCGCGGCACTGGTGGGCTGGCTGCGGCCGCGACCCGAGGATCCCATGCCGGTGTTGCGCTACAGCATGGCGCTGGCCGAGGAAGAGCGACTGCTCCCCCGCTTCGGGCCGCGTATCGCGCTGTCGCCCGACGGCGCGCATCTCGTATACGTAGGTCCGAGTGAGTCAGGGGCGGCGCAGCTCTGGGTGCGGGAGAGGGACCAGCTCAACGCGCGGCCACTCCCCGGCACCGACGGGGCGATCGCGCCCTTCTTCTCGCCTGACGGCCGCAACGTAGGGTTCTTCACCCCGGGTCCGACGACACTCAGGGTTGCGTCTCTGGGAGGTGGCCCGCCGGTAACGGTGGCGGACTCCGGAGTGGGACTCATCGGCGCCACGTGGGCACCTGACGGGTACATCTACGCGGATGGACCGGCCGGGCAGGGGATGATGCGGGTGCCGGCCACCGGAGGTGTAGTGGAACCGGCGAGCGTGGTCGATTCGGCGCGGAACGAGACGAGTCACCACTGGCCCACGTCACTCCCCGGCGGGAAAGGAGTCCTGTTCTCGGTCTCGCACGATGCCCTGACCAACCTGGACCAGGTGGACATCGCCGTGCTCGACCTGGAAACCCGTACGCACCAGATACTCGTGCGTGGTGTCGCCGCGCGGTATGCACCTACCGGCCATTTGGTGTACGTGACTTCCGACGGGTCGTTGATGGCAGCGCCGTTCGATGAGGATCGGCTCGAGCTCACGGGGGCCGCAGTGGCACTCACCGATGGGATCGCCTTGCGTCTCTGGGGATCGACCGATCTCGCCATCTCGGAGAGCGGCACGCTGATGTACGTGACGGGTGGCGTCGCCGAGGACCCCAACGAGATGGTGTGGGTTGACCGCGACGGGCGACACACGGCGATGGATCCCGGATGGGTCGGCGAATTCTACACCCCGGCGCTCTCGCCCGACGGCTCGCGGCTCGCGATGGCGATCATTGGAGATGCCGGTCGTGATCTCTGGGTGAAGCAGCTCGACACCGGTCCGCTGTCACGGCTCACCTTTCCCGAAGGCGCGGACCACCGACCCTGGTGGACGCGCGACGGGCGCTCGCTGCTGTTCGTGACCGAGCGGGGCGACACGCGCGACCTGTACCGAAGGCGCGCCGATGGTGTGGGGCGGGCCGAGCCGCTCCTCGTGTTACCGGAAGCGGTGAATCAGGCACAATTATCGCCCGACGGCGAATGGCTGATCTATCGCACCGGGCGGGTCAACTCGCTAGACATCCATGCGCGCCGTACAAGTGGAGACACCGCGGCGATTCCGCTCATCGCCGACCCCAATATCGACGAGCACTCCCCGGCGCTTTCACCCGACGGAAGGTGGCTGGCCTACCTGACTGACGAGTCGGGACGTTGGGAGCTGTACGTGCGTCCCTTCCCCAACGTGGACGACGGTCGCTGGCAGGTCTCGACCTCCGGTGCTTCGGAGCCAGTGTGGGCGCATAGCGGCCGCGAGCTGTTCTACAAGAACGCGGCGGACGAGATGATGGTGTCGGAAGTGCGGACTGGCCCGACCTTCGTGGTGGGACAGCACAGCGTGCTTTTCTCTGCATCCGACTACTACAGCTACTCGTTCCACCCGCAGTACGACGTCGCTCCCGACGGTGAGAGATTCGTGATGATCCGGTTCCGGGCAGTGGGAGATGCCGGGAACCTGGTCGTGGTCGAGAACTGGCTCGCGGAGCTGGTAGAGAGGGTGGGCAACTAGCGTGCCCATTCTCCCAAACGCCTTCTGGATGGCGACGCCGCGGGTACGGAAGCCCCGCGACCAGGACGTCGACGTCTACGGGCTCACGCACGCCGGCAAGGTGAGGAAGGAAAACCAGGATCACTTCCTGATCGCGTCCCTCTCCAAGCGCATGGAGGTGGATCACACCAGCCTTCCCGAAGATGCGACGCTCGCGGTGGAGCCGGAGCGGCTCGTGTCGCTGGCAATGGTGGCTGACGGGGTGGGCAAGGGAGGCGGTGGCGAGGAAGCGAGCCGCGTGGCCGTGCACGACATCGCGGAGTACGTGGGGCGTGCCACCTCGGCGTTCTACGGCTGGGACTCGGAGGGTTCCGAGGCCTTCGCAGACGTTCTGACCGAGGCCGCGCTGCACTGTCACATGAGGCTGCAGGAGCGCGCGAAGCATGACGCCGATCGCAAGCAGTACGGCACCACGCTCACTCTGTGGGTCGGTCTCTGGCCGCACGCCTACCTGCTGCAGGTGGGGGACAGCCGCGCCTACATGTACCGCGACGGCCAGCTCACGCAGATCTCTCGCGACCAGACCATGGCGCAGGACCTCGTGGACCAGGGGGTCCTCACGCAAACCGGGGCGCACAGCAGTCGCTGGGCACACGTTCTCTCCAGCGCGATCGGCGGCCAGGAGGCCGCGCCCGTGGTCACGCGCATCACGCGCGACTGGGGTTCGGTGATCCTGCTGTGCAGCGACGGGCTCACCAAGCACGTCTCCGACGAGCGTATCGCGGAGCGGCTCGCCAACCTGAAGAGTTCCAAGAAGACCTGTGAGGAGCTGTTGCAGGACGCGCTCGACGACGGCGGCACCGACAACATCTCGATCATCGTGGGACGGACGATCAAGCCGCCGGATCTGGCGGAGGACGAATCGTGACGAGCTCGGTCGAGCGCCTGACCGCGGCCCTGGCCGGCAGCTACCGCATCGAGCGCGAACTCGGTGCGGGGGCGATGGCCAACGTCTACCTGGCAGAGGATCTCAAGCACCACCGGCCGGTGGCGATCAAGGTGATGCGTCCGGAGATCGCCGCCTCGCTCGGTGGCGAGCGGTTCGTGCGCGAGATCGAGACCGCGGCGCAGCTCACCCATCCCCACATCCTCACAGTGTTCGACTCGGGCGAGGCTGACGGCTTCCTGTACTATGTCATGCCCTACGTAGAGGGGGAGTCCCTGCGCGACAAGCTGGAGCGCGAAGGGCAGCTGCCGATCGACGAGGCAGTGACCATCGCGTGGGAAGTGGCGGACGCGTTGAGCTTCGCGCACGAGCGCGGCGTCATTCACCGGGACATCAAGCCCGAGAACATCATGCTGTCGGCCGGCCACGCGGTGGTTGCCGACTTTGGAATAGCACGTGCACTCAGCGCGGCGGGCGGCGACCGGCTCACCGAGACCGGACTCGCGGTGGGAACGCCGTCGTACATGAGCCCGGAGCAGGCCTCAGGTGAGGAGAAGGTGGACGGCCGCAGCGATATATACGCCCTCGGCTGTGTGTTGTTCGAGATGCTGGCCGGCGAGCCGCCCTACACGGGACCGACGGTACAGTCGGTCATCGCCAAGCGCTTCACCGAGCCGCTGCCCAAGCTCGGCACCGTGCGCGACACGGTGCCCGATGCCCTGGAGCTCGCCGTAGCGAAGGCTGCGGCGCGCCTGCCGGTGGACCGCTTCGCGAGCAGCGACCAATTCAAGCAGGCGTTGTCGGCCATCGGCACGTCACGGGCCACGTCGAGCGGAGCGGCGCCGAGGACCGTCGGCAGGCCTTCCCGGCTGCGCTTCGTGATGAGTGGCGTGGCCGTAGCGGCAGCCATCGTGATCTCCGCTGTGGTGTTCCGGACGACGGGCGGCAGCGCATCACCAGGGAGCCCAGACAGGCCCATGCTGGTGGTGCTGCCGTTCGAGAACCTGGGCTCTTCCGACGACCAGTACTTCACCGACGGCATGGTGGAGGAGATCACGAGCCGTTTGGGTGAGATCGAGGCATTGGGCGTCATCTCGCGCACCAGCGCGATGAAGTACAAGGACACCGACATTCCGCTGCGCCAGGTGGGCGAGGAGCTCGGCGTGCAGTACGTGCTGGAGGGAACCGTGCGCTGGCAGCGCACTGGCGGTGCGAGCCGCGTGCGCGTGACACCGCAGCTCATCCGGGTCGAGGACGACACACACCTGTGGAGCGACCGGTACGACGCGGTGCTCGAGGACGTGTTCGACGTACAGGAGGAGATCGCCGAACAGGTGGCCGCCGCCATGGGGGTGACTCTGCTCGCCCCGGCCGGGAGTGGGGAGCCTGCGGCGCGACCCACCGCAAGCGTCGAAGCATACGACTACTACCTGCGGGGCAAGAACTTCGAGAGGGAGAGCTACTCGGATGAGGCGCTGCTGGCCGCATCCAACATGTACGAGCAGGCGCTGCTGCTCGATCCCGAGTTTGCCGACGCGCACGCCGCCCTGGCGTTCACTCACACGTGGATGTTCTGGTTCGGCTACGATCCCAGCGTCACTCGGCTCGAGATGGCGAAGCAGGAGGTGGATCGCGCCATGGCGCTCGACTCCAACTCGTCGCAGGTGCGCTTCGCGGCGGGCGATTACTACTACCACGGCGAGGGACGCTACGACCTGGCGATCGAGCACCTCGAGATCGCGAAATCGCTTCAGCCGAACAACTCCGACCTGTACGCCACGATCGGCGCAGTGAGGCGGCGCCAGGGGAGGTGGCAGGAGACGCTGGAGAACTACCTCAAGATCGTGGAGGAGCTGGACCCGCTCGCGCCGGTGAGCAACTGGGAAGTCGCGTACACCTACTTGGTGATACGGGATTACGACAGCGCGCAGCGCTGGAACGATCGGTTCCTCTCGCTGGCGCCCGAGCAGGCCGTCGGGTACCTGACGCAGGCCTGGCTGGTGCTACAGCGCGACGGAGACACGGAGGAGGCACAGCGCTGGCTGACGCGGGCGGCAGAGGTCGCGAGCCCGGCCGGTATGGTGACCGGGGTGAACCCCGTGCTGTTCATCGCAATGCTGCCGCTGGTTCCGCCCGAGCTGCGGGCGGATATGAAGCGGCTTCCCGTGGGGTCGTACAGCGGCAACACCCAGTACTACCACCTGGTGCAGGGATGGATCGCCGAACTCGACGGCGACGCCGAGCAGGCGGAAGCGCACTTCGACTCGTCCCGCGTGGTGTTGGAGCAGGCGCTCGCCGCGGCGCCGCGCTTCGGCAACCAGGTGCCCACCTCCACGATCGCCCGTCACCTGGCACTGACGTATGCGCAGCTCGGCCGGCGCGAAGAGGCCGTAAGAACGATTGAGCTGGCAATCGAAGGGACTTCCGTCGACCGCGACGCACTGGAAGGCGCTGTGATGCTGAGCAGCGCGGCACGGATGTACACGATCCTGGGCGACTACGATGCGGCGGTAGACCTGCTAGAGCAGCTGCTCGACATGCCGGCGCAGGTGTCGCGGGCCTATCTGCGCGCGGCGCCGATCTGGCGGCCGCTCGACGGCCATCCAGGGTTCGAGGCGCTGCTGAGCGAAGGATGAGGACATGAGTGAGATCACCGAACGGTTGCGGACGGCGATCGCCGAGCGCTACGTCGTCGAGCGGGAGCTCGGTGAGGGCGGCATGGCGACCGTCTACCTGGCGCACGACGTGAAGCACGACCGCAAGGTCGCGCTCAAGGTGCTGCGGCCCGAGCTGGCCGCGGTGATCGGCGCCGACCGGTTCCTGCAGGAGATCAAGGTCACCGCCAACCTGCAGCACAGCCATATCCTGCCGCTGTACGACTCGGGCGCGGCCGAGGGGTTCCTGTTCTACGTCATGCCGTACGTCGAGGGAGAGACGCTGCGGCACAAGATCGACCGCGAGAAGCAGCTATCGGTGGATGAGGCGGTGGGCCTGACGCAGGCGATCGCCGCCGCGCTGGAGCACGCGCACAAGCAGGGCATCGTGCACCGCGACATCAAGCCCGAGAACATCCTGATGCGGGACGGGGACCCGTTGATCGCCGACTTCGGCATCGCCCTGGCGTTGAGTCACGCCGGTGGCAGCCGGCTCACGGAGACCGGACTCAGCATCGGCACGCCGCACTACATGAGTCCCGAGCAGGCGATGGGTGATCGTGAGCTGGATGCGCGCAGCGACGTGTACTCGCTCGCGGCGGTGCTGTACGAGATGCTGACGGGAGAGCCGCCCTACACCGGAGCCACGGCGCAGGCGATCGTGGCGCGGGTGATCACGGAGGAGCCGCGCTCGATCACGCTGCAGCGGCGCACGGTGCCGCCGCACGTAGCGGAAGCAGTGCACCAGGCGCTCAACAAGCTGCCGGCCGACCGGTTCAGTTCGGCGGTGAGCTTCGCCCAGGCTTTGACCACGCCCGGCTACGTCACGCCCAGCTCAACGCGCGCGGAAGCCGCGGTGCCCGCGCCGCGGGTGAAGCTGTCGCGCGGGCTGTTGATCACCGCCGCCGCGGGTGTGGTGGGCATGGCGGCCGCGTTTGTGCTCGGGCGCGGCACGGCGCCGGCTCCCGAGGCCCGCATCGCGCGGTTCTCGGTCGTGGACACGCTGATCGGCGGGCGCTGTTGTGGCACTGCGGTGGCCATCTCCCCCGACGGGCGCGCGATGGTCGTGCAGCGGCAGGGCGAGGATAGGCAACCGGTGCTTGCCCTGCGCTCGCTCGACGGGCACGAGATCCGGGCGCTGCCCGGCACGGAGAACGCGGCGAGCCCATTCTTCTCGCCCGACGGCCGCTGGCTCGGCTTCGAGTCGGGAGGCCGACTGCGCAAGATCTCGCTTGCGGGCGGGCCGCCCATCACGATCGCCGAGCTGGGCGACGACGCGCGTGGCGCCTCCTGGGGCACGAACGACACGGTCGTCTTCTCGCACGATGCCGACGACAAGCTCTACGTGGTCGCGGCGAGCGGCGGCACGCCGCGACGCGTCACCGAGGGCGGCGACACGGACTACCACCGCAACCCGTCCTACCTGCCCGGCAACCGCCGCGTGCTCCTCGGCCTCGACGATACAGGGCCGCTGGCCGACATCCGCATCGGCGTGCTCGACCTCGAGACCGGCGCGGTGGACACACTCGAGACGCCGGGCACCATGGCGCGGTTCGCGCCGCCCAACCACCTCGTGTTCACTGGTGCGGACGGCTCCCTGTTGGTACAACCGTTCGACCCCGGTCGCGGCCGACCCACCGGACCTGCGGTCGCGCTGCTGGACGGCGTGATCGTGCGTGGGGACGGAACGGGCGAATACGCCGTCTCACAGCGCGGCGACCTGATCTACGTCCCGGGGAATCGTGGCGGCTCGGAGTCGCTGGTGCTGGCAGACAGCCTCACGCGCGACGAGGTGCCGCTCCCGCGGCAGGTCAATCTGGAGGACCCCGCCATCTCGCCGGACGGCCGGCGCGTCGTCGTGCGTTTAACAGACGAAGGCGACGACGAGGATCTGTGGCTGCTGGATCGCGATCAACAGACGCTGAGCCGGTTCACGACCGAGGGCAGCACCTTCATGCCGGTCTGGACGCCGGACGGGCGTCACGTCGCCTACAGTGTCAGGGGCGACTCGGTTACCGTTGGGATCTTCTGGCGGGCGGCGGACGGCAGCGGAGGGGCCGAACTGCTGGTGGCCGACCAGCACAGCATCGCACCCCTCGGCTTTCTTCCTGACGGCCGCCGCTTGCTGGTGCAGGGGTTCGGTCGGCCAGAGCGGCGGGCAGACATCGGCATCGTCACGCTCGGCGACTCCGCCATCCGGTGGATCGTCTCGACGGAGTTCCGTGAGCTTCACGGTCAGGCGTCTCCCGATGGTCGCTGGCTGGCGTATGCCTCCGACCGGTCGGGACAGTTCGAGGTGTACGTGGAATCTCTGTCGGAGGAGGTGGGACGGGTGCAGATCTCCACGGGCGGCGGGATGGCGCCCCGCTGGAGTCCCGACGGTCGGCGGCTCTACTACTCGCCGGCGCCCGGCAGCGGCGGTACGCTCGTCAACGTGGCAGAGCTGGATATCGGCGACCGCGTGCGGGTACGCTCCCGGAGTGTCGCTGCGCGGGGTTCGATCGACCTCAACGTCCAGAACGTCAACTACGACGTGGACCGGACCAGCGGCAAGCTCCTGTTGATCCTGTTCGACAGCGCCGAGACGGTAAACAGTGTCCGCTGGATCATCAACTGGCCGGCGGTCGTCGAGGAAATGGCTACCGCACGATGAGCGGCATTACCCAGCAACTCAAGGCGGCCGTAGCCGACCGCTACGTGATCGAGCAGGAGCTCGGTGCGGGCGGCATGGCCACGGTGTACCTCGCACACGATGCAAAGCACAACCGCAAGGTGGCGCTCAAGGTGCTGCGTCCCGAG
>JBDHJR010000025.1:0-62283 GCA_039586815.1 Gemmatimonadota bacterium | reverse complement strand
GCCGACGAGATGGCGGCCCACGGGGCCGGTGGCTCCACCTTCAGCGACTGGTGGATGTACAAGCTGGAGGCGTACGACGCTACGCCGTACAACCCCGCAATCATGCACCGCCACGGGGTCAAGACGAGCCTCAACTCCGACAGTCAGCTGCTGCAGGCATTCTTCGTGTACGAGCTCAACAAGCCCGTGAAGTATGGCGGGGTCTCGCGCGAGGACGCGTTGCGCATGCTCACCCGCTATCCGGCGGAACTGCTGCTGATCGACGACAAGGTGGGCACCATCGAGCGGGGCAAGCATGGTGACATCGCCCTGCTCTCGGGCGATCCCTTCGACGTCTACACCCGGGTGGAGAAGACGATTGTAGACGGCATCGTGTACTACGACCGGGAGCGCGAGGGAGAGCTGCGGGGCGAGCCGGTACGGACACTTCCCCAGATCGACATGGTTTCCGAGGTGGCCGCCGCCTCGGATGCGACGGTAGCTCGGCCGGCTTCGTTCACGCCGACCGAGGTACCGCAGGGTGCGGTGACGGCGCTGGTCGGTGCCACGGTGCATCCCGTATCGCGCCCGTCGATCTCCGACGGCGTGGTGCTCGTCGCGGACGGGCGGATCGCGGCGGTGGGCAGTGCGGCCGAGATCCAGGTCCCTAGCGACGCCACGGTCATCAACCTGGCCGGCAAGCACGTCTACCCCGGGATGATAGACCCCGTGACCTCGCTCGGCATGGTCGAGATCGGGCAGGTGCCCGAGAGCCGCGACGATCGTGAGGTCGGTCGCTACAACCCGCACATCCGTGCCCTGACGGGCGTGCACCCGCACGCCGAGGCGATTCCGGTGACTCGGGCCAACGGGATCACCGCCGTGCTGACAGCGCCGGGAACGGGAGTGGTCCGGGGTACCGGATCGGTGATCCAGCTCAAGGGCGACACACCGGAGCGCATGGCGATCCGGGACCGCGCCGCACTGATGGTGAACTTCCCCATGCCTTCCGGTGAGGAGTGGGAGGAGCCCAGCCTGGAGGGTGACCGCATCGAGGAGCTGGTGGAGCTGTTCCGGCGCGCCGTCCTCTATGCCGAGGGACCGGGCAGCAACGACGACCCGTCGGCGCCGTTCGGGCCCAACCTGCGCAATCGCGAGCAGCTCATGCTGGAGGCGCTGGTGCCGGCCGTCACGGGTCAGATGCCCGTCCTGTTCGAGGCGCACCGTGAACGCGCCATCCGGTCGCTGCTCCTGTTCCTCGACGAGTTCCCCGACGTCCGGGCGGTGGTGGTAGGAGGCGACCAGGCGTTCCGGGTGGCCCCCGAGCTGGCCGAGCGCGCCATTCCCGTGATCGTGGGCTCCGCCATCGGACTGACCATGGACCGGGAGGATCCGGTGACGGCGGCGTGGGAGAACGCGGGGATCCTGTACGCGGCGGGCGTCAAGGTCGCCTTCGGCACCGACGACGTGGCCAACGTGCGCAACCTGCCCTACCATGCAGCCCGCTCGGCAGCCTACGGGCTACCCCGTGACGCAGCGCTTCGTGGTGTCACCCTGACGACCGCCGAGGTGCTGGGTCTCGAGGACCAGATGGGGAGCATCGACGTGGGCAAGCGGGCCGACCTGATCGTCACCACCGGTGATCCGCTGCAGATCGTGACCCAGGTGGAGCGTGCGTTCATCGCCGGCGAGGAGGTGTCGCTGGAGAGCAAGCACACCCGGCTGTGGAAGGCGTTCCGGGATCGGCACTGATCCTACGCCGGGTTACACACCCCGACACGAGACGGGGCGGCCGCTCATCGAGCGACCGCCCCGTCTCACTCTATACCGCTGGCGCCAGGCGACCTAGGGTCGCTGCTGCGCGATTCCTTCTCGCTCCTCTGCCTGCTGCGCGACCATGCTGCGCAGCTCTTTGGATGGCTTGAAAACTGGCACCGGACGCGCGGCCACCTCTACTGGTTCGCCAGTGCGGGGGTTCCGTGCCATGCGGGTCTTCCGCAGACGGATCTTGAACGTCCCGAACCCCCGGATCTCGATATTGCTCTGGTCTGAGAGCGAGTCCTTGATTGCCTCAAGGAACGCGTCAACGACCCGCGCACAGTCCTTTTTCGAGATCATTGGGCCCGCCGTTCGGGCGATCGCTGCCGTGACTTTCTCGACGAGATCCGCCTTGGTCATTCGTCCTCGCTTGCTTGGCCCCTATTGGCGGAAATCGCACCCCACCAGGGGGGTGCTTGGGCCGTCATAAATAGGGGCTTACCTGTTGACTGTCAAGGGCTTGGACGAATTGGGTGAAGTGACCCCTGGCGTCGTGGGGGCCCGGCGAGGCCTCCGGATGGTACTGCACGGCGAATAGGGGAAGCTCCCGGTGCCTGAGGCCTTCCACCGTGTCATCATTGAGGTTACGGTGCGTGACCTCTAGTGCATTGGCACCTGAGATGGCCTTACTCGTTCCCCTGACAGCAAATCCGTGATTCTGACTGGTTATCAGAACCCGGCCGGAATCCAGGTCCCGGACCGGGTGATTGCCGCCCCGATGACCGTAGGGGAGCTTGGCTGTCTCGCCTCCCAGGGCCAAGGCCAGGAGCTGGTGGCCCAGGCAGATTCCGAAGGTCGGAAGACCCGACTCGGCAAGCGCGCGGATCTCCGGCAGGACGTATTCCACGGCCGCCGGATCTCCTGGACCGTTCGACAGAAACAGCCCATCCGGCTCCAGCTCACGCACCCGAGCGGCAGGAGTACTGGCCGGCACCACGGTGACCCGGCACCCCAGGGACGTCAGGATCCGCAGGATGTTCTGCTTCATGCCGAAGTCGTAGGCCGCGACGTGGTGCTGGGCCGAAGGGTCACCCACCTCGAGTTCAGACGGTACGGTCGCCTGGGAGGCCAGATCCAATCCTTCCATCCGCGGGCTGGAATCGAGAGCGGCGCGGGCGCTTTCGCTGGGCATCTCTCCCAGCGCGACGATGCCCCGCATCGCTCCGGCCGAGCGGATGTGGCGGGTCAGCCTGCGGGTGTCCACTCCCTCGATCACGGGAATCCCCCGCCCCGCCAGCCACTCCTCCAATGCCCCGCTGGCCCTCCAGTTGGAGTACTCTCGGGCGAGCTCCCGCACTACCACTCCGTTGACCTGCGGCTTCTCCGATTCGAGGTCTTCCTCGTTGATCCCGTAGTTCCCGATCATGGGGGCGGTCATCACCACGATCTGCCCCAGGTAGGACGGATCAGTGAAGACCTCCTGGTAGCCCGTGAGGTTCGTGGTGAACACGACTTCCCCGGAGGTGGTGTCAAACGAACGGCGCGCGGTTCCAGGAAACCACGCGCCGTCTTCGAGTAGAACGTATGCCGGCTGGGCCGTCGTCACTCGCTAGTCGGGGTTAGGTGTCTGCTGCTGCGGCTGCACGTCCAGCGGCAGCTGCTGCTGCGGTGCCACGGGGGTTGGCGCCAGCTGCTCACCCTCCAGCACTGACGTGGGGATGGCCGACTGGGTGGACAGCACTGCCAGGATCAGGCAGATGCCCAGGAAGATCCCGCCCATCCACCAGGTGGCTCTGGTGAGGATCGTGGCGGCCTGGCGTCCCCCCATAAACGTGTCGGTGGAGGCACCGCCGCCCATCGCGGCCAGGCCTCCGCCCGTACCCGCCTGCATGAGCACACCGCTCACCAGCAGGAAGCAGATAATCACCAGAATGATCAGTAGAACTAGGAACATTTGTCTCCTCGAGCGGGGCTGAAGATACCCGGTTCCCGGCGCCCAAGTCAATCGAGGGCGACGCGGGCCATCTCACCCCAGGCGACGGGGTCCAGCGATGCGCCCCCCACGAGGACGCCGTCGATATCGGGTTGTGCCACGAGGGCCGCGATGTTGCCGGGCTTCACGCTCCCCCCGTAGAGCACTCTCGCGGCCGCGGGTTCCGCTCCCTGCTCTCCCAGCCAGCTGCGGATGGCCGCGTGCACCTCGGCGGCGTCCTGGGGCGTAGCCGTCTTGCCCGTGCCGATGGCCCACACCGGCTCGTAGGCGACGGGGATGCGACCCAGGACGTCACCGGCGAGGCCCTCGAGAACGCCTAGCTGGCGACGCACGACCTCGAGCGTCTCTCCCGCCTCACGCTGCTCGATCTTCTCCCCCACGCAGAGCATGGGAATGAGGCCTCCCTCCAGCAGCGCACGCACCTTGAGGCCCGTCTCCTTGTCGGTCTCGCCGAACACGTGGCGTCGCTCGGAGTGCCCCACCAGTGCAGCCTGCGCCCCGGCATCGCGCGCCATGCCGACCGCCAGCTCTCCGGTGAACGCGCCCTTGGACTCCCAGTGCACGTTCTGGGCCCCCACCCTGATGTCGGGTCGGTCGCCCACTGCGCCGGCCACGGTCTCTAACGCCACGGCCGAGGGGAAGAACCACACCTCGCGGTCGTCGGCGGGTGGGTATGCGTCGAGGAAGGTCCTGAGGAATTCCCGGGCCGCGTCGGGCGCCAGGTGCATCTTCCAGTTGGCGGCGAAGATCGGCTTGTTCATTGCTCGTCCAGGGCGGCGACGCCGGGGAGCTCCTTGCCTTCCAGCAGCTCCAGTGACGCCCCGCCCCCGGTGGAGACGTGACTCACTTTGTCGGTTAGTCCTGCTCTTGCCACCGCGGCGGCGGAATCGCCCCCGCCCACGATGGTGGTGGCTCCCCGCGCCGTGGCGGCGGCGAGCCCGCGGGCGATGGCGACCGTTCCGGCGTCGAACGGCGGCGTCTCGAACACCCCCATCGGTCCGTTCCACACCACGGTCTTGGCGGCTGTGATCTGCGTGGTGAACTGGTCGGCGGCGCTCTCGTCGATGTCGTATACCGCCCAGTCAGGACCGATCTCGTCCGGCCGCACGTGCTTGATCTTCGCCTGGGAGGACAGTTCCGTTGCCACCGTCACACCCCGGGGCAAGAACAGCTTGTCGCCGGCTCGGCTGAGCAAGTCGCTCGCCATGTCGATCCGGTCGGGTTCCACGAGGGACTTGCCGACTTCCAGCCCCTGGGCGGCGTAGAACGTGCAGGCCATCGCGCCCCCGACGAGGATGCTGTCGACCACGGGGAGCAGCGCCTCGATCACGTCGATCTTGCCCGAGATCTTGGCGCCCCCCAGTACCGCCACGAAGGGGCGGGCCGGGTCGGACAGCGCTCCCGCGAGGTACTCCAGTTCCCGCGACATCAGGAAGCCTGCCACCGCCGGCTTCAGCAGCCGCGCCACGCCTTCGGTCGATGCGTGCGCGCGGTGGGCCGTCCCGAAGGCGTCGTTCACGTAGAGATCGCCCAGCCGCGCGTAGGCCTCTGCGAGCTGGGCGTCGTTGCGCTCCTCCCCGGGGTGGAACCGCGTGTTCTCCAGCAGCATGACCTCGCCGCGCCTCATCTGGCGGGTGCGCTGGGGGGCGTCATCCGACAGCGGATCCTCGAGGAACTGCACCGGCGCGCCGAGCTCGCCCTCGAGCACGGGCACGACGGGGCGCAGCGAGTACTCGGGCTTGGGCCGCCCCTTGGGACGGCCCAGATGCGAGGCGAGGATCACGCGGCAGCCCCGCTCCGTGAGCCAGCGGATGGTGGGCAAGGAGGCGACGATGCGCGTGGTGTCGGCCACCTGGCCGTTCTCGAGCGGAACGTTGAAGTCGACGCGCACGAGGGCGCGCTGCCCCTCCAGGGGCTGTCCCTCGAGCGATGCCAGAGTGCGCTTCATCAGAGCCGCTGGGCCATGTACTGCATCAGGTCCACGCAGCGGGCCGAATACCCCGCCTCGTTGTCGTACCAGGAGGACACGTGTACCAGAGTCCCGTCGATCACGTAGGTGGACAGTGCGTCCACGGTGCTGGAGTAGGGGTTGCCGTAGTAGTCGATCGACACCAGCGGTTCGTCGCTCACCGCCAGGACGCCATTGAGCGGGCCCGCCGCGGCCTTGCGGAAGGTCTCGTTCACCTCGTCGGTGCTGGTCGGCTTCTCGACCACGCACGTCAGGTCCACCAGCGACGCGTTGGCCGTCGGGACCCGCAGCGCCACGCCGTCGATCTTCCCCTTCACCTCCGGAATCACCAGGGCGGTGGCCTTGGCGGCTCCCGTGCTGGTGGGGATGATGCTCAGCGCCGCCGCGCGGGCGCGCCGCAGGTCCTTGTGCGGCAGGTCGAGGATGCGCTGGTCGTTTGTGTAGGCGTGAATCGTGGTCATGAAGCCACGCTCGAACCCGAATGCGTCTCGCACCACCTTGACCACCGGCACCAGGCAGTTCGTGGTGCACGAGGCGTTGGAGACCACGTGATGGTTGGCCGGATCGTACTGCTCGTGGTTCACGCCCATCACGATGGTGAGGTCCTCGTTCTTGCCCGGCGCGCTGATCACCACCTTCTTCGCCCCGGCCTCGAGGTGCTTGCCCGCCGTGTCACGGCTGCGGAAGATCCCGGTCGACTCCAGCACGATGTCCACGCCGAGCTTCTTCCACGGGAGGTTGGCGGGGTCCTTCTCGGACAGCACCTTCACGCGCTTCCCGTCCACCACGAAACCGTCGTCCTTCATCTCTACGGTGCCCGGGTAGCGGCCGTGCACCGAGTCGTACTTGAGCAGATGCGCTAGCGTCTTAGCGTCGGTGATGTCGTTGACCGCGACAACCTCGAGGTCCGCCCCACTCTGCATGGTGGCGCGCAGCACGAGGCGCCCGATCCGCCCGAATCCGTTGATCCCAACCTTGGTTGCCATCGTACCCTCTCGTTCACGTTCAGTGATTCGCTGGTCAGTCGTGCTCCACCGTGCCGTCGGCACGCAGCTCGAAAGGGAGGGCCCGAGCAAACGTGACCGCACCTACCTCGCTCCATCCCGCGGCTGCGAGCGCGGCGGCTGCAGCCGCCAGCGTCGCCCCGGTGGTAAGCACGTCGTCCACCAATATAACCGCCGTAGCACGCCCTTCACCGCGCCGGCGCGGTGCCGGCTGGGCGGTGAATGCGCCCGCCACGTTAGCGTGCCGCTCGTCGGGGGTGAGTGCCGTCTGGGAGCGAGTGTCGCGCACGCGGCGCAGCAGTCGCTCGCTGACCGGCACATGCCACGCGGACCCCAGTGCGTGGGCGATGACGGCAGCCTGGTTGTAGCCCCGCTCTCGGTGCCGCCCCGGTCCGAGCGGCACGGGAGCCAATGCCGCGGCCGCGGGGCGGGCGACGGCGCGCGCGATCAGTCGGGCCAGCGGGCGCCCTAACGCGGTGTAGCCCTCGTACTTGAGGTGGTGCACGATCTCCCGTGCCTCGGGCCCGAGCCACGCCGCGCTGCGCACCCGTCGCAGCACTTCCGGCCACTCGGCGCAGAACCTGCATGGTCCCACTGGAGGGAGGGGCTGCTGGCAGCGGTGGCATCCCTGCCCCGGCGTGCGTAACCGCGCGCGGCACAGGCTGCAGAGGAGATCATCCGGGGCGCGCCGTGCGACCGGGCCATCGCACGCGACGCAGACGTTGGGAAGGAGGAGCCGCTCCAGCGCCTGAAGGGCGCCGGCGATCACGCCTCGAGCGCCCGATCGACCGCGGCGGCCATCACGGCCCGCGGTGCAGTGTGGTCGGGGAAGAAGCGCTCGAACGCCCTTGCCCCTTGTGCGACCAGCATGGTGCGTCCGTCGGCGGCGCGCAGCCCACGGGAGCGGCAGGCACGGATCCACGGCGTGAGCCCCGGGGCATAGACCAGATCCAGCGCGGCAGTGCCCGTCTCCAGCCGCTCCGGTGTTACGGGTGGGTCGTCGTCCGGCCCCAGCCCCAGCGGCGTGGCGTTGATAGCGACGCCCACCGTGCGCCCGTCGTCCACTTCGGCTCGCTCGACGCCGAGCTGGCGCGCCCACTCCACGAAGTGGCGCGCCCGACCCGGATCGCGCGAGCGCACCAGCAGCGCTACCTCCCTCTCTCGCGCTGCGGCTGCTGCCGCGCGCGCCGCGCCACCGGTGCCGGCCACCAGCCAGGGGCCATCCGCTTCGAGTGCATCGACGGCGTCCAGCACCCCCGCCACATCCGTGTTGTCTCCTACCAGCCGTTCCCCTTCGGGCCAGAAGGTGTTGACCGCCTCCAGCTCGGAGGCGATCGGGGTGAGGCGGATCAGCAGGCGCGCCACGTCCAGCTTGTGAGGCACGGTCGCGTTGCCGGCCACGCCCACCGCCTCGAACGCGCGTATCACGTGGGTCACGCCGGGGGGGGCCACCCGGACCGCCACGTACACCGCGTCCAGCCCCAATGCGGTGATGGCGGCGTTGTGCATTGCCGGAGAGAGGGAGTGGGCGACGGGATCGCCGATCACGGCGAGGAGTCGGCTACTCGCTCCGATCCGCATCGGCCTGCTCCCGGATGAGACGATCAGCCGCCAGTTCTAGCAGCGACTCCAGCTCGACGAACGTATCGCGATACACGTCCAGGTCGCTGCCGAACGGGTCGGCGACCTCGGCACCGGGGCCGGTGCGGCCCGTGTATTC
This sequence comes from Gemmatimonadota bacterium, assembly GCA_039586815.1. GTDB lineage: Bacteria > Gemmatimonadota > Gemmatimonadetes > Gemmatimonadales > GWC2-71-9 > WVYX01. The sequence goes on along the minus strand of JBDHJR010000025.1, from coordinate 53,860 downwards.
GCCCAGTACGTGCACGTGGCCCTCACCCCCCAGCTCGTTCACGCGAGCCCGGTGATGTCGGGCCATGGTGAGGATCAGGTCCGATGCGCTCACCACCTCGCGCGTCAGCAACTGTGCGCGGTGGCCGGAGAGATCGAGTCCGTGCTCCAGTGCTATGAGATAGGCGCCCTCCGAAGCGGGCGCTCCCTCCCACGCTCCTGTGCCCGCCGACGCGACCGTCACTCCATCGGCACCACGCAACCCGAGCTCCCGCCGGAGCAGTGCCTCGGCCAACGGGCTGCGGCAGATGTTGCCGGTGCAGACCAGGAGGACCTTAGTCATGGCGTTAAGCTCCCCACCGCGATGGCTCCTTCCCGGATTACTCTCGGCACGGGGGACGTGCAGTCGACCACGGTGGAGGGTGGCCGGCTCCCCAGCACCCCGCCGTCCAGCACGAGCAGCCTGCCCTGCTGAACGGGGCCCGGAAAGGTATCCGCTATGGCCCCTGGTGCGGGAGCCGTGGGGCCTCCCGGCCGGTTGGCCGAGGTCGACGTGAGGGGCATGTCCAGCCGGTCGATGAGGCGCGCCATCCCCGCGTGCGCCGTCCAGCGCACGGCGACGCCGCCCTCGGGACCGCGCAGCTCGTCGGGCAACACGCCCTCCGCGCAGGGGAGCACCAGCGTGAGCGGACCCGGCCAGAAGCGCTCGGTGAGATTACGCGCCACTCCCTCTAGCTGCAGCCCGAATCGCTCGGCCATTTCCAGGCCGGCAACCAGGAGCAGAAACGGCTTGCCCGTCTCGCGTCCCTTGAGGCGGGTGAGAGTCGCAATGTCCTCCCCGACCGGCCGGGAGCCGAGACCGTATACGGTCTCAGTGGGGTGAGCCAGCAGCCCCCCGGTGCTCAGATGCTGGGCAACGGTCGGGATGGCGACCTCGACCTCCGCATCAGTGGAAAACGCCAGGGCGCTCATCCGGAGATCATCGCCTCGGCCAGCTCGAAGTCCTCCGTCGTGGTCAGCTTCACGTTGGACGCACGGTCGGGCACCACGACGACAGTGTGTCCGGCCGCCTCGACCAGCGCGGCCTCGTCGGTGAAGCTCCAATCGCCCGAGGCCGCGGCGTTGCGAAACGCCTGTTCCAGCATGGGGCGTGGGAACCCCTGGGGAGTCTGCGCACGCCACAGGTCGCTGCGCTCCACGGTCTCGACCACGCGTTGCGCGCCGGTTGCCGTGCGCTTGAGGGTGTCCGCAACGGGTATGGCTGGCACGGCGGCCACGCCGGAATCCGCGGCGCCGATCACGGCATCGATGGTCTCGTGCGATACGAAAGGGCGCGCCGCGTCGTGAACCAGAACGAGCGTGCATTCAGCGCCGAGCGATCTCAGAGCGGCGTGAACGGAGGCTGCGCGCGTGTCACCGCCGGCGACGAGCGAGAGCCGCCCCCCGACGACCTCCTCGAGCCAGGACGGGGGTGCGGACACGTGCTCTGCCGGGAGCGCGACCACGATCTGGCAGACGCGGGGATGCTGCGCGAACGGCCGAATTGCCCGCAGCAGCATCGGTACACCCCCGATCGGCCGGAACTGCTTGGGATCGCCGGCTCCCGCGCGCTCGCCGCGGCCCGCGGCCGCTACTAGGATGCCGACGTCAGGCTGCGAGTCGGCTGGCGAGCTGGGAGACATGATCAATGGGTATCGTGGCGAGCGGTGTCGTCACGCCGGCGCGGGCGGAGACGAACGCGGTGCGGAACCCCAGCCGCTCTGCCTCGGCCAGTCGGCGCTCCACGCCGCCGATCGGCCGCACTTCCCCCCCGAGGCCGATCTCTCCCAGGAACAGGGCGTCGGGCGGCGCAGGCTGATCGCGCACGCTGGAACAGAGGGCCGCGGCGACTGCGAGGTCGGACGCCGGCTCGACCACGCGCACTCCCCCCGTGACGTTCACGAACACGTCCAGGTCGTGGAACGACAGACCCGCGCGCCGTTCCAGCACCGCCAGCAGCACGGCCAGGCGCCGGCCGTCCAGACCCGTAGCCACGCGCTGCGGGGTGCCGTACCCGCTCTTGGCCGCCAGGGCCTGGATCTCGATGAGGACGGGTCGGGTCCCCTCCATCAGCGCGGTGACGGCGGAGCCCGAGGTCTCGGTGGCGCGTCCTGCCAGGAATGCCGCCGACGGGTTTGCCACGGGAAGCAGTCCCCGCGCGGTCATCTCAAACACTCCCAGCTCGTCCACCGAGCCGAAGCGGTTCTTGACGGCGCGCAGCACGCGGAAATCGCCGCTCGACTCTCCCTCGAAGTAGAGCACGGTGTCCACCGCGTGCTCCAGGGTCTTGGGACCCGCTATGACCCCGCCGCGCGTCACGTGCCCCACCAGAACCACCGCGGCGCCGGTTTCCTTGGCGAAGCGCATGAGCCGGGCGGTGCACTCGCGTACCTGGCCAACATTGCCCGGCGCGCCCTCGAGCTCGTCGGTATAGGTGGTCTGGATCGAGTCCACCATCACGACCTGGGCTCCGACCACTTCGGCATGTGCCGTGATCGCATCCAGCCGCACCTCGGGCAGCACGTGCACCGGCCCGGTTTCCTCGGGCAGCCGGTCCGCCCGCAGGCGCACCTGGTCGACCGATTCCTCCCCTGACACGTACAGCGTAGGGATGCCCTGGGCCTCGAGCCGCGAGGCGCACTGCAGTAGCAGCGTGGACTTGCCGATCCCCGGCTCGCCACCGACGAGCAACACCGATCCGGGGACTATGCCGCCCCCCAACACGAAGTCGAACTCGTCTAGTCCGGTGGTCCAGCGGCCGGGGCCGTCCGCGCTGACGTTGCTCAACCGTACCGGCGGCGGTCCGGCGACTTCCGCCGACCGCTTTCCCGGCCTGCCGCCGTGCCGCCCCACCGGCTCCTCGACCAGCGTGTTCCAGCTGTCGCACGAGTCGCATCGGCCGGCCCACTTGGGGTGCTCGGCCCCGCATTCCGAGCAGCGATAGACGGAGTGGGCCTTACGGGCCATCCGCCTCCCCGTGCTCGCGCTGGCTGTAACTCTCGAAGCGGGTGTATTGCTTGTGGAAGGCGAGCTTGATTGTGCCCGTCGGACCGTTGCGGTGCTTGGCCAGTATCAGCTCGGCCAGGCCCTCCTGTCCCGGGTCGCGCTCGACCAGCGTGGGGTACATCTCGGAGCGGTAGATGAACATCACCAGATCGGCGTCCTGCTCGATCGCACCCGAGTCGCGCAGGTCGGAGAGCATCGGTCGGCGGTCGCCGCCGCGCTGCTCCGGTGCGCGCGATAGCTGGGACAGCGCGATCACCGGAGTGTCGAGCTCGCGCGCCAGTGCCTTGAGCGAGCGGGAGATGAAGCTGATCTCCTCCTGGCGACTGTCCGACTTCGCAGGACCCCGAATGAGCTGCAGGTAGTCCACCACGAAGAGACCGACGTTGTGCTCCGCCTTCAGCCTGCGTGCCTTGGAGCGGAGCTCCAGCAGCGTGAGGGCCGGGGTGTCGTCCACCCAGATGGGTGCCGTGCCCAGGAGTCCCGCGGCGCGCGACATCTTGGGATAGTCGTCGTCGCGCAGGTCGCCGCTGCGCAGCCGCTGCAGGTCCACGAAACTTTCGGCTGCGAGCAGGCGCTCCACCAGCTGGTCGCGCGACATCTCGAGCGAGAAAATGGCAGTGGACGTGTTGCCCTCGAGGGAGGCGTTGGCAGCCACGTTGAGGCAGAATGCAGTCTTTCCCATCGAAGGGCGCGCCGCCACGATGATCAGGTCGCTGGGCTGGAACCCGTTGGTCTTCACGTCCAAATCTGCGAAGCCGCTGGGGATGCCCTGCACCGATTCATCGCCCCGGTGGCGCGCTTCAATGCGCTCCATCGCCCGCCACATCAGCTCCTTGATGCGGAGGACCTCCTGGGTGCCGCGCTGGAACGACACCTCGAACATGCGCTGCTCGGCTCCGTCCAGCAGGGTGTCGATGTCCTGCGGACCCTCGTAGGCGGCCTGCACGATCTCGGTTCCGGCCTGGATCAGCCGCCGCCGCAGCGCCTTGTCCTTCACGATGCGGCAGTGGTACTCGACGTTCGCCGCTGTCGGGACCACGTCGAGCAGCTCGGCGACGTAGTCGGTACCGCCGACGGCCTCCAGGTCGCCCGCCCGCATCAGCTCTTCGCGCAGCACCACCGGGTCGACCACGTCACCCCGCTCCACCACCCGCGCCATGGTGCGGAACACGCGCCGGTGGGCGTCGCGGTAGAACGCGCCGTCGTCGAGCAGCTCCACCGCCTTCAAGGCGGCGTCGGCATCGAGCAGCATGGCGCCGAGGACGGCCTGCTCAGCCTCCTCGCTCCACGGCGTCCGCCGGGAAGCCTGTTCGTCAGCTCCGCTACTCGAGGAGCTGGCGTGCGATACGGACGTCATCCCAGGTTGGCTTCTTCCAGTGGGGGTTCCGCAGCAGGGCGGCCGGATGGTAGGTCACCACCAGCGGCGTTCCGCGAAACTCGTGCACCTTGTTGCGCAGCGAGCCGAGCGACTGCCGGGTGCCCAGCAGCGTCTCTGCGGCCGTGCCTCCCATGGCCATTATCACCTTCGGCCCGATGACTTCAATCTGGCGCTGCAGATACGGCACGCAAGCGTCGATCTCGTCCTGCTGCGGCTTCCTGTTGCTGGGGGGACGGCACTTCACCACGTTGCAGATGAACACCTGCTCGCGCGGCAGCTCGATGGCCGCGAGGATCTCGGTGAGCAGCTCGCCGGCTCTTCCCACGAACGGCCGGCCGGTTTCGTCCTCCTTTGCACCTGGTCCCTCTCCCACAACGACGAGCCGCGCGTCGGCAGGCCCCTCGCCCGGCACCGCGTGCGTGCGGTTCTCGCACAGGCGGCACGCGTCACACTCCCGCACCAGCGTGGCGAGTTGCTCGACCCCCACCGTCCTCAACGGATCGTCGCTGAACAGATCGCTGGAGGGCGCAGCTACCACCATTCCCTTGGGCGGGATGGCCGGCGCGTCCTGCCGCCACTTGGGTCCCTCCCGCTTGGGCTTCCGCCGCTTGGGTTCCGCCCCGCTGCCGCGGGCTCGTTGGGGTGGTGCCTGTGCTGCGGGTGTCTCGGGAGCTTCGCTGGGCGGCTCGGGTTCGGGCGGCTCGGGGCTGCTCGGCGGCTCTCCGATCCAGAGGTCGTCCCCCAAATGGGAGCGCTGCTCCAGGTAGCGCGCCATCAGCCGTCGAGGATCGCTCACAGCAGGTCCTCTACGCGATCCAGAATCACATCGGCGGCCGCCCGCTTCGTCATCAGCTCCGACTCCTGCTCTCCGTCGCGCGTGACCAGTGTGATCCGGTTCGTGTCCACCTCGAATCCACTGCCGGGCTCGTCCACCCGGTTGAGCACGACGAGGTCGAGTTGCTTGCGCTCCAGCTTCTCGCGGGCGCGCGTCACTCCCTGCCCGACTTCCAGGGCGAATCCTACGACTACGCTGCCCTGCCGCCGCGCCGTCACGGTGCTCTCCAGCACGTCGGGCGTGGGCTCGAGCGCCAGCGTGAGATCGCCGTCGGCGCGGGGGCGCTTCGTGTCGCCCGGCTCGGCCGGACGATAGTCGGCGGGAGCGGCAGCCATCAGCAAGACGTCGGCTTGCGGGAGGGCGCTTTCGACCGCCGTGCACATCTCTTGGGTCGTGCCGACCCGCACCAGGTCCGGGCCGAGGGGCGGAGAGACCGCGGTCGGACCAGAAATGAGAGTCACGTGGGCACCGCGCGCCCAAGCCGCCTGCGCCAGCCGATACCCCATGCGCCCGCTGGAGGGATTGGTGATGATGCGGACGGGATCGAGGTATTCGCGCGTCGGTCCGGCCGTCACCACGACGTGCTTGTCACGCAGCGCGCTGTGCGGTGCTGCCAGGAGTCGCTCCGTGTGAAGCAGGATCTCCTCGGGCTCGGCCATGCGGCCGGGGCGCTCGCTCGGCCCTTCCGCCAGCGCGCCGATCGCGGGCCCCACGATCGCCCAGCCGCGATCACGCAGCGTGGCGAGGTTGGCCTGCGTGGCGGGGTGTGCGAACATCGCGTCGTTCATCCCGGGAGCCGCCACGACGGGACCGGCCGCTGCCAGCAGGATCGCCGTGAGGAGATCGTCCGCAATGCCCTGTGCAGCCCGAGCCAGCAGGTTGGCCGTGGCGGGCGCCAGCACGATGAGCTCTGCGTCTCGCGCCAACTCGATGTGCGAGAGCGCCCGGCCCCGCTCCCACAGGGAGGAGAGGACCGGGCGCTTCGTCAGGGCCTCGAACGTGAGCGGCCGGACGAATTCCGCCGCGGCCGCCGTGAGAACCACATCCACCGCCGCGCCGCTCTCGGTCATTCGCCGGGCCAGGATGCAGGACTTGTACGCCGCGATCCCGCCCGACACGCCGAGTACGACGCGTCGGCCGTTCAGGTTCACGTCTCTTGACGCCGCCGCCGTACGAGCCGGTAGCTGAGGTCGCCGCCGGTGAGGCTCTCGAGCGACCGTGTGGTCAGCTTCTTCTCCTCGAGCGAGCGATCCCGCGGAAAGTCGTTGATGAAGCGGGCGAACTTGGCCGCGACCAGCACGCCCAGGTACTTGTTGCCGGCGCGCTGCGCCACGTCGATCGGTGTGAAGATGTGCATCAACTCTCCTCGTACGGCTATTCGGTCAACTCGTTGGTCCGCTGCTCCAGGTCAGACCGCAGTCGGGCGACGGTCTGCAGCAGCTTTTCTTGCCGCATCGTGCGGTGCGTCTCGGCGTCCACGATCGCCGCCACCTCGCCAACGGCCTGTTCCAGGTCGTCGTTGACGACGACGTAATCGTAGTGCTCGGCTTGCTGGAGTTCGATCCCGGCTTGGGTCAAGCGGCGGGCGAGACTCTCCCGATCGTCCGAGGCGCGCCCCGTCAATCGTTGAATCAGGACTTCCGCAGACGGCGGCAGGATAAAGATACTCACAACATCTGATCTACGCTGCCTGATCTGCGCCGCACCCAGAATCTCGATGTCGAGCACCACGTGGAGCCCGTCGGCGAGCACACGGTCGACCTCGGCCTCGAGCGTGCCGTAGAGGTGGCCGCCGTATTCGGCCCACTCCAGGAACGCTCCGGCGTCGCGCCGCCTCGCGAACTCCTCCTCCGTGAGGAAGTAGTAATCCGTGCCGTCCCGCTCGCTCTCGCGCGCGGGCCGCGTCGTGGCGGAAATGCTGAACCCGACGTCATCGCGGGTGGCGAGCAGGCGATGGGCGATCGTGGTCTTCCCGCCGCCCGACGGGGAGGAGAGGATGACGAGGAAGCGGCTCACTCTACGTTCTCCGCCTGCTCTCGGATCTTTTCGAGCTCGCCCTTCATGGCAATCACCGTGTGGGCCATGTCGGCGTCGTTCGCCTTGGAGCCGATCGTGTTGATCTCCCGCAGCATCTCCTGGCCCAGGAACGCCAGCTGGCGTCCCGCCGCTCCCTCTGAGGCCAGCGCTTGTCGGCATGCGGCGAGGTGCGCCCTGAGCCGCACGACCTCCTCGGTGACGTCCAGCTTGTCCGCGATCAGCGCCAACTCCTGGCTAAGCCGGTCCTCGTCCACCGTGCGACCGTCGAGCAGCTCGCGCACCGCCTCCCGCAGCCGGTCGCGCTCGCGCGTGAGCCGCAGTGGGGCTCTGGCCTCCACCACCCCCAACTGAGTCTCGATGTTGTCGAGCCGCTGCTCCAGCTCGCGGGCGAGCGCCTGGCCTTCCTGGGTCCGGCTGGCGATCACGTCGTCCACCGCCCGATCCAGCAGCGCGAGGAGCGCGGCCAATTCGATGGCGGGGTCCTCCTCCTCGCCCGAAACGAGCACCTCCGGCTGGCGCGCCACGAATGCGAGGTCGATCTCGCCGGGGACGTCCACTCCCTGCTTCAGCCGGTTCACCGCGTCGATCAGCGCCCGCGCCCGCTCGAGATTGAGTGCGATGGAGCCACCGCGCGGCGGCTCCTCCGTCCAGCGCGCCGAGACGGCGGTGTGGCCCCGCTCGAGTCGGTCGCGCAGGCGGTTGCGCAGCTCCGCCTCGAACCGCTGCAGTGCGTGGGGCAGCCGGAACTGGGTGTTGAGGTGGCGGTGGTTGACGGTGCGCACCTCGATAGCCAGGCGTCCGTCGCCCAGCGCGCCCTCAGCGGCACCGTAGCCGGTCATGGACTTGATCACGGTCGCAAAGCTAGCCGTGTTCCCTGCCGCACGTAAAGCCGGACGGGTCTACGGCCTCAGCTGCTGAAGGTCCAGTGGACGCCGAAGTACTGGGCGCTGCGGGGGTACTCGAGTCCCGGCACGTACTCCGCCTCGGTGATCCGGGAGTTGCGCAGATTCCAGAAGGCGGTGAAGCTGACGATCTGAAACGAGATGTGGAACTCCCAAAACGTCGCTCCGGGGAGCACTATGGGTTGGCCCCCGCTGTCGAGGCCGGCCGTTCCGGTACTCCATGATTCGGCCCCGAGCATCACCCTCAGGTCGAACACGCCACTGCGGAACGTGGGCCAGAACTTGGAGCGCACGGTGGCTTCCCACCGTCCGTGCTTGGGTGGCTGGAGGTCTGCTATCTCCCCGGACACCGGATCCGAGTACCATCCTGCGAGCGTGAGCCAGCGGGTGGGACGCAGCCACAGGTGGGTGATCGCGTAGGTGGCGGCTGCTGAGGGGCCGAGCTCGGCAATCAGGGGGAGGTCGGGGAACGGGAGCGGATCGTAGGCGTCGCGCTTGGCGAGCCCCGCATAGCCCGTCAGCCACTTGGTGTCCACGCCCGCCTTGATCGACCAGTCGAGCCTGGATATGGCCGTGTCGCTCAGCAGCGAGGGAGCCTGCACTGCGTCGTCGAGCGCGACCTCACCGGTGAGCGAGGCGAAGCCGTAGTACAGTCCGGCCGACCCGTGGACGCCCTTCGACGTGCGGTCCCCCTCGTGCTGCCGCCAGTAGCCGTCGCCCGCGAGCACTATGCCCGGGATCGGCACCCAGCCGACGTGCCCCTCGGCGGAGCCGGTGGTGCGCGCGTCCGCCAGCCTGCCGCGGATTCCGGCCGACCAGTTGGGTTGGGCGTAGCGCACCGAGGCCCATGCCTGGCGCACCCGCTGTTCGGACAGAGTCGCTCCCGAGTCGGGACTCCAGGTGCTGGATGCGAGGCCGCCTTCGGCCCTCACGCCCAGGCCATCTGCCCGCGATCCGGCGAACAGGTTGAGCAGGTAGTCGGTGCGGGCACCCTGCAGCTCGGGGACCCCCACCTCACCGTCGGCCGCTAGCTCCTCGCGGTCGAAGTCGCGTCGCACTATCTGGTAGGTCGCTCCCACGTTGGCGTTGGGCATCCACCCCACTTTGGCCCAGAGGTCGAACTGGTGGCTCTTTGCCTCCTGTTGCGGGCCGTCCGTGCCCTGGAAGTTGGCGGCCAGGTCGAGCGTGATGCCGGAGTTCCAGTGGTACTGGAACATCCCCGTGTAGGCCGCGCTGCTGAAGCTGCCCGACGCGATGCGAACCAGCGACCGCGTAGCACGCTGCTCGTGACGCTCCGACACCAGGTACACCTCGAGCGCTGCCGGGGCGATCACAACCTCCACGCGACGCAGGTACACGAGCGGGATCTGCCCCGGCTCGGTGAACAGGGTGTCGTTGCCCAGCGGCTCCCACTCCATCCCGTCCCAGAAGACTCGCAGGGCGGAGCCGCCCCGCCCGCCATACTGTGCGTAGGTCGGCTCACCCAGGAACCCGGCCCGCGTCGCATAGACACCGGGTATCTCCGCCAGCAACTCGCCCAGCGTCTGGGCACTGCGCCACAGAATCGAGTCGCGCGTGAAGACGTAGCGTGTGTTGGGTGGCAGTGGGCCGATCGGCACCTGGGCCGGTAGCGTGGGGAGCACGAGGGGGGCCGCAGCCTCTGCTGCGGCCGCGCTGTCCAGCAAAGCAGGGGCGGCGGCAGAATCGGCCCGGACCTGCAGGGTGTCCTGTGCGGCCGCGACGCGGGCGGATACTGGGAGGCTAGCGAGGAGGACCGCTGCGACGGCGGCTACACGCCCCAGGGGGATCACCCCCCAGCGCGGCCGAGGACGAACTCGGTGAATAACCGCACCCCGGCGCCGGTTGGCCCGTTGGCCATGTCGGGGCGCTCCCCCTCAGTCCAAGCGGTGCCGGCGACGTCCAGGTGTGCCCAAGGGAAGCCGTCCACGAACTCGCGCAGGAACCAACCGGCGGTGATCGTCCCGGCCGCTCGCCCACCCACGTTCTTGACGTCGGCAATGTCCGACTTGATCTGCTCGCGGTACTCGTCCCACAGCGGGAGCGGCCAGCACCGCTCCCCGGCGAGGTCGCCGGCGCGCAGCACTTCCCCCACCAGCTGGTCGTCGTTGCCCATCAGCCCGGTGGCGTGATGGCCCAGACCGATCACCACCGCACCTGTGAGCGTGGCGGCGTCGATCACACATGCCGGCTTGAACTTGCGGGCGTGGCTCAGCGCATCGCACAGGATGAGGCGGCCCTCGGCGTCCGTGTTCACGATCTCGATCGTCTTGCCGAGTTGGCCGCGGACAACGTCACCCGGCTTGACGGCGGTGCCGGAGGGGAGATTCTCGGTGGCGGGGATGATCCCCACGACGTTGACCTTGGGCTTGAGCTGTCCCAGGGCCTCGAACAGGCCGAGGACGGCAGCCGCCCCCGACATGTCGTACTTCATCTCCTCCATCTTCTCGGCCGGCTTGAGCGAGATGCCCCCCGAGTCGAAGGTGACTCCCTTCCCCACGAAGCACACCGGCTGGGTGCGCGCGCCTGCGCCCTTGTGCTCCAGCGTTATGAAGCGTGGCTCCTGCAGCGAGCCCTGGGCTACGGCGAGCAACGCGCCCATGTCGTGATTGGCCATCTGCTGGCGATTTAGCACCGTCACCTTGTGGCCGTACCCCTTGCCCAGCTGCCGCGCGATGCCCGCCAGATATGACGGAGTGCACACGTTGCCCGGGAGCATCTGGAGGTTGCGGGCCAGACGGTGTCCCGTGGCGATGGCGGCCCCGACCTTGCGTCCCCGCTCCACTTCGGGCCGCTCCTCCCGCACGGCGATGATCTCCAGCACGGCGACCCGCTTCTTCTTCTCCACCGCCTTGAGCTGGGTGAACTGCCACGCTCCCTGTGCAACGCCCTCAACGACCACTTGGCCCACGACGACTGGCGGGACGCCGCCGTGCGTCTCGTGCGCCAGGTGGAACGCCAGGGTCTCCACTCCGGCACCCACCGCTCGGCGCCCCGCTACAGCGGCGCCGCGCCGCACCGCACCGCGGGTGATCTCGGCCGGCTTGCCGAGCCCCACCAGCAGCACGCGCTTGGCTCCCTTCTTGGGGTACACGACCGCGGTCTCGTCGCGCTTGCCGATGAAATCACCGCTCTCGAGGAGACGCGACAGCTCGCCACCTGTGTTGGCGTCGAGTCCGAGGAGGGAGGTGGGGAGCTTGCCGTTGCCCAACTCGCCGATCGCGACGGCGAGCATCGGCGCTCCCACGCGCTCGAGCGGAACGACTTTAACCGAGGAATTCACGCGGACTTCGATCCTGTGGGTTGACGGGTATTCGACTGCCGGAATGACTAGAGAAACCGCGACGCGCCTAAGGTTAGTTGAAGGCGTAGGGGTCGGCAAGTTGGCCTGTCGAGCGCTCTTGCGTGCCGGATTCCCACCGTTTGGAGGAGCTTGTCCTGCCCGTGATCGCCGCTGCCGTTGCGGCGTTACGAGCTCCCCCCATGCCCGGCAGCGCTCGGTAGTTAGAGCTCCGCTCTCCCTCTGCTGCAGCTCCAGCGGGCCCAGAACTGCTTGTAGTAGGAGCGGACCTTGCGTTGGGGCACGCGTTGCCACGGATGTTTCGGGTCGTCGGCGGGCGGGGGGACGAGTACCCGGGAGACCATCACGCGCTCCCCGCAGAAGGGGCACCGGTAGGAAGCGACCCGCGGCTTGACCCACCACACGTAGGGGGCCCGGGCGCACTGCGGCCACGCTGCGCAATCGTGTGCCGTGGCACGGTGGCGCTCGGGCATGTGCCCCACGTCCTGCGTGAATCCACAGAAGCGGCACTGCCGGAAGCGGCGCTCAGGCTCCTCGAAGCGCGGCGCGTAGAACCCCGTGTGATGGCACACCGGGCAGGGGGCCGGAGCCCTTCCCTCACCGAACGCCGCCCAACAGGCGGCCTCCCAGTCTGCTCGGGTGAAGGTCAGTGCGGGCAGCTCCGAGTAACGGCTGGCTGGGACGGTGGTGGGCGCACGCCGGCTCGTGGCGTCGGCGTTGGAGAGGCCTCTGTTGTGCATGGCGCGGGTTGGTTGAGCCGCGTGGGCGTTGGCGACGAGGCCATGCGATTACTGCGATGGCGCAGCCCGCTGCATTCTATCGTATGACGTGGCTCACATCGCAGCAGTGCGGTGCGTCACCGGGGAGGTAGCGAGACGTGCAGGTGGTCGGCCGTTCCCACGTGCCTCAGCGTCCGCATCCCCATCAGCAGGAAGTAGCCCTGCATCAACCAGTTACGCCACGCGGCACGGTCCAGCGTCCGCAGGTCCATGGCGTGGACGTAGCCGTCCTCCTGGCGGAAGTGGAGGGAGGCCTCGTATACGGGCAGGCCCATGGTGACGTAGTCCTCCCGTGTCCGTGCCAGGTCGGTGATGACGAGGTCTCCGTCGAGCAGTGTGAAGGTGCTCACCGAAATGCGCAGCAGGGGGTGCAGCGAAGTGTAGTAGCTCCGCACCTCATCGGACTTGGCGTTCACGCTGGCCAGGTGGAGCAGTGCGTAACCGCAGTAGAACAGCACCAGGGGCAGGGCCACCCACTTGGCCACGAACCCCACCCTGCCCTTGCCGGTGACCTTCTTGGAGATCCAGGCGCCGTATCCGGTGAGCACCAGCAGCGCCAGAACCGCCCCCCCGCCGAGCGCCAGCCAGGTGGGGACGTCCTGCTGCAGATACAGGTAAATGGCCGTGCGGAGCAGCACGATGAACGGCAGCACGATCAGCAGCGCGACCTTGGCGACAAAGCCCAGCAAGCCCCAGAGCAGCTCTCCCAGCGTGATCCGTGGGGGCTTCGTCTCAGAAACCGGCGTTGTGGCGAGCGCTGCGTCCAGGTCCATGTGTCGGCCTCCAATCACCCTACGAACGGCGGGATTGGCCGGTTTCCGCGGGCTGCCGCCCGGATTGCCCCCGCCAGCGGAAGGCGCTAACTAGAATACTGAACCGATCCGGCGGAGGAACAGCATGACCCGTGGAGGGAAACCCAGAGCCAAGCGTGGACGCGTGCTGGCGCTCGTGGTGGCGCTGGTGGTGTTCGCGGTCTACATCGTCATGGGCAGCATTCGGACCGTGGAGGCCGAGTGCGAGCTCTGCGTGACCTTTCAGGGTCAGACCGAGTGTCGCCGCGGCTCAGGTGCGAACGCAACCGAGGCCCGGTACGCGGCTCAGAAGGCGGCCTGCGCGGTGATGGCCCACGGGATGACGGAGAGCATCGCGTGTGGCAACGTGGTGCCCACCAACGTGCAGTGTCCGTCTCGCTAGAGCGATTGACCGTGACCCAGCCGAGTGACCAGCCGCCGCGCAGGCCCAAGCCCCAGGTAGGGCCCTGGCTGCGCAGCTACGGAGAGCGCCAGCGCGAGAGTCGCAAGGATCGTGCTGTGACCACGCTCATAGGGGTCGGTGCTGCCGTGGCGTTCGTCGCGGTTCTGCTGGGCGTGTTGTGGCTGTTCGTGCGGTATCCCCTGATCACCTTCGCAGGACTCGTCGGTGTGTGGGGAGTGGGACTCTCGATCCTGATGCTGAAGCGGCAGCGCGCCAGGCTGCGGGATGAGCTGACGCGCCGCTCCCTGACGGAGCCAACCCGAAGAGAGTAGCTCCTCCCTTGTGCCCGCGACTCTAGCTGGCCCGCTCCAACCCCTCGAGGGCCGCGGCGAGCTGGTCGCGCACGACGGCGAGGTCGGCTACGGCGTCGAGCGGGTCCATCTCGCCGGCCAGGAGCATGGCCTGAACGGTCTGCAGCGCGCTGCGCAGGTGCTTCTTCACAAGCTCCTGGTGCAGGTGGCGCCCCCCCTCCGGCGACACGCCCTGGGGGTAGGGCTCGTAGGGCGCGCTTGAGTAGGTCATCCGGGCGCAATCTGTGCGCCGGCGTCAACTCGGCGTGAGGGCCGCCATCTGCGCCGCCAGAAGCGCTAGCGCGTAAGCACCGATCCCCAGCTCGAGCCGGCAGCTGTGGGTGTCTGGCGAGACCGGGTCGGGTGAGGGCATGCGCGCCATAGGTTGCGGGCGAATGACCCCCCTGTCTATGGCGGTCCGGGTCAGCCGTCCGTGACGCGGGGCACGATTCGCGCGTTGCTCCGCTTCGAGACGCCGTTTCGAAGCCTCAAGACGCCGTTTCGAAGCTTCAAGATGGCAACTCGAAGCTTGAGAGCGACGAATCGAAGCTTCAAGACGCCCGTTCGGAGCTTCGAAACGCAAGACCCCAAGCTTCAAACCGTCGATTTGAAGATTAGGAATGGCCATTTGAAGCTTGGAAATGACTGTTTCAAGCTTCGAAACGGCCGTCTGAAGCTTCACGACGGCCTGGTGAAACGGCCGTGGCAAACACCGTAACTGGGTTTGCGACACTGGGTTATACAGCAACGCCTTACACGACGCACGATCCCAAGCGGCTGCGTTGGGCGGTACCACGGCTGAATGGGGGGAACGGCAAGGGGCGACCGCGGGGTCGCCCCTATCGAAGCGTTCTCGGAACGCCTGCAGGTCTCCCTAGAACTCCACGTACACTGGCCGGCGTTCCTCCACCGCCCGATCGGCTGCGTCCATGAACGCCTGTTGCACTTCCGCGAGCGATGCGCCTTCGCCGATCGAGACATCGGCCTGGTCCGGCATGTCGGCCGCGCTCGCGGCGGCGCACGTGACCTTGATCTCCATGGGCGTGTATATCCCCAGAGTCAGAATCCCCACCAGGCCGTTCAGAAAGGTCCGCTGGGTTTCCACTTTCGATACGCCCGACGGGCACCTCTCGGCCGTCTCGACCGTATTGGGAGGGACCAGGCCCGCGATCCAGCTGTTGGCCCACGGCTCGTGGATGGTTCGCAGTGACGGTTCGAGGCCCGTTTCGATCGTCGCATGGTGACACGCGCCCATGGCGAAGAAGAAGAGCAGGAGCAATGTAAGTGAGCGAACGGTTCGCACGGCGTACCTCCCTATCCCATCGTGGCGAGCGACAAGTCCGGGACGGAACCTCACTATCCCACTGGGTACTAATCCGAAGTGACTACGTACCCGTACGCGTGATACTAATGCACACCCCGCCAGGTTCCGCAGGTGGGCACGATCGGACGGAGACGACATGAAGCTGACGCACACTATCGCGAGTCTCGCAGTCCTCCTTTCACTGATTCCCATCGCTGCGCAGGCGCAGGAGGCGCAACCGGAACCCCGACGACGGGGGTTCTGGGTCAGCGTCGGCATCGGTGCGGGTGCAACGACGGCCGACCCTCCCTCCGGTTTGAGTCACTGGGGCGGTGCCGGATACGTGCGATTGGGAGGCGTGCCCGACGAGCACGTCGTGCTCGGCACCGAGTGGATGGGGTGGGTAACCGGCCAGAACGACGTGGTCACCTCCCGAGGCGTCTGGACCCTCTTCGTCCAGTATTACCCCATCAAGACCGGCGGGCTGTTCTTCAAGGGCGGTTTGGGTGGTTCCGGGCTCGCCGTTTGGACCGATCTGTCGCCGGGCACCGCCGTGAGGACCAACGGGGGATTCGGGATGACCCTGGGTGCCGGCAACGAGTTCCGGCTGTCCCCCATCGCATCGGTGACCGTCAACGGCGACTGGGCCCTCCAGGTGATCGACCGCGCATCCGGCAGCGGAACTGAGAGTTCCTCGCTGTTCCTGTTCACGGTCGGTTTCACGTTCCCGAGGATTGGGTAGCGACGAGGAGCGGGGAGCTCCGCGAGCAACGAGGCGAAGGAGGGGCCATGGGCGCAGGTGCCGGTGGCCCCCGAGCCGTTTCGAAGCTTCGAAACGGCCATTTCAAGCTTCAAAACGGTCACTTCAAATGGTTACTCGCAAGCGGCGTAACTACCCTGGCGGTAGTGGCTTACCCCGAGGGACCTCACCTGGCGCACGGGGCTCTGCGACGCCGGTTGGCCCTACTGAGGGATAGGCGTGTAGCGCTCCAGCAAGGCCTGAAACCGCGGGTGGCTGCGGATCGGATCCCAGCGCGGTTCGAGGCGCAGCGCGTGCGCGCTGATCCACGAGGGTCCGGCAAGCAGCCGTTCGATCTCATCGAGCGCCGCGTCCGGCTCTCCAGTATGGGCGAGAATGTCCGCACGCGCCTCCGCGACGTGGACGCCCTGAGATCGATCCTCCCGATACACGCGTGATCGCGCCAACCAGCGTGCCTCACGCAGCGCATCTTCCCGCCGTCCCAGACCTGCCAGGGCCTGACCACGCGCGGCGTGGATGCGCCAGTCGTCGGGCAGCGTGGTGGCAGCTGAGTCGAGCGTCTCGAGTGCCGAGGCGAACGCTTCACCCGCCGGTTCGCCACGCAGTTCGTGGGCCCACGCCCTATACAAGGCCGCCGGTGTGAACTGCAGTTGATCGGCGATTACGGCTCCGTCTGCGCTCGCGACGGCCTCGAGGAGGCCGCGTGCGTCTCGCTCCATCAACAGGAGGCGCAGGCGCAGGGTCGGCTCGCTTCCCGGCGGCAGACGCTGTAGCACCGCACGCAGGGTGTCGAGCTCACCTCGCGCGAGCAGGTACGTCAGGCCAATGAGCGCCGGCGCTCTCTGGTCGTCGGGCGCTAGGTGCAGCGCTTCTTCGAAAGCCCGGAGGGCGTCCGCATAGCGTCGGGTCAACACATGCGTACGACCAGTGAGATCGTATAGCACATCCACGTTCCGCGGGTCGAGCTGCGTCGCCTTTGCGGCCGCCGCGTACACCTCGTCCCAGTTGCCCAGCCGGCGATGCGTGACGCCAACCAGGAACCACAGCTCGGCGTCACTCGGCAGGCCCCGCAGCGCGGCGCGGAACTCATTCAGGGCGGCCGACCAGTTCTGGTTGACGTAGTGCAGGAAGCCCATGGCCCGATGCGATTGTGGCAGGTCGGGAGCGAGGCGCAGGGCCAGCTCGGCCTCCTCTCGCTGTCTGACCAAGCGTTCCGGTGCGGGATCGTAGCGGAGCCAGGCCATGGTGCCGTGCAACTCGGCCAGCGTCGCGTGGGCGAGCGCGAAGGATTGGTCGTAGGTCAGCGCCCGCTCGAAGAGTTGCTGGGCGATCTCCCAGTTGCGGCGGTCATAGCCCGAGCGGTGCCAGTACTCCATACCTTGCAGGTAGAAGCGGTAGGCCTCGGCGCTCTGCGTGGGAGCTTCGGCGAGTGACCGCCGCACCGGGTCGCTGAGGACGGCGCCGACCGACGCAGCAACCCGCAACGCGACGTCACTCTGGATCGCGAAGGCGTCGTCCAGCGTCCGGCCATATCGCTCGGCCCACAGTTGCATGCCGGTCTGCGCGTCGAGCAGCTGCACGTTGACCCGCAGCCTGCCGTCGAGCGCCTGCACAGTGCCCTCGACGACGCTGCCTACGCCGAGTTCCTCCGCGATCGCTGCCAGTGGTGTCGGCGTTCCCGCAAAGGCCATGACCGACGTGCGCCCCACCACGGTGAGACCCTCGACCTTGGCGAGCTGCGTGAGCACTTCGTCATGCAGGCCCGGTGCGAGGTAGGCGTCCGGCCCCTCGGGATTCAGGTTCTCGAACGGGAGCACGGCAATGGCAGTCCGTGGGCGAGGTGTTCGCGCCTCATCCGGAGCGAGCCCCCGGCTCACGACGGCAGCTCCGGCAATCGTGAGCACCAGCGCTGCACCGCGCAGCGCGATGCGGCGTCGGGCTCGACGCTTCCCCGGGTCAGGCGCGGCGGCTGCGTGCACGCGGTCTGCACTCAGCGCCTCGGCGAACGCCTGGGCCGTCGCAAACCGGTCGGCGGGGGCTGCTGCTAGCGCCTTGGTGAGTGCCGCCTCGAGGGTGGCCGGCACGGGCTTCCCCACCGGTGCCGCAGGGGGTGCGGACGCGCCCAGTGCCGTCGCCACAACGGCCGGCGAGGTGGGCTCGCCGTGCGGTGGCGTGCCTATCAGCATCTCATGCAGCACACAGCCCAGACTGTAGACGTCGCTGCGGCCATCCACGTCGGGACTGCCCGCCGCCTGCTCCGGGCTCATGTAGGCCGGCGTTCCCGTTGTGGCCACGAGCGAGCGATCTTCGGTGGCTTCACTGATCGCTCGGGCCACCCCGAAGTCGCTCACCACCGCGTGATCGGCCAACAGGAGAATGTTGGCCGGCTTGACGTCTCGGTGCACGATCCCCCGCCCGTGCGCGTGGGCCAACGCGTCGGCCACCTCGCGCGCAATCCGCACCGCCTCCCCCACCGGAAGGGGTCCCTCCCGCGCCAGCCGCGCCCGCAACGACTCGCCCTCCACGTACGGCATCACGTAGTAGAGCAGCCCGTCCGCCTCCCCGGCGTCGTGCAACGGCAGGATGTTGGGATGCGCCAGGCCGGCCGCGATGTCGACCTCGTTCAGGAACCGGCCCCCTCCGATCACCGCCGCCAGCTCCGGTCGCAGCACCTTGAGGGCCACCCGCCGTCCCAGCTTCACGTCGTCCGCCAGATATACCAGGGCCATCCCGCCGGCGCCCAGCACGCGGTCCACCCGGTAGCGTCCCGCCACCGCCCGCGTCAGCCGCTCCCGAGTGGAGCGGCTCGGTGCCGGGGCGGGAGGCGCGGGCTGGAGCCGCAAGCGACGGGCCAGTGTCTCGACCTCCGGTGAGGGCTCGGCATCCAGCTCCGTCTTGAGCCGGTGGGAGTGCTGGTCGGCGACGGCTAGCGCCCCCGCCCGATCCCCCGCCACCTCGAGCGCCGCGATCAGCCGCACCGTCACGCGCGTCGCGTAGGGATCCACTTCGGCGAGCCGCCGCCACAACGCCACCGCCCGCGGTGCATCCCCTGCCGCATCGGCCTCGAGCGCCAGCCGTTCCAACGCTCCGGCGTACGCCCGCTGGAGGCGGCTCCGCTCCGCCTCCACCCACTGCTCGAAGCCCGGGCAGGCGCTCAGGAAGAACCCCGAGAGAAACGGCCCGCCGTACAGCGCCACCGCCCCGGCCGGGTCGTCCGCAGCGAGCGCCACCTCGAAGGCGTGCACGTCGCAGGTGAGCCGGTCGGCCTCGACTGCCACCGTCTGGCGGTCACTCGCCACCACGTCCGGGCCCACCACCGCTCGCAACCCGCGAACCAGCTGGCGCAGCGCCATGCGGGCGTGTTCGTGGTCCAGCTCGGGATGAAAGAGGGCCAGCAGGGTGTCGCGGCGCTGCGGCCCGCGCGGCCGCGCCACCGCCAGATGCACCAGCAGCGCCAGCGGCTTGGGGGCCACCGCCAGCCGCTCTCCGCGTGCACGGTGGATCCCCACGGTACCGAGGGTGCGGAGCTCGAGCATAGGCCACCCCGACACTGAGTTCCCACCCGCACCCGACCCGATCACGCTTTGCTCACCGAACGTTCACGGACGAGACGCAAGGTGGGGGCGTCTCGTCCGTGGCGCTCGTCGAAGGTAGGCCGGGCGGGAGTCGTCCGCAAACGGGCCCCCTCCTCACGACGGAGGAGGCTCGAGTGTCCTTCTCTTTCAGGAGGTGTGGTATGCGCACCCTACGCTTTGCACTGCTCCCGCTCCTGCTGGTCGCGTGCGAGCAGCAGCCCGCTGCCCCGGAGGTCGATGCCGTACCGAGCTTCTCGGCGACGACGACGTGGACCGATGCCACCCTGTTCATCGACTTCATCAACACTAACGGCGTGAACACCTGCGTCGGCGAGAACTGGCATGCCTACGGTGTCGTTCCGTACCGGATGCACGAGGTCTCGAACGCCGCAGGCGGGTACAGCTACCACGCGCAGCTCCTACCGGTTACCCCTAGGGGTGGACCCCGATTGTCGCTCACCGGCCTGATAAGCGGTACGGTGTGGTGGCTCAAGAACGGCCAATCCAACAACGAGTCGTTCCACCTCGGGAAGGGACAGGTATACCGCTACAAGTTCCACGAGACGTATCAGTCAGACGACGGCAGCAGGCTGTTCAACGACGGCTGGATGCACCTCACCGTCAACGCGAACGGCGAGCTGGTCGTCGCGCGAATCGAGTACCTCGGCGTGCGGTGCGACAAGAGGAACTGACGATAGCGATCAGTGACGCTCACCCACTGGCTAGGCTCCGGGTCGACCAAAGGCCGCCAGCGTAATCGCTGGCGGCCCTCTTGTCTCGAGGGCCTATCCCCTGGGACGCTACTTGCCGAGGCACCAGGGCGCGTACCTCGCCACTCTTACGTTGCGGCAGTTGAGTTCAGCCACAGAACAGTCACAATCTGAGCCGTCACGCCGTTGCCGGCACGGGATTTTGAGTCCCGCGTGTCTGCCATTCCACCACTCGGGCGTGGGACGGGAAATATAAGAGGGGGTGCCAGGTCTGCCCCGCAGTGGGTTTCAGCCCCGAACGCCGGCCCCCGAGAAGTGTGCCTCCCGGAGGCCGAAGGAGTCCGCCCGACGGGATCGAGCAGGGCGGTTGTTTGAGCGTGGCCGATTGGTTGGCCACGGATCCCACCGGGCGGACGGTACTACCCGGTCCGCGTCGGCCGCCCTGCCTACCGCTGCCGCTACGGTGCCGTCGGCATGTGCACCACGAGGTTGCCGCCGATGATCTGCTTCTTGCAGAGGTGCGGCCACTCCTCGATGACGCCCAGCAATGGCAGGCTCGGCTCCTCCGTCGTCTGCCACGCCCACGACTCGAGCGTGAACCACTTCCACGTGACGCCATCGCCGGGGGAACCGTCACTCGGAGTACCGGGCGAGGAGCGATCGTGCACCTTCACGACCACCACCTGGCCCACGCGCGACTCCTTGCCGGGGACGCTGCCGCCGCCGCTGTGGCCGCCGCCACCGCTGCACCCCCCGTCGCCGCCGTCGTGCCCGTCACAGCCGCCGTCCGTACCGTCGTGTCCGGTGCAGCCGCCGTCGGTGCCGTCGGTGCCGTCGTGCCCGTCACAGCCACCGGTCTCGCCGCCATCGCTGCAGCCGCCGTCGGTGCCATCGGTACCGTCGTGCCCATCGCAACCACCCGTCTCACCACCGTCGCTGCACCCGCCGCCACTGCCGCCGGTATTGTCGGGTGGGCCGCCTGTGCTGCCGTCGCTGCCGCCGGAGCCGCCGCCGCTGCAGCCGCCGTCGGTGCCGTCGTGCCCGTCGCAGCCACCGTTGGTACCGTCATGTCCGTCGCAGCCGCCGTCGCTGCCGTCGTGCCCGCTGCAACCGCCGTCCCCGCCGTCATGTCCGTCGCAGTCGCCGCCGCCGCCGCTACAGATCTTGGTGTCCGACTCGACCAGCCCCACGAACCACGCCTTGGGCTCCAAGTCGCTGACGTACGCGGCGGTCACCGTCGCGACGATCGTCCTGTGATCCGAGCTGTCCGCGTTGAGTACTCTGTATGTGAAGCTGCCGCGCGCGGGCTTGACGTCGGTGGCTGGATGGGCCTCGAACTCCGCAAACGCGAGCTTCTCCTCGCCTGGCGGGATTTCCTTGCCCTTGCCGCCAGGCCACACGATCTCGACCGCGCCGGTCGCATGGCCGGGCCGGGCCGCGCCACCGTTGCCCACGGCGAACTGTGGGTCGGGTGACACGCCCGCGCCGTCGAGGCACGCGGTGACACCGGCGGCAGCGGCCACGACCATCACCTGTCTTATCGTTCGCAGTGTTGCCGCCCTGCTCCTGCCGTACATGGTGCACCTCCTTGCATCGGTCCCGCAGTCGTTGGAGGGAGGTGCCGGGTCCGGTGGGACGGACGCTTCCTCGGTGCGCGCCACTGGGGGTGGCTGAAGCGCCATCGGCATCGAACCCGGCACGAGTCCGCCCTCGGTCGGGTATGGCTACGGCTTGCCACCGCCTTTGCCGCCGCCGCCACCACCGCCCTTCCCGCCACCGCCACCGCCTTGCTGCTTCTCGACGATGCAGATGTCGAGGTAGGTGAGGTTGTTGGCGACGTCTACCACCGGCGTGTACAGCGCGTCGCTGTCGCTATCCTCGGACGCTGCGATCATGAGGAAGCCCGTGGCCGGCGACGAGTTGAACACGATGCGCGGCAGCACGCGCTCCTCTGCCGGCGAGGCCGGCGGCGCGTGCACCGGCGCGGCCGCGTCACTGAACACGACGGGCGGGTCGTCCCCGGTTGTGTAGAAGGTCAGGCGCCAATAGCCGGTCTTGAGCCAGCCATCAGCCATCACGACGTCCCGCACCCGCCAGTTGAAGCCGTAGACGTACTTGCCGCCCACGCTCAGCTCGACGGTGTAGGGGGCGTTGCGCCAGACCTGGGTGCCGCCCCACTCCTGCGCCACCGGGTCCCAGGCGCCCACGGGGGGAGGCGGGTCGCCCGTTTCACCCTCTCCGGGGTTGGGACACACGGCGTCGCCCGGCACCATCTTCGCGATGTTCAGGATCGCGTCGCTGGTGTGGATGATTTGGAACGGTGAGTCGTAGTTGTACGACACGGACGCTTCGTCCGTCGCCCGCACGCCCCAGTGCTCGGTGATGCCCTGGCCCGAGACGTGCCACATCTGGAAGCCGACCTTGCAGTCCACTGCCGGGTCGCCCCCCGCGGCCAGGGAGGCGTCATAGCAGCTGGTGACCGTTGGGTCGAAGCCGGGGATCGTCGTGCTGTAGGGCTGGGTCTCCACCCGCACTTGCGACTTCTCGGTCCAGGAGACGGCCTCGAGGGCGTCGCCCCAGTCCACGTACGCCACTTCTGCGGGCGCTCCGGTGCCGTCCTCGTCGGCCGACCACTCGTTGGCATCGACCTTCTGCCAGTAGATACGGGAGACGTCGTAGCCCTCGCACTTGGCATCTACCGCCGTGCACGCTTCGGCGGCGTAGTACTCCGTGGGCTCGGACAGGTCGTCCACGCACGAGGTGTTGGGGTACTCGAACTGCCCGTCGCTCTCCGGCACGCCGCAGCCGTAAGAGTAGTGCTCGCCGAGCACCGGTTCGGCCGGCGGGGTCCAGAAGTGCGCCACGGATTGCAGCGACCCCGTCAGCACCGCCGGGAGGGAGAGGTTGTTGGAGACTTCGCCGCCGCTGGGTGGGCCCGGAATCCCGCCCTTCGCAAAGGACGGTTCCACGGTCTCCGTGCCGTCGGCGCACGCACCCGCGAACACGAGCGCTGCGACGGCCGCCGCTGCGGCCAAAGCGCGTTTTCCTGGGAGCATGTTGCTACCTCCTCGCTCTCGCGCCGGTCGTCCGGCGCGCCTTGTGGGTTGTGCGGAGCCACGTCGCGCCTGCACCGCACATCGCAGCGTCAGGCGCGTCGCAACCGGATTGGTCGTCAATGGCTTGGCGCGCACCGAACGCCTCGTGGCTTCCGCAGTTACTTCGGGAACTCATGGGCAAGGGGCGTGCTTGACGGTCGCGCCAGCCGATGCCTGACACGTATCACCTTGCGGTGCACGAGGTTGGGAGACTGCGCGGGGGTGTGGAGTCAGTCGGGCGATGTCGCGAAATGTCCCACTCTCTTGTGACCCTTGCGCACGGAGCGCACATTGGCCGCACGGTCGCGCCGGGTTGAGAGGGGGTGTGCTCCAATGAGTGCTCAGCCCACGGAAGCATCGCAAGCGCTGGTGGTCGGGGTCGACGAGGGCGAGGTGCGCGCTGCGGCCAGGAGCCTCGCGGCGATCGGTTGCCACGTGACGCCCTCGGATTGCGGGGAGCAGGCGCTGGCGCTCCTCGCGCAGCACTCCTACGAGCTCGTGGTGCTGTTCGCCTGCAAGACGGGGTCCGCGGGGCTTGAAGTCCTTTGCGGAGCCCGCGCTATCCAGTCACGCGCCCAGGTCGTAGTAGTGGCAGGCGACTCGGCCGTGGATACCGCGGTCCACGCAATACAATCCGGCGCCTACGATTACATCACGCGTCCACTCCGGATGGACGAGCTGGTGCTGCGGTCCGAGCGCGCCCTGCGTTTGAGCCGACTACAACGGGAGATCGCGGCTCGGCGGCGCGTCGACTTGTCCGGGAGCGTGCGGTTCCTGGGTGATACGCCGGCCGTCCAGCGAGTGCTGGACCTGGCAGAGCGCGTCGCGGCAACGCGGGCCACGGTACTGCTCATCGGGGAGACCGGCAGCGGCAAGGACTGCCTGGCACGGACGATTCACTCCTGGTCGCCTCGCAGCCGGCGAGCGTTCCTTACGGTGAGTTGCTCGGCGCTGCCGGAGACGTTGCTCGAATCCGAGTTGTTCGGTCACACCCGGGGCAGCTTCACCGGAGCCGTGGCAGACCATAGCGGCCTGTTCGAGCAGGCACAGCACGGCACCATCGTGCTGGACGAGATCGAGAGCCTGTCGCCCGCTGCGCAGGCGAAGCTGCTGCGGGTTGTCGAGGAGCGCACGGTCCAGCGTGTGGGAGACGGCCGCTCCAGGCCGGTGGACTTCCGGCTCATCGCGGCCACCAACCGTGAACTGGAAAAGGACGTCGAGCAGGGGCTGTTTCGCGAGGACCTGTGGTACCGCCTCAACGTGATCCCCATCCATCTCCCTCCCCTGCGGGAGCGGCGCGACGACATCTGCCTGCTGGCCGTGCACTTCCGCGACCAGATGGCCGCCGAGCTGGAGCTGGAGCCGGTGGACATTCCCGGACCCGTGATGCGGCGGCTGACTGCATACGACTGGCCCGGGAACGTGCGGGAGCTGCGCAACTGGGTGGAGCGTGCGCTCATCCTCGCCGCAAGTGGCGGCGATGTACCGACGCCGGAACTCCAGGAGAAGAACGGGAACGGGGAGTGGTCGTGGGAGCGGCCGCTGGAAGAGGGCTGGTCCCTCAACAGGCTGCAGCAGGAGTACATTCAGGCCGTTCTGGAACGCACTCGCGGCCACCAAAGCAACGCCGCGCGGATCCTGGGGATCGACCGCCGCACCTTGTACCGCAAGTACCGCAAGCACCGGAGCACGCCGCCTACCTGACCCCCCGGCGCGATCACAATCGGCCCGCGCGTTACCTCCGGGGGCTCTGCCTTGTCTGTGAACCAGCGGGGCGGGATGCCAAAGGAGGTCAGAGGTGCGACGAATCACTCTCTTTCCACTGGCACTGGTCGCCGTCATGGCGTGCGAGCAGTCGTCCATGGTCTCGCCAGACGTCGCGAGTGTTGGAGACGTCGCGGATGCGTTGGGAGGCATCACCGCCGTTCTGATTGCCGAGCCTACCATTCCCATCGACATCGATGTGAAACCGGCGCTGCGCGAGGATCCCGAGGATCCTCCCGTTGGTGAGAACACGCTCAGCATCAACAAGGGCGGCTCGGTCACGGTCGCACTGCTCGGCAGCGCGAGCTTCGAGGTGTCGTGGGTCGATGTGTCGACCGTGACGTTCCGGGCCGCGTCGCCGCTGCACCAGTTCGACACCGACCCCGAGGTCCAGGCGTATCTGGATCACCTGCGCGACGTGAACGAGGATGGGCAAGAGGACCTCGTGCTGCACTTCGACGCACGGCAGGCCCTCCAGGACTTGGAGCTGGGGTTGCAACTGCTTTGCCTCACCGGGCTCACCGACGTAGAGGAGCCGGTCGACTTCGGCGGCTGCGAGGAGGTCAAGATCACGGGCCGGAACGGCAAGAAGGGAGGCTGACTGAGGGCTCCACGCGGGGTCCCGGGACCGAGTCCCGGGGCCCCGCGCGCTCCGGGCCGAACGCGCCGGCTCCGCGGGAACCGCAGTCGAACGCAGCCGTTGCGCGGTGACGCAGCGGTGCTCTGCGTTCGCAACAGCTTTATAAGTAGTTGGTTAGGGCGCTTTCCGCAGAACCGCAGCTGCGACCGTCTCAAACGCGAGGCACCCCCGCATTGCGGGGGTCCCGGCGGATTTGGGGCCTTTTGGAGAGGCTGACCGGCCGGTCAGGGCATTCCCGGTAGCCGGTCCTGCCCCTGCATCATGCGGCGCCTGACACCCTCGATCTGGAACATGAACCGGCGGGTGGCCAGCATTAACTGAGCCTGCTGGACCGGCGACAGGAACTCGGCGTACTCGGCCTGTGCCGCCCTCGCGTGCTCGACGCGCTCGGCCTGCATGTCGAACAGCGCGTTCATCAGCGTGGTGAGGCTGTCGGTGTCCGCGGCGACCCCGGGGCGCATCTGCCCCTCCAGTGCCACCCACAGGTCGCGTTCGCGCTGCTGCGACTGGGCCCGCTGCTCGAACGTCCGCTGCGTGACCCCGCGGAACTGCTCGAACTGCTCGTCGGTGAGGCCGGCCGACTCGCGGTAGTTCGTGGTGAAGCGCTGCATGATCTCCTGCTGCAGCTGCTGCCTTTGCTGCATTCCGGGCCCCTGCCCGGGCCTCTGCGCCAGCACGGGAGCCGCCAGGAGGCCCAGCATCGATAGGATCAGCCAGATTCTGCGCATTATCCCTCCATTTCCTCGAGCAGAGCGCTCAGCTCGCTCTCACTGAGGTCGTACAGGCTCACCTCAACCAGCTCGTACACGGGGGCGTCGATCTCGAGCGAGTCCAGTACCTCCACCAGATCGGTGGTCGCCAACTCCTCGAGCTCCGCCGGCGCGGCGTAAGCGCCGAAGCCGTCTCCGTTGCGGGCCAGCTGCAGCACCCCGAACGACGTCGCCAGCAGAATCGCCGCCACTGCGGCGGCCTGCAGCATGTGGCGCCGCGGCCACTGGCCCGCCCTACGCCACCAGGGCTCCAGGGCCGGTTCCGTGCGGAGCCGGCGCAGCACGGCCTGGGCCGTAGCCTCGGGATCCATCCCCTCGGCCCGCTCTCGGCCCAGGTCCGCTGCCAGACGCTCCAACTGTTGCTCGTCCATCGCTACTCCAAAGTTGCCTTGAGCCGCTTTACTGCCTGATGATAGTGCACCCGTGCTGCCCCGACCGAGGTCTCCAGTGCCTCGGCAATCTCGCCGTACTCGGCTCCCTGCTGTGCCCGCATCAGGAACACGTCCCGCTGCATCGGCGGCAGCTGCTCTACCGCCTGCCCCAGCCGCCTGATCAAGTCCCGCTCAACCGCCCGGTCGTGGGGGTCTTCCCTCTGGTCCGCCATATCCCGGTCGTCCAACGGGAGTACGGTTCGCCCCCGACCGCGGCGCCGCAAGTCCTTCAGAGCGTTTGAGGCGATCGCGATCAGCCAGGTGCGGAATCCGGCCGTACCGCGGTAGGTCCCGATCCGGCGGAAGGCCCGAAAGAAGGTCTCCTGAACCAGATCGTCGAGATCCTCCCGAGCGCCGGCCGCAGCCAGGAACCCCGCCACGGCCCGAGTGTGCCGCCGCACCAGCTCAGCCGCCGCCGCCTCGTCACCGGCAATCCACCCGGCGATCAGCTCGGCGTCGCTGGGACGCTCGAGCGCCTCAGGCACGCTCACACCTTGTTCGACGGATCACGGTGGGCAAAGTTAACTCCCGAACGGACCGCCGAACGCCGCGCCGGACACGGAGCCGGACGGTTGACAACCATGAGGGTTCTGGTAGGTTTTCTCCTTCTCGAACGAGCGTTCGAATGCCACAGAACAGCTACGATGAGCGCCTCGAGCGCCTGCTATCGACCGCGGCAGAGGTCTTCGCGGCCAACGGCTACCACTCCACCACGATGCGCGACCTGTCGCGCGCCACGGGGATGAGCCTGGCCGGGATGTACTACTACGTCCAGGGCAAGGAAGAGCTCCTCGCCATGATCCAGGAGCGCTGCTTCCAGCAGGTGCTGGACGGCGCACAGCAGGCCGTGGGAGCCGGATCGGATCCCGAGGACAGCCTGCGGCGTCTCATCCGGCACCACACGACCTTCTTCACCGAGCACATGCCCGAGATGAAGGTCCTGTCGCACGAAGCCGACAGCCTCACGAGCGAGCGCCGCCGCCCCATCGACCAGCTCAAGCGCCACTACGTGAACTTGCTGGTCGAGCTGCTGGGGGAGGCCGTACCGGAGCTGCGCGAGCGGGTGGACCCTCGCGTGGCGGGCCTGGCACTGTTCGGCATGATGAACTGGATCTACACCTGGTACAAACCCGAGGGTGACGTCGCCCCCGCTGTCCTGGCCGACCAGCTCACCGAGCTGTACCTGCACGGCCTGCTCACCACGAGCGGCACGCGCGCCTAGCCGCTGAACGAGGAGTCGTTGTGGACCCGATGGAACAGCAGCTGATCGACAAGATCAATGGCGGCTTCATGGTGGAGTCCGAAGAGGACATGACGCCGGGCTACAAGAAGGCGCTGCTAACCCAGCTCACCGTGCAGGGCGATACCGAGCTGATGAGCGCGCCGGCCTACTACCTGGCGACACGAGACGCTCCCACGATCAACAGCCGCATCGCGGTTACGGCGATCGTGCACGATGAGTTGGGGCACGCCAACATCGCATACCGCATCATGGAGGACCTCGGGGTAGAAAAGCGGCACCTGGTGTACGGGCGCCAGCCGCACGAGTTCAAGCACCCCTACGGGTTCGACCAGCCGCTGGAGAACTGGGCGGAGATGGTGGTGGCAAATGGCTTCTTCGATCGCGCGGGCATCACGCTGTTGGGCGACGTGCACCAGCACACGAGCTACGGGCCGCTCAAGCGCGCGCTTGTGAAGGTGGATCGGGAAGAGGTGCTGCACCTGCGTCACGGTGAGTCGTGGATGAAGCGGCTGGCCAAGGCCGGCGGTGAGGCCAAGGAAGCGCTGCAGCAGGCCGTGGACTGGATGTTCGTAATGACGCTGGAGTGGTTCGGGTTGCCCGACGACCTCAAGCGCCACAGTGGCCAGCTCTCCTATCGCCTCAAGGGAAAGACCAACGACCAGCTGCGCCAGACGTGGATGGAAGCCACCGTGCCGCTGTGCGAGGGGATTGGCATAGACGTGCCGGCCCACTGGGACGAGGCCACCAAGCAGTACGTGATCGACTGCCCCTTCCCCTGCCAATACGATCCCGCGGCAAAACGCTGGCTGCACGACGAGCCGCTCACCTGGGACCAGGTATTCGAGCGCTGGAAGGCCCGCGGGCCGATGAACGAGCGCTACGTGGAGATGGTCCAGGGGAACGGTGGGATCTTCGGAGGGCGGCAGTGGTAACCGCCGCCCAGGTGTGGGACGCGCTCGCGGGCGTGAGCGATCCCGAGTACCCGCTGAGCATCGTGGACCTGGGCTTGGTGTACGACGTGCGCGTGGCCGAGGGAGCGGTGCAGGTGGACGTCTCGTTCACATCCATCGGGTGCCCCGCGATCGACATGATCAGCGCGGACGTGCGGGACGCCGTCGCGGCCCTCCCCGGCGTGAGCGGCGTGCACATCGAGGTGGTGTGGAGCCCGCCCTGGACCAAGGATCGCATCACCGAGCGCGGCTGGAAGGTGCTCGGCATGTACGGGGTGGCCAACTGATGGCGCGGGACCAGGTGTACGAGGTCTTCGCCCGCAAGGCCCACGACACAGAGCTCAAGCACGTCGGCAGCGTGAACGCGACCGACGACGAGCTGGCCAAGGCATACGCCTGGACGCTGTACGACGAGGAGAACTGGATCGAGATGTGCGTGGTGCCGCGCAAGGCGGTCATCCCCATCACCCACGAAGGTCGCCTGCCCCTGTGGGGCAACTGATTGCACGCGGAGACGACGACGGAAACATGACGACGAGTACCGCCAGGGAGTTCGAGTCGACGCAGGGGATGAGCGATGCGTGCCGCGACGGCCTGCGCAACCTGCTCATCGCCTGTGCCGACACCAAGCTGCTGCTGGGATACCACTACGGCGAGTGGACGTTCGGCCCCCCGGAGCTGGAGGCCGCCATTGCCTGTTGCTCGCTGTCGCAGAGCGAGCTGGGACACGTGCGGCTGCTTCATGCGGTGCTGCGTAACCAGTTCGGTGACGACTCGGACGCGTTGGTGGAACGGCGGCCGGGTGCGGCGTTCGCCAACATCTCCTATCTCGACAGGGAGATCTCCGACTGGGCCGGCTTCGTGGCGGCCAACTACGTGGTGGACCTCGCGGTCACGCGGCTGCTTCACGCGATGCGCAACTCCACTTTCGCGCCACTGCGAGTCAACGTGGAGAAGATGCTCGACGAGGAACGCTACCATGCGCACCACGGCCAGGGATGGTTCCGCACGTTGTGCGGCAAGAACGACGAGTGCCGCGCGGCGGCAGGGCGCAGTCTGCACGACGCGCTGCGGGCAGTGGCCCTGTGGTTCGGTCCCACTGGAGATCCGCAGGATGACGCGATGGTGGCGGCCGGTGTGAAGGCCAAGTCGAATCCCGAGATTTTCCAGGATCTGGTAGGCGACGTGGCCCAGACCGCGGAAAGTCTGGGGGTCGATATCGAGCTCGAGACGGCGGCGTTCGACGGGTGGGACCCGGTGACGCGGCGCTGCGGCAGCGGCGCTCCCAACGAGGAGATCCTGCATCACCTGAGGGGAAGCAAGAACGCCATCTTCAAGTTGAACTGATGAGTGTCACGGCGAAGCAGTGCCCGTTCTGCCGCTCGACGGAGACCGAGAAGCAGGCGGACTTCAGCACCTCGCTCATGGTGAGCCTGTACTACTGCCGCAGCTGCCGCTCCTCGTTCGAGGCGATCAAGTGGGGAGACCGGACGGTCGAGCTCGACCTGCCCGGGTTTCTCGAGACAAGAGATTAAACACAAGGAGGAACGACGAGCATGGCAAGCACCAAGGCCAAGACGCAGACGCTGGTCGAGTATCGCGTGGAGGACGGGATCGCGATTCTGGAGCTGAACGATCCCCCCGCGAACACCTACACGTACGAGATGATGCGCCAACTGGACGAGTGCGTTCTGACGGCGCGGATGGACGACTCCGTCCAGGTCATCATCCTGCGTGGCAAGGGCGAGAAGTTCTTCTCGGCCGGCGCCAACATCCAGATGCTGTCGGAGGTCACCCCGCGGTTCAAGTACTTCTTCTGCCTGCACGCCAACGAGACGCTGAACCGGCTGGAGCATACGCCTAAGCTGGTGATCGGTGCGCTCAACGGGCACACGGTGGGCGGCGGTCTCGAGATCGCCATGGCGACCGACATCCGGCTGGCATGCAAGGACAACGGCAAGATCGGTCTGCCCGAGGTGAACCTGGGCGTGCTCCCCGGCACGGGCGGCACCCAGCGACTGTCGCGCATCGTGGGCAAGTCGCGCGCCATCGAGATGATGGTCACGGGCCGCACCTTCGCGTTCGAGGAGGCCCAGGATATGGGCCTGGTGAACGAGGTGTTTCCCAAGGAGTCGTTCTGGGACGACGTCATGGCCTACGCCAAGCAATTCACCACGCCCAACAAGGCGGCCAAGGCGGTAGGCAACATCAAGCGGGCCGTATGCTCCGGCATGGAAGTTCCCTTCGAGAGCGGCCTGGCGATCGAGCGCGAGCTGCAGCAGCAGCTGTTCCAGAGCTCCGATGCAACCGAGGGGCTCGCGGCATACGTGGAGAAGCGCTCAGCCGAGTTCACGGGCGCGTAGTGCGGACCCAGCTCTTCATAGGCAACGAGTGGCGGGACGCCGCCTCGGGCGAAGTGCTCGAGGTGGTGAATCCCGCCACCGAAGAAGCGCTCGCCGCGGTTCACGCGGCGGGCGAGGCGGACGTGGATGCCGCGGTCGCTGCGGCGCGGAGCTGCTTCGAGGGCGATGAGTGGCGTGCACTCTCCGCGCGGCAGCGTGGTGCCCTGCTCCACCGAGCGGGCGAGCTGCTGCACGAGCGGCGCAGGGAGATGGCCGAGCTCGAGACGCGGCAGAACGGCAAGACGCTGTTCGAGTCGAAGATCGACGTCGCCTCGACGGTAGAGACCCTCAAGTACTATGGCGGATGGGCCGACAAGCTGGGCGGCGCGGTCCTGCCGGTGAGCGGTGACGACTTTGTCTATACCGTGCGCGAGCCGCTCGGCGTGGTGGGGGCGATAGTGCCGTGGAACTTCCCGCTCAACCTGGCGAGCTGGAAATTCGCCCCCGCCCTAGCCGCCGGCTGCACCGTCGTGCTCAAGCCGGCGCCCGAGACACCGCTCAGCGCGCTGGCAATGGCCGAGATCATGCAAGAAGCGGGTTTCCCTGCGGGCGCGTTCAACGTGATTCCGGGTGACGGTCCCACAACCGGCGCCGCCCTGGTGCGCCATCCCGGCGTGGACAAGATCGCCTTCACCGGCTCAACGGCCGTGGGCAAGCAGGTGATGCGCGACGCGGCCGACACGGTGAAGCGGGTGACCCTCGAGCTGGGGGGCAAGAGCCCCAACGTGATCTTCGCCGATGCCGACCTCGACGCGGCGGTGAAGGGAGCGCAGAACGGCATCTTCTACGGCAAGGGCGAGGTGTGCGCCGCCGGTTCAAGGTTGCTGGTCGAGCGCTCCGTGCACGACCAGGTGGTCGAGCAGCTGGCCGCCCGCGCGGCGCGGCTCGTGCCCGGCGATCCCATGGAGAAAGGCACGCGCCTGGGCGCCATCGCGTCCAAGCGGCAGCACGACAAGGTCATGTCGTACATCGCCGCGGGTAAGCAGGAAGCCACGCTGGTAGCAGGCGGCAACGCCGCGCAGGTGGGCGGCAAGGGCTACTTCGTGGAGGCCACGGTGTTCGACGGCGCGCAACCCGGAATGAAAATCGTGGACGAGGAGATATTCGGCCCGGTGTTGTCCGTGATCGCGTTCGACGACGTCGAGGAGGCGGTGCGACTCGCGAACCAGACGATGTACGGCCTCGCGGCCGGCATCTGGACCAGGGACATACAGAAGGCCTTCCGTGTGGCCCGCGCGGTGCGTGCCGGGACCGTGTGGATCAACACCTACAACATGTACGACTCGGCCGCCCCCTTCGGCGGCGTCAAGGCCAGCGGCTTCGGGCGCGACCTGGGGCGCGAAGCGCTGGACGGGTACAGCGATACCAAGACGGTGTGGGTCGGCCTTTGACCGGCTTCGAACACGTCCGCACCTCCGTAAGTGAGGGGATCGGAACGATCACCCTCCACCGCCCTGAAAAACTGAACGCCTTCGCCGGCCGCATGCGCCAGGAACTGGCGGAGGCCGTACAGCAGATCGCGCAAGACGGCGATGTGCGCGTGCTGGTGGTGACCGGCGCGGGGCGTGCCTTCTGTGCCGGAGCCGACGTAGGTTACATGCGTGACGTGTTGGACCGCGAGGACTGGGAGGCCGCCCAGGGCCTGGTCGAGGCCGGCCGCACCGTGGTCACGACCATTCGGTCGGTGCCCAAGCCGGTCGTCGCCAGCGTGAACGGCGCCGCCGCGGGCGCCGGCGCCAACCTCGCGCTCGCCTGCGACGTGCGCATCGCGTCCGACCGGGCCACGATCGGCGAGACCTTCAACCGCATCGGCGTGCATCCCGATTGGGGCGGCAGTTACTTCCTGCCGCGCCTGGTGGGCGGTGCCAAGGCGCTGGAGCTGATCTTCTCGGGCGAGATGATCGACGCCGCGGAAGCGCACCGCCTCGGCGTGTTCAACCGTGTGGTGCCGCACGAGCGCCTCGAGGAGGAAACGCTGGCGTATGCGCGCATGCTCGCAGCCAAGCCTCCCATTGCTCTGGCCCTCGCCAAGAAGGCCATCTACCAGAGCGAGCAGCTGCCGCTGGACGAGATGCTCGCGGTGGAGCTGGAGCACCAGATGCGTTGCTTCCGCAGCGAGGACGCCAAGGAGGGGCTTCGGGCGTTCCTCGAGAAGCGCGCGCCCGACTTCCGCGGCCAGTAGCCCGTGACGCTCGTCGTCGCTCACCGCGGTGCGTCCGCCTACGAGGTTGAGAACTCGCTGGCCGCCTTCCGCATGGCGCGCGACATGGGCGCTGACGGCATCGAGCTGGATGTGCATGTGACGGCCGACGGCGTGCCGCTGGTGCACCACGATCCCGTTGCCTTTGGGCACACGATCAGAGACGTGCCACACGGATCGCTCGCCGCGCACCGGCTGCCCAACGGCGAGGCGGTTCCCACGCTGGCCGAGGCGCTCGACACCATGGGCAGCGGCTTCGACGTGTTCGTCGAGGTGAAGGACCTGCCGCCACAGCACGACGCAGCGCTTTTCGCGGCGCTCGACGCCGGCCCCGATCCCTCCCGCTACAGCGTGCACTCGTTCGATCACCGCATCGTCAGGCGGCTCAGTGAGGTGCGCCCCGACATTCCCCGTGGCGTGCTTGCCGTGGCGCGCCCGGTGCGCCCGATGGCCCTGCTGGAGGACGCCGACGCGGAAGTGCTGTGGCAGCAGGAGAGCCTGATCGACCGGGAACTGATCGAGCAAGCTCACGGGCGCGGCTGGCGCATCTTCGCCTGGACGGTGGACGAGGTGGGGCGCATGCGCGAGCTTCTGGCCATGGGTGTGGACGCGCTGTGCAGCAATCGCCCCGACGTGGCACGCGAGGCCGTCGGATGAAGCTTGCCGTGGTCGGCGCCGGCGCCATGGGCCACGGCATCGCCCAGGTGGGGGCGCTCGCAGGGTACGACACCAGCCTCACCGACGCGCGGCCCGACGTGCTGCAACCGGCCCTCGAGCGCATCACGGCGAACCTCGAGGGCGGCGTGCGGCGCGGCAAGCTCACTTCGGAGCAGCGCGCGGCGGCGCTTGCCCGCATCACGCTTGCGCCGGACGTGGATGCCGCGGCGAGCGGCGCCGACCTAGTGGTCGAGGCGATCGTGGAGCAGCTCGACCCCAAGCGCGAGCTGTTCCACCAGCTCGATTCGCTGGTCGGGCCCGATGCCGTGCTGGCCACCAACACGTCGTCCCTCTCCGTGACCCGCATCGCCGAGGCGACCAGTCGCCCCGAGCGGGTGCTGGGGATGCACTTCTTCAACCCGGTGCACATCATGAAGCTGGTCGAGCTGGTGGTGCACTCGGGAACCTCCGCGGCCGCGCTCGACGCCGCACGCGAAGCGGTCCGTGGCATGGGCAAAGACCCGATCGTTGTGAGGGACAGCCCGGGGTTTGCCTCGTCCCGGCTCGGCATTGCAGTGGGTCTCGAGGCCATGCGGATGCTCGAAGATGAGATCGCCAGCGCGGCCGACATCGACAAGGCCATGCGGCTCGGCTACGGCCACCCCATGGGGCCGCTCGAGCTTAGCGACCTGGTCGGACTCGACGTCAGGCTCGCGATTGCCGATTATTTGCGCCAGGAGCTGGGTGACGCCCGCTTCGCGCCACCCGAGATCCTGCGTCGCAAGGTCGAGGCAGGTGAACTGGGGAAGAAAACCGGGAAGGGGTTCTACGAATGGCCAAGGAAAGAGCCGTCCTAGTCGATATAGCCGATCGCATCGCCACAGTCACAATCAACCGACCAGACAAGCTGAACGCGCTGAACAGGGACGTGCGCGAGCAGTTCGTGCAGGCGCTCAATGACCTGGCGGGCAACGACGAAGTCCGGGTCGTGATCGTGCGGGGTGCGGGCGAGAAGGCGTTCGTGGCCGGCGCCGACATCGCGGAGTTCAAGGGCCGCAGCGGCGTGGACCAGTTTCACGTCACCAAGGCGTTCGGAATCTTCGAGGCTCCCGAGAAGCTGCCCAAACCGATCATAGCGGCGGTCAACGGGTTTGCCCTGGGGGGAGGGTGCGAGCTCGCGATGGCGTGCGACATTCGCATCGCGTCGGACAAGGCGAAGCTGGGCCAGCCAGAGATCACCCTGGGCATTCTGCCCGGAGGCGGCGGCACCCAACGCCTGCCGCGTCTCGTGGGGCTGGGCAACGCCTACAAGCTGCTGTATACGGGCCAGCTGGTGGGCGCCGAAGAGGCGTTGCGCATGGGTCTGGTCGACGAGGTCGTGCCGCACGACCAGGTGCACGAGCGGGCGCGCGAGCTGGCGAGCGAGATCGCGCAGAAGAGCCCCGCGGCGCTCGAGTTCATCAAGGACTGCGTGAAGGCGAGCAGCCGGATGCCGCTGGACGAGGGCGTGCGCTTCGAGACGACTTACTTCGGGCTGGCCTTCTCCACCGAGGACAAGGAAGAGGGGGTCGGGGCGTTCCTGGAGAAGCGCAAGCCGGACTTCAAGGGCCGGTGAGCGGCGACGCCCGCCCCGGCGTCACCGACGCCCACGTCCACATCCAGCCGTGGCGCGACCTCAAGCCTTCGGTCGCCGATGTCATGCGCCGTGGCAAGGAGGACCACTGGGAGTGGCTCCTCGCGCTGATGGACGACCCGCAGGCGCTGCTCGAGATCCTGGACCGGTCGGGAATCTGGCGGGTGGGGCTCATCAACTACCCGAGCCCCGACCTGATGGGGTTTACCGATTCCACCAACGAGTTCGCGGCCCGCTACGCGGAGGCCGCGCCAGACCGGCTGCTGCCGTTCGGCGGCGTGCATCCGCGTTTCACCACCGACCCCGAGGGCCAGGTGGAGGAGCTGCTGCAGCTCGGGATTCGCTGTCTCAAGATCCACCCGCCGCATCAGCTCTTTCCCGCCAACGCCTACACCATGGGTCTGGAGGCGTTGGGACGCATCTACCGGCGCTGCGAGGAGCGCGGGCTGCCGGTCCTGATCCACACCGGCACCAGCATCTTCCCCGGAGCCCGCTGCAAGTACGGCCGGCCCATGGAGCTGGACGACGTCGCCCTGGATTTCCCCGAGCTGACCATCATCATGGCGCACGGTGGCCGCCCCCTGTGGATGGACGAGGCGTTCTTCATTCTGAGGCGGCACAAGAACGTGCACCTCGAGCTGTCGGGCATCCCGCCCAAGCGGCTGCTCGACTACTTCCCCCGCCTGGCCGAGGTAGGGGACCGCGTCATCTGGGGGACCGACTGGCCCAGCCCCGGCGTGCGTGACCTGCGCGAGAACCTGGATCAGTTCCTGGGCCTGCCTCTCCCCGACGAGCTCAAGGACTCCATCACGCGCCACACCCCATTGAGGCTGTTCCCGCAGGGATGAAGCGACACGCCGTCCTGATCGTGGGGCCGAGCCTCTTGCTGCTCACGCTGGTGCTTCCCGCGCCCGGCGCAATGCAGGAGGCCGCATGGCGCGTGGCGGGTCTCGCGGCGTGGATGGCGACCTGGTGGCTCACCGCGGTGGTGCCGCTAGAGGCCACTGCCCTGCTGCCCATCGTGATCCTGCCGCTGCTGGGCGTGCGGCCCGTCGGCGAAGTGACCAGGTCCTACGCCGACCCCATCATCTTCCTCTTCCTGGGCGGCTTCTTTCTTGCGGCCACGACCGAGCGATGGAACCTGCACAAGCGCTTCGCGCTCGTGACGGTGCGCACGGTCGGCACTGACGCGCCCAAGGTCGTGGCGGCCTTCATGTTGGCCTCCGCCATCGCGAGCATGTGGGTCTCCAACACCGCCACCACCATCATGATGTTGCCCATCGCAATGGCAGTCGTGGGCCATCCATCCAAGGACGGGGAACGGGGCTTCCAGACGGCGCTCTTCCTGGGCATCGCCTACGCGGCGTCGATCGGGGGGGTGGCGACGCTTATCGGCACGCCGCCCAACGCGATCTTCGCCGGTGCTGCCCGGGAGTTGCTCGGTGAGGACGTGAGCTTCGCCGGTTGGATGGCCATCGGCCTCCCTATCTCGGTGGTGATGCTGTGCGGCTGTTGGCTCCTGCTGGTCAAGCTGTTCCGCGTCAGCGGATCGGTGGCCGGGCTCACGCAGACGCTGGAGCGCGAGGAGCAAGCTCTGGGGCGGCTCTCGGGGGCCGAGCGCTTCGTACTCGCGGTGCTGGCATGCACCGCGTTCGCCTGGGTGATGCGCGCGCCCAAGACGATCGGCGGCCTGCGCATCCCCGGCCTGTCGGACATGGTGCCCGGTATCTCCGACGCTGCCATTGCCATTGCCGCGGCACTCGTGCTGTTCGTGGTGCCGCTGCGCAACAGCCGGCACCGCGTGGCGCTGGACTGGGAATCGGCCAGCAAGGTGCCGTGGGGCATTCTGCTGCTGTTCGGGGGCGGCCTCGCCCTGGCGGGCGCGTTCGGAGCGAGCGGCCTCACGCAGTGGATCGGCGGACGACTGATCGCGCTGCGCGGCGTGCCCCTGCCCCTCGTGATCCTGACGACCGCGACCATCTTCGTTTTCCTCACAGAGCTCACCAGCAACACAGCTACGTCGGCTCTCGGAATGCCGCTGATGGCCGGCGTTGCGGAGGGACTCGGACTGCCGGCCCTGCCCCTCATGGCGACCGTGGCTATCGCTTCCTCGATGGCCTTCATGCTTCCCGTGGCTACCCCGCCCAACGCCATCGTGTACGGCAGCGGCTGGATCCGTCCCGCAGAGATGGCCCGCGCCGGGATCGGCTTGAACTTCCTCTCGATCGCGATTACTACGATTGCGGTGGTGCTCTGGACCCTGTGACCCCAATGACGAGCGACTGACTCATGACGCAAGACGAAGAGAGACTGGTGGCGGTGGCCAACTACCGGACACGGATGGAAGCCGAGACGGCGGCGGGTCTGCTGCTGGGCGCGGATATTCCGTACGTGATCCAGTCCCGCGAGGGCGCGCAACTGGGATTGGGACCGGGCGGCACCACGGTTCTGGTGCGACCGCAGGACGAGGCACAGGCCAAGCAGACCTTGCAGGACGCCGGGGCGCTCCCCGGCGAGGGAGCATGACGCCCGATCGCCTGCTGGCCGCGCTGGGCGGCGTCTCGGCCCTGATTGCCGTGGCTCTGGGGGCGTTCGGAGCGCATGCGCTGCGCCCCCGCCTCACACCCGAGCTCCTTGCGGTGTTCGAGACTGGAGCGCGCTACCAGATGTACCACGCCCTGGCGATCCTGGCCGCCGCCTTTGCCTTCGCGCGCTGGGGCACCAGCCAGACGCTGTGGGCGGGGTGGCTCTTCGTTGCGGGCACTCTCGTGTTCTCGGGAAGCCTCTACGTCCTTGCGCTCACCGGGGCCCGCTGGTGGGGCGCGGTCACGCCGCTGGGCGGCCTCTGCTTCCTGCTGGGCTGGATCGCACTGATCTGGGGCGCCCTCGCCGAATCGCGCTGAATGTCCGCGCGGGTTGGAGCAGCGGCAGGTCCGTGAGGCGGAACCATCAGCTCACGCCGGCGGAGCGTCGAGTCGTGGCGCGCTGCCGTACACCCCTGCTGACGCAAGGTTGGCTCCGGTCTCTCGATTACAACTGGGAGCGCGAAGGCGACACGCTGCGCTCGTTCCGCGGCGTGGTGCGTTGCGGCGAGGCGCATTGCCTCGAAGCCGCGCTGGCGGCGGCAGCGGTGATGGAGCAGCATGGCTACCCGCCGCTGCTGCTGGACCTGGAGTCACGGGACTACCTGGACCACGTCCTGTTCGCGTTCCGCACCAACAGACGGTGGGGTGCGGTGGCCGGTTCGCGGGATGTGGGCCTGTGGGGCCGCAAGCCGGTGTTTCGCTCGGTCGAGGCTCTCGCGCGGAGCTACTACGATCCCTATGTCGATCTCACGGGGCGCATCACGGCGTTCGCGCTGGTGGATCTGCGGAACCTGGGCTCGTACGACTGGCGCCTGTCGGTGCGCAACGTGTGGAAGGTGCTGCAATTCTTGATCGACGCACCACACCGTGCGATGCCCACCAGCTACCGGCGTTATATTCGGTTGCGACGGCAGTACCGGGAGTTCATCGAGACTCACGATCCTCGTGACACGCCGTTCAAGCGGGGGCGCAAGCACTGGATGTGAGGGATGACGAAAGAGACGGTGTATCTTAGCGGCGCATACGTCGCGAAGGATGAAGCGCATCTCTCCCCCGATGACCGGGGCTTTCTGTTCGCCGACGGCATCTACGAGGTGATCCGGGCCTACGGCGGCCAGTTCTATGCCATGGAGTCCCACCTGGAGCGCATGGCCAACGGAGCGCGCGCCCTGCGCATCGAGGGCGTCGACGTGCCCGGCCTGGCAGCGGTGTGCGACGAGCTGCTGCGGCGCAACGGCCTCGAAGGAGCGGACGCACTGGTGTACATCCAGGTGACCCGTGGTGCGGCCGTGCGCGGTCACGGGTTTCCCGACCCGCCCGTCCCGCCCACCGTGTACGCCACCACGATGCCGTTCAAGGCCAAGTGGGATCCCGCCGAGGGGGTGGCGGTGATCACCGCCCCGGATCACCGCTGGACCCGCTGCGACATCAAGACGGTGACGCTGCTGCCCAACTGCATGGCGTTTCAGGACGCCCTGGAGGCCGGGGCGCACGAGGCCATACTGGTGCGCGACGGTGTGGCGCTCGAGGGCACGCACACCAGCTTCTTCGCCGTCTTGGGCGGCGTGGTGCGCACGGCGCCGCGCAGCAATTACATCCTGCCCAGTATCACGCGGCAGGCGGTGCTCGACATCTGCCGCGACCAGGGCATTCCCGCGGCGGAGGATCCGGTGATGCTGGCCGACGTGGGAGCGGCCGACGAGCTGTTCTTGGCGGGGACGACGATGGAGGTCATGCCCATCGTCAAGGTGGACGGCCGACCCGTGGGCAGCGGCAAGCCCGGACCCGTGGCGCGGCGGCTGCTCGAGCAGTTTCACGCGCGCACTCCCTAGTCCTGTAACCACAATGCCGAGTAACGCGTAGTATCACAGCATGGCTGACGTGAAGCGCTGCGACCGCTGCGGTCACGGACTCGAGATGTTGCGCAAGCCGGTGCGCCGTCTGCGCTGGACGCGCTATTGGGGGCTGGGGTGGCGCAGCCTGTTCACCGGTCCGCTGAGCGTGTGCCCCCAGTGCGGCGCCATGTACTCCACCGACGGAACGTTGCTGGCGGCGGGCGCGATCGAGACCGATGCGGAGCGCCGCCTCAACGTGTACCGACGCGACATGGCCTATTTGCGGGACAGCTTCGGCGGCGTGTTCGTGGCGGCCGGGGTGGCGGTAGCCTGGCTCGTGGGCGGGGCGGAGTCGCTGGAGCTGGCCAAGGTGGTGGTCGCCGGGGGCGCCGGGGGGCTTGCTCTGGTGCCGTTCTTCTACTTCGGCCGCAAGGCACGGCTCGCCAGGAAAGACCTGCGGCAGCTGCGCCAGGCGCGTCAGTCGGGCAGCATCCTGAAGGAGCCCGGGCAGCAACCCTCGGAATAGCCGGATCTCCATTAGGCGCGGGTGATTGCGGCTGCTGGCCGGGGTGCTCCCCGCGCCGTATTATCTCCAAAGCAGAGTCCCCCTATCAGGTTGACGAGCGGCCCGGGGGAGCCCAAGTTCGGGGTGGGTTCCCGCGCAGGAAGCCACTCCTTCGTGAAGTGGGGGGGGAGAGGGGGGTCGTATGCAGTGTGCTTTCTGCTCCACTCCGGTTCCGGACACCGCCCGGTTCTGCCCGAACTGCGGCTCCCAGGTGTCCGATGCCGAGGGGCAGGCAGCGGCCACGGCGTCGATGGACGACGCCTCCTTCCTCCATCTCGAATCTCTGCTCCGCGAGGACACTGAAGGCGAATTCGAGGTCGAGCGCCCGATCGGGCGCGGCGGCATGGCGGTGGTGTACCTGGCGACCGAGGTCCACCTGCACCGCAAGGTCGCCATCAAGGTTCTCCCTCCTGAGCTGACCTTCGGCCACGGCGTCGAGCGCTTCAAGCGCGAGGCGCGAACCGCGGCTGCCCTCGACCATCCCGCCATCATCCCGATTTATCGTATCGCGTCCGGCGGGAAGATCTTCTGGTACGCCATGAAGTACCTGGAGGGGAAGTCCCTCGACGAGTACTTGAAGGAGAAGGATCGGCTCTCCGCCGCTGAGACCATCGCGATCCTCGATCAGGCGGCTGAGGCCCTCGACTACGCCCACGAGCACGGCGTGGTTCACCGCGACATGAAGCCAGCCAACGTGATGCTCGACTCGCGTGGGCGGGTTACCGTCACCGACTTCGGCATCGCTAAAGCCTTCTCGGAGGGTACCCTCACGGCGTCCGGCTCGGTGGTGGGCACGCCGTACTACATGTCGCCCGAACAGGGCATGGGGCGGCCGGTGAGCGGCGCATCCGACCAGTACTCGGTTGGCGTCATGGCTTACCGCATGCTGTCGGGGCAGGTCCCGTTCGAGGGGGACTCGTCCATCGA
Organism: Gemmatimonadota bacterium; assembly: GCA_039586815.1. Classification (GTDB taxonomy): domain Bacteria; phylum Gemmatimonadota; class Gemmatimonadetes; order Gemmatimonadales; family GWC2-71-9; genus WVYX01. Next base: position 11,998 of record JBDHJR010000025.1, on the reverse strand, counting down.
GATCCTGCACAAGCACTGCATGGTGGAGCCGCCGCCACTGGACAGCGTGATGCCGGGGCTGCCGCGCCATGTCTACTGGGCGGTTCACAGGGCGCTGGAGAAGAAGCCGGAGCGGCGGCTCGAGTCGGTGCGGGCGTTCGTGGAGGCGTTGCGCCAGCCGACGCCCGAGTCCGAGATCAGCGAGGTCGCCACCGTGGTGGTGCCCACGGATCCCTCGCTGGCAAGCTCCACGCCCCCGCCCGGTTTCGATGCCTCTCTGGCCACCACGCCGATTCCCGCGCACCCCGCTACACCGGCAACCCCCCGCCCTGCTGCCGCTGCAAAGACCGTAGTGGAAGCCAGGAAGCGCAAGAGGGTAAGTCCGGTTCTGCTGGGGGCGACCCTGGGCTTCATCATACTCGGCAGTGGAGCGGGCGGGATCTACCTGATGAGCCAGCGCGGCTCGGAGCCGGCGGCCCAAACACCCGCCGAGGAATCGGGTGTTACGCAGCCCCCTGCGGGGGACGCACAGCCCGCGCAGCCGGAGGAGCCGGGCACAGCGGTGGCCGAATCGTCGGCCGCGGTCGCGGCGACCGATTCCATACCCGAAGTCACGCCGGCGCCGGTGCAACAGCCTCCTCCTCCCACGACCGGGCGCGTGACCGTTAGTGGATTGCCCAGAGGTGGCTCGATCAGAGTAGATGGCCGTACCCGTAGCGGCACGACCTTCGAGTTGCGCGGGGGATCGCACGAGATCCGCATGGCGGCGCGCGGGTACGAGCCTGTCACACTCACCGTGGACGTGACACCAGGGGAGCGGGTGACCGTGCCCTACACCGGTCGCCGCCTGCCTCCGCCGGAACCTGTTCAGCCCGTGCAGCAGCCAGCACAGCCGCAACGCGGCGTGCTGCAAATCCTGATACGTCCGTGGGCCAACGTCTTCATAGACGGCGCGGCTCGCGGCTCGAATACGCGCCTGGTCGATACCCTCGCCGCGGGACCGCACACGCTGCGGTTCGAGCGCGACGGCTTCGTCACGGTGGATAGCACGGTGACGTTGCGACCAGGTCAGACGATGCGAGTGCAGATTCGCATGAGGCAGGGGAGCTAACCATGCGCCAACTGTCACGAGCCGCCGCAACAGGCGGTCTCTTCGTCCTGCTCGTGGTGTCGCTCGCCGTTCCCACAGCACTTCAGGCACAGGGAACGCGCGGCGACATGATCCAGCAGGCGATGACCGCGTACGACGACTTCGAGTCCGAGCGCGCCCGTACGCTGCTCTGGACCGCTCTCGACCCCGCCACCGGGGCACCCGACGATGCATGGGCCACAGGAGTGCAGCTCATGGCCCAGATCCTCATCGAGGAAGGTGAGGAGAGGCTCGCCGAGTCCTGGCTCCGCTGGGCCGTGCGGCAGTGGCCCGAGATGCCGGTAGATCGGGTCACGTTCCTGCCGGAGGTGGTGGCCGCCGTCGAGGTGGCGCGCAGCTTCGTGGGAAGCGCGACCGCGGGCGACCGTGTAACGCGCACCCGGTGGGACTGGCCCGACCGGGCTGCAACCACCGGCCAGGGCAGCCTCAGGATCGAGCCGGGAGCGATCCCGCTGCGGGGTCAGATCGTAGGGGTCGGCAGTTTTCCGGCGGGCCGCACCCTGTCGCTCGCCCCGGGGAGCTACCGCATCGAGGCGCTCGCCGAGGGCTACGAGGGCGCCGTGGTTACCCGTGAGGTGCTGCCCGGGGTCACGACGTCCCTGGTTTTCGATCTGGCGCCGACCGTCGTGGCCGAGGCCGAGCTCCCGGACTCGGTCCTGCCCGACGTGATTCGCAGCCACACGCTGCAGAGAGTGGTGCGGCTCTCGGTGCACCGGTTCGGTGTCGAGCCGTCGTGCGCCGCCGGAGCCGTCGTGAGCACCGACGGCCTGCTGCTCACCACCTACCGGGCGATCCGCGGTGCCCAACGAATCGAAGCCACGCTGCCCGACGCGCAGCGCCTGGATGAGGGAATTGCTGTGGCGGCCTACGACGTGGACGACGACGTGGCACTGCTCAAGCTCCCGGCTGGGTTCACATCACCGCTCCAGATCAGCGAAGACGTGGACGACGGGCAGTTCGTCTGGGCGGTGGTGCACCCCGGTTGCGGCACTGCCGCGATCGAGGGCACGCGCGTGGCTGATGAGCGGAGCGGCATGCTCCAGCTGAGCGACACGCTCACGGCTGATGCACAGGGCGGCCCCTTGATCGACCAGGGAGGTCGCATAGTGGGTCTGGGTGTCGGGCCGCTCACCGCGGCGGTCAGTGGTCGGGCCGACCGCCAGGTCGAAACCGCAAGCGCCAATGTACTGAGCGGTGCGCTGCTCGCACCCGAGGTCGTGGCGCGCCAGGAGCGGCACCTGTACGGGTCCATCCGGGTCGCGTCCGACGCGAGCGGCGTGGTCGCCCGCATCACCCCCATCGACTCCTGGCTGTGGAGTGAGACGGCCCAGATGGGGACGCTACCCCTGACCTTTACGGGGCCCATGGGGCGCTATCGCGTGGAAGTGCTGCGACAGGGTCAGGTGCAGCGCAGCATGGAGTTCGCGGTGCAGCCCGACGTCGTGGGACAACTCCAGGTGCCGGTCACTGCGGTGGCTGAGGCTGAGGATGGGGGAGGCGGATTCCCCATCGCAATCGTGCTAGGCGGCGTTGCGGCCGCGGGGGTGGCGGTTGCACTCCTCGCCGGTGGCGGTGGCGATGAGGGCGGCACCCCCACGTCGACGCCCACGCCGACCGATGGACCCGGCAGCATAACCATCAGCGTTCCCAACAGGTGACGGCCATGAGACATCAACTGACTGCATCGCTGCTGCTCGCCGCGGTCGGACTCATCGCCGCCTGCGGGGACGAGCCGGTATCGCCAGCGACCACTGGATCCATCGCGCTCGAGTTCGTGATCCCGTCCGACTCTGTTCCGGACCCCGCGCCTGAAGGTGCGGCGCCCGCGAGCCAACCGGAGCTGCGCAGCGCTGCCTTCGATGCCGCGCGCGCCACGGCCATCGGCCCCCAGACCAAGGAAGTCCAGCTGTCCCTCAGCGGCAGCAACTGGGTCGGCAGCATAGACGACCTCACGCCCGGCACGTACCGGGTGGTCGTCGAGGGCTTCGTTGCGGGAGAGGTGGATTGGTACGGCGAAGCCTCGAGCGTCGTGGTACAAGCGGGCCGCACGGCTACCGCCAGTGTCAGCTTCGACACGTTCGTGCCGGTGCTCGATGCCGTGCCGTCGCCCACCACGTCTACCATAGTCACGGTGACGTTCCCATCGGTCAGCTACGCCACCAGCTACAACGTGCAGTGGGGCACCGATCCGAGCTTCGGCAGCTACAACACGATCTCAAACGTCACCGGCACCAGCGTGGACATCGACGTGGGTTCGCCGGGGCTCTACTACGTGCGGATCCAGGCGGCGAACACGCAGGTGCCGGGCGGTATCTGGAGCGATTCCCAGTCGTTCCGCGTGGTGAGCACGACGTTCTCCGGCAACCTCAGTGTCACATCTGGCGGGTTCGCGGACGCGCTGACCATAACACGCGATCCCAGCATCCCGTGGGATGGCGATGAATGGGTGCTGATCGGCGGCATCGAGCCGTGGGTGGTTTCGCAGAACCTCAACTCCATGGCGGTGCTGGTGCCCGATGTTGCCCTGGGTAGTCAAACCATGGAGATCGGCGGCCAGGGGCCGGGGGACGTATACCAGACCACCAGCTTCAACATCACGTCGGAGTTCACGCCGAACTCAGATTACACCACCGCCCCGGACATCTCGGGCGGCCCCTTCCCGATGGACTTCTACATCAGCCTGTCTGACTTGGAGACGGTGCACTTCCTCACCGTCGCGCCACCGTCCGACCTGGGACTCAGGGTGCGCATCGAGTGGCAGACGGGGGCGGATATCGACATCTACTGGACCGACGCCGGCGTTACGCAGGACGTGGGCAACTACGACGGCGCAACTCTCTCCCAACCGGAAGTGTCCACCACCACCGTACCCGGTGGGATCACGTGGCGGCTGGCGCTGTTCAAGTTCGACTGGAACGACCCGATATCCACGCCCACATCCATGGCCCGGGTGCGGATCGAGACCGTCTCCATGGGACTGATCACGGCCGGGCAGAACCACTCCTGCGGCATCACAGGGAGCGGGGCGGCCTGGTGCTGGGGTGCCAATTTCCTGGGCCAGTTGGGAGAGGGTGGGGCGGTCACGTTCAGCGACGAGCCGGTGGCCGTAGCCGGCGGTCACAGCTTCGCCTCCCTCGACGCCGGGGCCTACTTCACGTGCGGGGTCACCACGAGCTCCGCCGCCTACTGCTGGGGTCAGAACAGCGATGGCAGGCTGGGTGACGGCACCTTCACCACCAGCAATGCGCCCGTGCCGGTCGCGGGACCGTTGTTCAGCAGCGTGACCGCGGGCGGGGCACACGCCTGCGCTGTGGAGCCGGGAGGCGCGGGACACTGCTGGGGCAGCAACGGCAACGGGCAACTCGGTGACGGTACGACCACAGCTTCCAACACGCCGGTCGGTATCGGCGGATACCTGTGGTTGGAGATCGAGGCCGGAGGCAGCCACACGTGCGGTATCACCACCGACGGCGACGCCCTCTGCTGGGGCTACAACTTCTACGGCCAGCTGGGTGACGGTACGTTCGCGGACAAGAGCCTACCGGCTTTAGTTCAGGGCGGCCACAAATGGAAGGACCTAGCCGCCGGTTGGTTCACGTCGTGCGGCGTCACCGCCGACGTCGCCACGGGCGGGGAGGTCTACTGCTGGGGAGCCGGATCGTACCTGGGAGACAGTCACGGGTCCGACAGTCCCACGCCGGTGCTGGCGGTCAGCGGCATCGACAGTTTCGTGTCGGTGAGCATGCACGGCGGCAGCATATGTGCCATCACCAGTTACGGTGAGCTCTACTGCTGGGCCGACAGTTATTACGGCCAGGCCGGCGACTGGGGCGAGGGATTCAACCTCAATCCCGTGAGTCCTGCGTCCACCGAGTTCTTCCGCTCTGTGTCAGCCGGAGCGTACCACACCTGTGCAGGCACCGACGCCGGCACCCCGTTCTGCTGGGGCCGCAACTTGCACGGGCAGGTAGGCCACGACTACATGCCGTTCCTGATTCCTATGAACACGGGGTACAGCGCCGTGGCGATCGACGCGGGCCGGCGGCACGCATGTCTGCTCGACGGGTCGTCGGATGCCTACTGCTGGGGCACCGGCGGTTCGGGGCAGTTGGGGGACGGTCTCTCGACGAATAGCGCGGACCCGGTGCTGGTATCCGCTCCCGCGCCGTGGCAGCAGATCGCGACGGGCGAGGACCACACCTGCGGGCTCACTACCGGTGGGTCGGCGTACTGCTGGGGGTTCAACGGCTTCGGGCAGGTGGGAGACAACACGTTCAACTTCCCGAGCACACCATCGGCCGTGTGGGGCGGGGGGCAGTACGACTTCATCGACGCGGGCTTGTATCACACCTGCGCTGTGGTCACTACGACAGGAGCCGTTCACTGCTGGGGGCGCAACGACTACGGACAGCTTGGCGACAACAGCACCACCGACGCAAACACCCCGCAGACGGTGTTGGGTCTCACCGCCGCGAAGGTGTATGGGGGGGGCTTCCACTCGTGCGCCCTGGACGCAGGCGGCAACGCGTTCTGCTGGGGGCGCAACAACTACGGTCAGTTGGGTAACACGAGCTTCGTTGACCAGTGGACCCCAGTGCCCGTGTCGTTGGGACTCACGTTCCAGAGCCTCCAGCTGGGCCAGTACCATACCTGCGGCGTCTCGGGCCCCAACGTCTACTGCTGGGGCGCAGGTTGGGACGGGCAGGTGGGTGACGGGACGTTCAGCAACAGGAACGTGCCGACGCCGGTCGGAGCGTACGCGGCGGTCGGCGTTGGATATCGGCACAGCTGCGCGATCAGCGGGGGTTCGGTCTCATGTTGGGGCGACAACCGCTTCGGGCAGGTCGGTAACGGGACCAAGACCGACTCCGAGACCTCACCGGTGGCCGGAGGCGTCGGGTACGCGTTCCAGCAGATTGCCGGCGGGAGGGGGTTCACGTGCGGCATCATAACGGGCGGCATCGTGTACTGCTGGGGCGAGAACAGTGACGGGCAGTGCGGCGTCGGCTACCGCGGCATCGAGGTAACACCGGTCCAGGTAGCGGGCGGTCTGGTGCTGCAGGCTCCGCGGGCTACCGCAGCCCCAACACGGCGCGACGGAAAGGCGCCGCACAGACTGCCGGGCCGCTAGAGCGCCACCGGTCCGAACGCAAAGCGGCGGGAGCCTCCGTGCTCCCGCCGCTTTCTCTTTTCACCTATATCGCCAGGCGGCTAGTCCAGCCGCCCCCCCCGCAGCAGCATGCGCATCCCTTCGGCTCCCTGCACTGCCGTCACGCCCTGTGTGCCACTGCGCTCCACGAGATACAGCTGGTTGGTGTCGCCCTCAATCCAGAACCCGACGTAGGCTCCGTCGTTTGACCACACCGGCGCTCCCAAGATCCGCCCCGGAGCCTGCACGGTGACCGGCACCGTTTCCGGCTCGGCGCTGCCCAGGGAGAGCCCCAGCCCGTCCCCCGAGACGCAGGCGAGCCGTGCTCCCTCGTCGCTCGTGGACACAGCGAATTCCGCCGGGCACCACTCGATCTGGTCGATGGTGGCCTGATCCACCGTCACCGGCCGGCCCCCGAGCAGCTGAACCACACCCACTACCACGACCACCGCCGCAGCCGCCAGGCCGGCCGCGGCAGCCGGATGACGCCAGGCCGGTCGCCCGCCGGTGCGCGCGTCGAGCCAGCGCCGTACCGAGCGTCTCCCCGACAACACCTGCGCAAGCTCGGCTTCCAGCTCGCGCCGCACGGGCTCAGGCATCGGGTCGAGTATCCCGTGCAGCGTTTCCTGTGCCGCCTCGCGACCCGACGCCCGCTCCGCCAGGGCCGCCGCCCGCGCAGCATTGAGCGCGGCCCGGTCGAAATCGCCGCCCCACGCAGCATGGTGAGCGGCCACGGACCACTCCGAGGGGCGGCCCAGGTGAGCGGCCTCCTCGGCCAGCTCGGTGGCCCGGTGGTGGTAGCGGCTCACCAGCGCCGCCGGCACCGCCTGGATCGCCGCCGCCGCCAGCTCGTCGTGCAATGCCGTGGGCATCCCGCCCTTGCGGCCGATGAGGCGGCGGCGCTGCAGCGCGCCGAGCGCGCCCAGCACGGTCTCGTCGTCGAACCCGGTGAGCGCGCCGAGATCCTTGATCGACGTTTCCCGCTCCATCACTCCCAGGGCGGCGAACACCTCGAGTGCCGTCTCGCCCAGGTTCTCGAGACGCTTGCCCAGGATCGCGGCGGTGGTCTCCGGAATGGGCAGGCCCCCTTCCGGGTTCCGCACGGCATCGCTGAACTGCCACACCCCGTCTTCCACCGCGAGCTCGCCCGCATCGTACAGCGCCTTGAGCAACTCGAGCACGTAGAACGGCACCCCGGCGGTCTTCGAGAGGACCTGCTCCGCGAGACTCCAGCCGGTGTCCTCCGCCGGCAGCTTGGCGATCGAGCCGATGAAGTGCCACACGTCGGTCAGGTCCAGGGGTGTCAACGCGACCTCCGTCACCACTCCGGTGCTGGTGAGGTCGCGTAGCGCCTGGCTGGTGTCGGGCACGCGCCCGACGTCCCGCGCCGTCATGAGGAGCAGCAGGTGGGTGGACTGCGCCCTGCGGGCGAGGCGGTGCACGAACTCGATCGTGGGAGGGGTAGCCCGGTCCAGGTCTTCCACGATCAGGGCGAGCGGCAACTCGTCGGCAATGGCCACGAAGGCGTCGATAAGGGAGGCCGCCATCGCCTCTCGCGGAATCGGCGCAGGCCGCGGGCTGATGGTGGCGCCGAAGCGGGCGCTCACCTCGGGCACGAACGCGGCCAACACCTCGAGCGACGACGGTGAGGCGGCCCCCAGACCCGGAGCGCCGTGCGCCTCCCGCAGCATCTCGGCGAACGGTCCCAGCGGATCGGATTGCTCCACGGCATAGCACGCCGACTGCAGCACGAGGCATGGGTCCCGCTGGAAGCGGCGCACCAGGTCACGGGTGAGTCGGGTCTTCCCGATGCCCGCCTCCCCCGAGATGAGCAGCGCCCCTCCATTGCCGCTCAACCCGCGCCGCCAGCGGTCCACCACCGAGCGAAACTCGCCGGCGCGGCCGACCAGCTCCGGGTGGCGCGGGAAGCCACGCGACTGTCGCCGGTCGGGCACCGCGGCCGGGGTTATCGCTCGAGCCAGTGCCTCTTCCAGCACCTGGGGCATGCGCTCGCCGTGGATCTCCGCCGCCACCCGGCGAAACTCCTCGGCGGAGGCCTGGGCACGCACCTCGTCGCCCGACAGCGACAGCAGCTCCACCAGCTTGAGCCGCGGTTCGAGGTCGTAGGGGTCGCGCTCGATCAGGCTGGTGGAGTACTCAGCTGCGTCAGCCCAGTTCCCCGCATCCACCGCATGAGCTATCAGCGTGCGCAGCAGCTGGCGCCACTCGGCCGCGAGCTGCTGGCGCATGCCCTCTGTCCACTGCTCGAACTCCCGGGCGCCTGACAGGGCCACATTGGCCAGGAAATCGGACTCGTAGAGCTCGAATGCCTCGATCAGGCGCCCCTCCGCCAGGAGCTGGCGAAAGGCGTCGACGTCGAAGGCCAGCTCCGAGCGCTCGAGCACCAGCACCTCGTCGCCGCTCAGCAGATCGCGGTCGGTCCCGTGACGGATCTGGTACACAACCTGGCGCAGGGCCTGGCGTGCGTCGTGGGGAGAGGAGCCCTCCCACAGCAGACCGATCAATTCTTCCCGGGTAGCTCGCCCCTGCGGTCGGGATGCGAGGTAGATCAACACCGCCAGCTGCTTGGAGAAGCGGAGACACTCCTTCGCGTCCGCCTTCTCACCTACTGTGAGGTTGGGCGTTCTGGACAGGGTGTGGAGATGGAATCGAGGCATGGATGCAACTACAGCCTTGCCAGCACGTTAGATGCACACTGTGACGTAGCTCACGCTCGCCTCACATGCGAATGCTAAAACAAGGTGCGCCCCAGGGGACCCTAGTCAAGTCACCCCAACCTGGAGAAGGGGGGGACGGGCGGAGATGCACTGTGGTACGAGGACCCGAACGTACGCCGTGTCGGTGCTTCTCGTACTGGCAGTGGGTGGCTGCGCGAAGAACACGGACCAGTCGACGTACTGGGAGCGAGTCAGCCGCCTGGACTGCCAGCACGGAACCATGCAGGTGCAGGACACGGTAGTCGTGACGGGAGCGGACGGGAAGCGCTGGATGCTGGAGCGTAGGCGGCACCAGTGTGCAGTGGCACCCGTCGACGCAACTCCGTAACGGGGGCGTCAATCCAGCCGACGGCGGCGCTACCCGTGGGCGCCGCCGGTCGGCATCTGCGGATCATTCCCTGTGGCATGCAAAACGGCGGCGGATCTCCCTGAGGTCCGCCGCCGTCGTATGTGCCGCTTGACCACTCGGTCCGTTCAGGACGCCATGGCCTCCGCGTAAACGCTCACCTTGAGGCGCTTCTTGTTGAGGTGCTCGAACTTCACCACGCCGTCGATCAGCGCAAACAGCGTGTCGTCCTTCGCGCGCCGCACGTTCCTGCCGGGGTGGAACTTCGTGCCGCGCTGCCGCACGAGGATGTTGCCGGCACGCACCTGCTGCCCGCCATAGCGCTTCACGCCCAGGAACTTGGGCTGGGAATCGCGTCCGTTGCGGCTGGAGCCGACGCCTTTCTTGTGAGCCATATGTTCTAGCCGAGCTTGAGGTCGGTGACCTTGATTTCCGTGAAGTCCTGGCGGTGGCCCGTTTTGCGCCGGTAGTTCTTGCGCCGCTTGAACCGGAACACGAACAGCTTGTTGTCACGGCCGTGACGCACGATCTGCCCCACGACCCTGGCGCCCTTCACCGTGGGCTGACCCGCCTTCACCTTCTTGCCGTCGCTCGAGAGCAGGACCTCCTCGAAGGTGATCTTCGCACCGGGCTCCCCGTCCAACTTGGGGACCCGCACGGTCTCACCCTTGGTGGCGCGGAACTGCTGACCGGCGGCCTTGAAAATGGCGTATGACATAGGCGGTAACTGTACCCAGGGCAGCAGGTTGGGTCAAGTGCCGCCGCTATGCCACCGCGTACTTCTCGGTCACGTCGTGCCCGGCTGGCTGAGCCACGAGCCGGAACTCGTCGATCCGGGCGATGGGGTCGTCCCGCAGATCCAGATCGAGGCGGGTGGTCCGGGCCAGGTCCTTGAGGAAGCCGGGCTCCTGCTCCATGAGATACAGAGCCACCTCGGGGTGCAGCCGCACCGTCATGCGCTGCTCTTTCTTCTCTCCCGCTACCCTTACCAGCGCGCGCTCGAGACGGCGCACTACGACTTCGGGGCGGAACACCTTGCCCGTGCCTCCGCAGGCCGGGCAGCCGGACGCCATGCTGTCCCACAGGGACGGTCGCACCCGCTGCCGGGTCATCTCGACCAGCCCCAGCTGCGACACCTGGAACGCGCGAGTGCGTGCCCGGTCGCGGCTGAGATGGGTGCGCAGCTCGTGCAGCACCTTGTCGCGGTTGGTCTGCGACTCCATGTCGATGAAGTCGATCACGATGATTCCGCCCAGGTCACGCAAGCGCACCTGGCGTGTGATCTCGCGCGCCGCATCTATGTTGGTCCGTAGGATGGTCTTCTCGGGGTCCTTGCGGCCCGTGTACCGCCCGGTGTTCACGTCGATCGACACCAGAGCCTCGGTGGGCTCGATGATCACATAACCTCCGGTCGGCAGATCGACGCGGCGGTTGAACAGCTCTCCGATCTCTGTCTCCAGGTCGTACTCGTCGAACAACGGCGTGGCCCGCTTGTACAGACCCACCCGATCCACCAGATCGGGCTCCACCTCCTGGAGGTAGCGGCGGATCTCGCCGTAAACCTCCTTGGAGTCCACCACCACCCTGTCGACCGCTTCGCTGACCAGATCGCGGATGATCCCACCGGCGAGCGACGTCTCCCGGTGCACCGGGGCCGGCGCCTTGAGGCGCACGAAATTGGCCTTACGGTGGATCTTCTTCCACTGCCCGAGTAGCGACTTGAGCTCCCGCTTGACCTGAGCCTCGGTCATGTCTGCGGCCACGGTACGGACGATCACGCCGCCGGAGTCCTTGGGGAGCAAGCGACCCACCATCTCCCGCAGCCGCGACCGCTCCTCGCGCGAGCCGATCTTGCGGCTCACGCCCACCCTTGAGGCGAACGGCATGAACACGAGGAAGCGCCCGGCGATCGAGATCTGACGGGTGACCCGGGAGCCCTTGGTGCTGATGGGCTCCTTGGTGACCTGCACGAGGATCGACTGCCCCCGCTTCACGTGATCGGCGATGTTGGGGATCCCGCGGTTGTTGCGGGAGGAGCGGCCGTTGTCCGTGTCGAGGGAGTCGTCGTCGGGCTCGACCAGATCGGACGCGTGCAGGAACGCGCTGCGCTCGAGCCCGATGTCTATGAAAGCCGCCTGCATTCCCGGCAAGACCGCCTCGACCTTGCCGAGATAGATGTTCCCTACGGTACGGCGGATCTCCGGTCGATCATGCAGGACCTCGACGAGGCGGTCGTCCTCCAGGATCGCCACGCGGGTCTCGCGTGGGTTCACATTTATCAAGATGTCGCGCTTCAACGTGCCCTACCCTGGCTCCCGCGACAGTCGTCGGGCGAGTGCCCGCGGCGGCTGCCGCGCCGAGCCGGTGAATGTTGGCGGGTGGCGGCGGGCGCCCGCTCGGCGCCCTCTCCACCCGCGAGATGTCGTCACTTCCAGCCGGATGCGGACCTCCGGATGCCGGCGTGGGCGGGCTGCCATACCCCCCGTCAGCCGGGTCCGCAAAGACGCTGTAGGCTAGAATCTGCCGTAGCATGGTGCGGTAAGTATAGATAAGACTGGGGGTTACGTCAACGGGGCCGGACCTTTGGCTGCCTCATGCAGATCCCCGGATTTCCGGTGCTGGGCGACGGAATGGCT